>JAADFF010000002.1 GCA_013153035.1 Dictyoglomota bacterium | reverse complement strand
TTTAAATATCAAAAGGATAACACCGTCAAGATCACCATCATATGTTAGCTGTACACCAAACGCCGGTTCATCTGGAGAACCAATCTTTTCTATAACATTGGGAATCTTCTCTACAATAACAGACGGAACAGTAATATCCACCTTCTGTCCTAACATTGCCGCTACTGCGGATGCAGCATTTCCTGAACCTATATTATTAATCTCTCTAAAAGCATCTATAAACAAGGGATTCTGGGTTATTAGCTTATCAAAGTCCACTATTCTCTACCTCCCATTAGCAGCTGTGTCAGATCGGTAATCAGTGCAATAGTACCATCACCTAATATTGTAGCACCAGAGATATAAGGAACACCTACATATTTACCCTTGAGGGGCTTAATAACAATCTCCTGCTGACCAATAAGATCATCTATTACTATGGCAGCACGGGAACCTGCACTTCTGACAACAACAAGATGCTGTCCTTCACCAGCTGTTGGTACTTTAAAGATGTCCTTGAGGTAATATACAGGCAAAACGTCTCCTCTGAGTATGAAGACTTCTCCAACCTGAGTCTTCTTCATACGCTCATCTTTCTCAACAACCTCATCAACACTACCCAGTGGTATGGCATATACCTCATCACCAACAGTAACAAGTAGGGCTGTAATAATAGCCAGTGTCAGAGGCAATCTGAGAATGAATTTTGTACCCTTGCCTAATTCTGACTGTATCTCAATACTGCCACCCAGTTGCTCGATAACAGCTTTAACAACATCCAGACCCACACCTCTACCCGATACATCGGTAACTTTTTCAGCTGTGGAAAAACCTGGTCTAAATAGAAGCTCATAAATCTCTCTCTTCGTTAGAGTTTCGGCCTCCTCAGGGGATATAAGACCCTTCTCTATAGCTTTCTGCTTAACCTTTTCTGGATCAATACCCCTACCATCATCCTCAACCTCTATGAAGACATAGTTGCCCTCTGCATATGCTCTAAGCCAAAGGTGACCTTCTTCAGGCTTGCCTTTGGCAATTCTCTCTTCTGGGGTTTCTATACCATGATCTATAGCATTTCTCAGCAGATGAACAAGAGGATCACCCAGTTTATCAAGAATGGACCTGTCTATCTCTGTCTCTTCACCCTCTATAATAAACTCGACCTTCTTGCCAAATCGCTTGGCAAGGTCTCTTACCATACGAGGGAATCTACGGAAAACAAAAGCCATAGGAGTCATTCGCATAGACATAACTTCATTCTGCAGTTCTATAATAGACCTACCTATACGCTCAATAACACCCTCAAGAGCCTCCTGGGAGTTTTTCTCTTTGGCAACCTGAAGCTCTGTTCTGTAGATAACAAGCTCTCCAACAAGATTCATGAGTTTGTCAAGTTTAGACAGTGGCACACGAATAAGCTGCTCTATCTGATGCTTCTCTTTGTGTTCTTCTTTAGCTTTATCTTTCTTTTCTTCTTTGGCAGCAGCCTGCTGTGGCTGTGCTACCGACTCTGCAGTTTTTTCCTCTTTCTTCTCTTCAGCAGGTTTAGCTTCTGACTGCTTAAGAACATCAACATTTTGTATAACCTCTACCTCAACACTCTCTATCTCGGCTATAGACTCTATCTTCTTCTTTATTTCCTCAACATTAGTTCCCTGAGGGAAAATGGCCAGGAAGAAGATATCCCTATCAAATTTTTCTTGCTCTATATCTTCTGCAGGGGGAACGGATTTGACAACCTCACCTGCATGGTCTTCAATGGTCTTAACAACCATATATGCACGTACACTCTTCATCATAGTGCCTTCACGCATACGAACATGTATTTTTGCAACAACATTACCTGCCTTCACGGCGTCTTCTACAACCAAAAGGTCATAATCATTAAGCTCAAACTTGATAGACTCAGTAGCAGGCTCTTCTTTTTTCTCTTCCTTCTTTTCTGGTGCAGAGGTTGTTCCTGTTGGAACCTTACCCGATGCAGCTTCTTTGAGAGCATTTAACAACTCTTCCTCTGGAGGTTCAACCTCATCACCGTTTGCAAGATTATCAACCTGTGCTTGCAGATAGTCAAGAACCCTAAACAAAAGATCTATGAGCTCTTCTGGAAGTACAGCCCCCTCTTTATCTCTAAACGGCTGAAGGGCACTTTCCATAAGATGGGTAACCTCTGCCATATGGGAAAAACCCATAGTAGCAGACATACCCTTCAATGTATGGGCTGCACGGAAAATTTCTCTAATAGCATCAAGATCACCAGGATGCTCTTCTAAAATAAGTAATTTATCATTGAGAATCTGCAAATATTCCCTTGCCTCGTCAATAAACACAGGGAGGTATTCATTTATATCTATTTCGCTCATCTACCGTCCCCCCTTCCTCTGAGCAAATTATCTATATCTATCATGAGCACAAATTTATCATTCCAAAGAAGGCTTGCCTTGAACTTTTCGGCACCTTCCATTCCTTCGGGCACTTCTTTCAATTCCTCTTCATCTACAAATAAAATACCAAGTATATGGTCAACAAGTATACCTATATCTTCTTCTCCTTCTCTTCCGGTGGATACCCAGAGTATACGCATCTGCTTTTTCTGCTCTTCTGTTAGCTCCTCATCTTCGTCAACATTAAAAAGTTTTCTACCATCTACAACAGGAAGAAGTATTCCACGAACATTCATAAGACCTTTAACAATAACTGGTGCATTAGGAAGTCTTGTAATCTTATCAAGTTTTAATATCTCTTTTACGTATTCAATTGGGGCAGCCATGTACTTATCTTTAAGACCAAATACTACCATGCCCACATTCATCTGCACCACCACCCTTTCTCACTTTTTGAAGAGAAGGCACGGATAAAGGCGTCCATCATAAAGCCACATTCCTTCATCTACCACCTCAAACCCAAGATTAGAAGCAAGTGCTTCATCTTCCTCTGTTTCAATTATACCAACTACCATTATATTTTTAGTACGACCACCGCATTGTTTCACATAATCTTCCACCATACTTATAGGGCTAATAACAATACATGCAGAACTATTTCTGCCATCAAATAACAATTCGTAACCTGACGATATTCCTGCATACTTTGCACTTGTCCTACCAAAAAATTCCATTACTCGATAGAAAATTTTCATAAATGATTTCCAATTATCAGCATCTATCTTATTAAAATCCTCTAAGAAAGCAAGATGCGACATTGCAAGATAAAATCTCTTTAGTGGAGTATAAAAAGCTTTCTTATCAGAGGATATATTCATTTCTTTGACAGAAAGCTTACCTTCGAGTGTACGATAGGCATTTCTCAAGGCCGAAAGCATCGCCTCTTCTGTAACATCTTCCTCCTCTTTCTTGTCCTCGCCAATATCTATATCTCTTGCAGATGCCACCTTGCTTCTAAGGTCCTGCCATACATCAAATACATGCTTACGCATCACTGGAGACAACTTCTGACCAGCCTGTTCCAGCTTAAGAAGGTCATTAAGATATTTGACAGATTTTTCGTAATAACCTAACATATATGCTATAACGCCAGCAGAATATATAACTTTGACAAACATATCCCTAGATGAGTATCGCTCCTTCGTGCTTGACAGAGCTTCTTCATACATCTGCAATGCCTTAGCAAGGTATTCTCTTTCCTTATTTTCATCACCTATAAGTCTATATATCCAAGCCATCTTATGAAGCGTAAGCCCAAGCTTATGTTTAGGACCATTGGTGAATTCCAAAAGGCGATACACCCATTGATATATTTTCAGTGCCCCTTCGGGATCTCTATCAGGTTTTGCCGCTATCGCCTTATCTGATGCAGGAACTTTAACGAGAAACTTAATAAGCTCTGTCTTGTTCTTCGTTGGTGGTTTATCAAATTCATTTCGGTAGTATGCATACCCACACTTTGGGCACATGTCCACTTCATAAAGAACCGGATGTTCCCCTTCAACATGGGGGAACATATCTATATCAATGGCAAGCACCCTATATGCATATCCTGACCGCAAAATTTTTATTTGAAAAGTATTACCACATATGGGACATGTCCTCTCCTCGTACCAATATGGTCTCACATTCACCAACCCCCAAGGAAATTTTTTATATTCTTCATTTCCATTATAATATAAGGGCTATGGGTAAAAGAAAGTTACCAAATATCGTCCAACTGGCATTGTTTACCGCCGCTGCACTGAGTATTGTTATTGGAGCAGGGAAACTACCGATACAAGACACACTTGGACTCAGGCTCATGAGTGTTTCCATTATATTTTATGCAGGTTTTGTCTTGGGAAGGGCTACAGAAAACTGGATACTCATGAAAAAGAACAGAGATACGGTGCTTAAAGAAGGTATTTACACAGAACATTCTCACCCTATATATTTAGGTACCTTTATGTTATTTGCAGGCTTAGCACTACTATTTCGCTCTACCTGGGGACTTGTATTTGCTACACTATGGGGATTATTCTTAACACATCAGAGTATTAAGGAAGGAAGAGAGGTAAAAAAACTTGAAAAGAAATCTAAAACTACTGATAGATAGGAAAGGAAGACGATTTCTCATTAATGTCATTCCAGGAGGCAAAAGTCATTTTCATCATGGCACCATTTTACATGATGAAATCCTTGCCGGCAAAACACATATTGTTTCATCCAAAGGTGCCAAGTTTGTTGTAATGGAACCTTCACTAGAAGATTATGTTCTTAAGATGCCAAGAAGAGCCCAGATTGTATATCCCAAAGAAAGCTCTCGCATTGTCAGTTTGCTTGATTTAAAAGATGGTGATAGAGTACTTGAGGCTGGCAGTGGTTCAGGTAGTCTTACGCTCTTCTTAGGCAGAGCAGTTGCCCCATCAGGACTTGTAGTATCTTATGATGTCAGACCGGAACATCAAGCACAGGCCATAAAAAATGTAGAAGGTTGGAAAGAAGAGATACCTGTAGAGTGGCGTATAGGCAAAGTAGAAGAAGTCCCAGAAAAATCATTTTACGATGCCATCGTCCTTGATCTACCAACCCCTTGGGTTGTCATACCTTATATAAAAGATGCTCTAAAGCCATCAGGGAGAATAGTTCTTTATCTCCCTAATATTCCCCAAATAACAAGAGCAGTATCAAGTCTCGCAGAAAATGATTTTGTTAACATCACAACTATGGAAATACTTGTTAGAAACTGGGAAATTGATGGAGAACGTGGTATTGCCCATCCTGAAATGAGGATGGTATCCCATACAGCATTCCTTGTTTACGCTATCTATCTACCATCCACCTAGCCGTTCCAAAATGATTGCCAAGACAAGACATTGTAAACAAATACCGATTCATTTGTGAGTGTAACAGTCAAATAGGGACCAGAGGCCCTAACCCCTTTAACCCAAGTGGTAAATCCACCAGGTACTCTACCAATGTCGTACATATACCTGGTCGTTCCCATAATATCTAAAACAGAGATATACCTATTTCGCCTGACAATAACAGGTCCTACAGGAACATACATAGACAAAATAACTGTATACGTACCAGACGGTAGTTGAGCAGGTTCTCCAGCAAATCGGAATTCCGTACCATCGTACATAAGCAAAGCCACTTTATTCTTTGTCGTGATAAGATAAGCATCACCACGAGTTCGACGCACTTTTTCAATAGGATACTTAAATGGGCTAATAATTTCACCAAGCAATTTTCCATCAAAATCTACAAACGATAGATGATTAACATAGTCAATCATAAGAACACCTATCTTATCTAAAATGTATATTCCCCTCACCCATGTCTCCGTTTTTATACGGGCTCGTTCTTCAAATGGAGTCATAATAGAGATATATTCACCATTATAGAGGGCTATAACATTATTACCAGGAGCCACATTTTCGAAATGTCCCTTGAAATGTCTCACCTCTCCCCCGTTTTGGAGCCAAAATACCTTTCGAGGTGTTAATATGGCAAGAGAATGTTCTCCTCCCTCAACAATTCTTGTTAGGTCTTTAATATAGATACCCGTATGATATAACTGAAAGCGTGGCATATCAAGAAACAATAGCTCATCAGAAGATAATATAGCCAACACATCACCCAATCTATACAGCTGTCCCCCTTTAGAAACGGGAACAGCTACCTCATCAAATATCTTAGGAATACCATCGATATCTATACGTGCAAGCAATCCCTTACTGAGTATATAAGTTCCATATACCGATGTGTACGCATCAAACACCGGTTTCACAAGCCTTATAGGCCCAACCTTTCCCTTTCCAGAGGGTTCCATCTCAAAGTCAAAGTATGAAGTTTCCCCTGGTTCCATCCATACATAGGTGTTAATCGTCTCAAACAATGGCCTCTTAACTTTCATATGCTTGCTGCCGGGGAAAATACGGTCCACTATAACTGGTGCTACTCCAACAAACTCATCATCTATATATACAGCACTTTCCTCAGGTTCAACATTAATAACAGCCCTCGCCATAACATCACTAAACAGAGCCTCAACCTCTGGAGAAACGGCAAATCCACTCCTCTTCGCTGCATTGACTACCTCAACAGCGAAATCGAGGGCTCTTTTATATCTATTTTCCCTTGTTGAGGACAATGATTTAATAAATACCTCATCAAAAGCACTGGGAACGGCTTTTTCATATAGCGATGGCTCTCTGGTCAGCCCCTTGTCTATCCAATCCATAAACTCTTTAGAATTATCAGGTTCAAACGGTAGATGCCCTGTCATAACCTCATAAAGCATAAGTCCAAGCTGGTATATATCGGTGCGCGGATCGAGAGGTTCGCCTTTGATCTGCTCCGGCGCCATATATGCGGGAGTACCTGCATATCTACCCTTTACAGTATGAGAGAACATATTTATAGCTATACCAAAGTCTGTAATACGGGGTTCATTAAACTCATCATACAAGACATTGGCAGGCTTTATATCCCTATGTATTACGCCATTGGCATGTGCAAAATCTATAGCAAGTGCTACCTTAATAATATCTTCGATAAGTTTCATGCGGTCATCGGAATTTATACGCTCCTTAAGAGAACCGCCGGGCAAATATTCCATAACAACATATACATACTCAGGAGTATCAATAAAATCGTATAGTTTCACAATATAAGGATGCATAAGCCCCCTAAGAACTACAAACTCCCTACGATAGGTATCGGCACTTTCATAGTTTTCACGCTTCATTATCTTCACAGCAACATTTAGACCAGAATCGGTCTCAACAGCTTTAAACACCTGCGCCATACCGCCCTCGCCAATAAAATCGACAACGAGGTAAACGGTATCCCTACCCTGTATTCTGTCTCCTATCTTTGCATACCTTACTCCCATACAACCACCACAAAACTAAAGTTATCGAAAGCTCCTCTTTCGTAAACAAGCTGTTTAATATACTGTGCTGCTTCCCGAGGAGTTTTGTCTAAGAATGCATCTCTAATCTCTTCAGGAGATACATGAAGTGTTACCCCATCAGATGCTAAAAAGATGATATCTCCCTTTTGTAAAGGACATTCATACTCCCCCGGTCCTGTATATATACCGGGATAACCTCCCATACAGTTAACAAGAGTAGTATTAAGTACTAAACTACCCTCAGAATATACCCATGTACCTACAATATGGGGCTCATCAAGACGTCTAATACGAGGCCCCCTAATAAGAAAAATAGGAGAATCACCGGCATACCCTATATAAACATTGCTCTCATCAAAAATGGCCATACTCATTGTGGTAGAAGCCCCACGCATAGAGGGATCCGCTTCTTGTAAAAAGATTAGTGCCTCCTGAACTTTATCAAATATAGACCTTATCAGTTGAAGACTGGGTGATACCCCCCTATCAATCATATCTTTAAAATAGGCCATAGCTATCTCTACAGCAGCTTGAGAGGCCCTCTCGCCATATGGACTACCAGCAACACCATCGGCAACAATAGCAGCAAATGGTGGAGAAACTGTCATATGTGTACCCGGAGCAGGATACACATAATCTTCCATGTTGTTCCTAACTTTTCCCATTTCCGCAACCGATATAATTAGAGCCATACGAGAGCAAACCTCTCCTTCCCAAATCTATCTCTATAATATTTTACCCTTGAGATGGTGAAAATCTCATGCTTTTCTAAAGAGTCCCTGGTCGTATCGTCAAATTCAAAGAGGAAACCTCCGTGAAAATGCATATCAACAAGTTTATTTAGCAGGCAATGAATAAAATCCACTCCATTATTACCACCATAAAGTGCTGCCTCCGGTTCTTTATTTACAAGATTATCAACCGTAAATCTATCGCCATCTGGCAAATACGGCGGGTTCGAGACAATGAAGTTCACAGGTAAATAATTCTCAAGAAAAGAGAATACATCGGCATGATAAAGTTGCAGCCGACTAACAACATCAAATTTTCTGGCATTGACAAACGTATTGACAACAGCCAAAGGGTTAATGTCGATACCAATAACATTTATATCTTGTCTACCCATGAGAATAGATACACCAATAACACCTGTGCCAACACCAACCTCTAAAACATGAGCATCTTCAGGAATGGCTTCGAGAGCAATGTCAACAAGGTCCTCTGTTTCTTCTCTTGGAATAAACACATCGGGAAAGACAAAAAATGGTTTTCCTCTGAACTCTTCAACGCCACATATATACTGTATGGGGATGCTTTTCTTTATATCATCTGCTACACGGTAAAGCCAAAGATCATCTACATTGGCAGTAGTATCCCAACAAGAAGAAAGGCCAAAGCAATATTTCAAAACAAAGCACACATCGTGTTCATAACTGGTTCCGTAAACCTGTAAGAGGGCTTCTTTGATAACTCTACGTGCAGAGAAAACATCCATCAACTCTGAGATATACTTTGTAGTTTATCCTTTGTTTCAGCAACCCTTAGTGCCTGTACCAGCTCATCAAGATCGCCATCAAGTATAGCATCCAAATTGTACAGTGTCAGTCCAATACGATGATCTGTCACACGACTTTGTGGAAAATTATATGTGCGGATCTTCTCACTTCTATCACCACTACCTACCAAAGAGCGGCGGAGTGCAGAAACTTCCTGCTCCTGTTGCTGCTGCATCATCTGGTAAACCCTTGCCTTTAAAATCTTCATAGCCTTTGCCCTATTCTGATGTTGTGACCTCTCTGTCGTTGCAACAACAGTGATTCCTGTAGGTTTGTGAATCAGTCTCACACCACTCTCGCGCTTGTTCTGGTGCTGTCCACCTTTACCACCAGAGCGGAATGTTTCCATCTCTATATCCTCAGGTCTAATATCAATCTCGACCTCATCAGGTTCTTTCATAACAACAACAGAAGCAGCAGAAGTGTGTATCCTACCTCCAGACTCTGTCACTGGTACCCTTTGTACCCTATGTACTCCTCCCTCATACTTCAAATGGGAATATACCCCCTCACCCTTCACCTCAAATGTAATCTCTTTAATACCACCAAGGTCCGTCTCATTGACAGATAGTACATCTACAGTCCAACCTTTGCGTTCAGCATAACGAGAATACATCCGAAAAAGATCTCCAGCAAACAAAGCCGCTTCTTCACCACCTACACCGGCACGAATTTCCATAATAACATTGCGTTCATCGTCAGGATCAGGGGGCACTAACACATCAGGAAGTTTCTCTTCCATCTCTTCAAGCTGTTTTTCCACTTCTTTGAGTTCATCTTTGGCAAGCTCTAACATATCATCATCGGTTTCTTCCTCTAATATCTGCCTAGCTTCTTCTCTACGCCCTATCAGCTCAAGATACCTCTTGGCAGTAGGCACAACCTTCTGAAGCGCTTTTCTCTTACGAGACAACTCCACCATCTTATTCTGATTAGAATAGATAGAAGGATCGCTGAGTTGATGCTCTATATCCTCATATTCTTTTACAAGCTCTTTGCACTTTTTTATAAGAATCTCTTCAGGAAGCACTACCTTCACCTCTCCCTTTCTGTTTTATAACGATATTCATGTAGCAATCATCATCACCTTCAGGACAGTATCCAAGCATAACACATCTTGGTCCAACACCATCAAATATTATAGGAGCAACTTTTTTCACCTCGTTTAGCATAAGTGCAGCAGCCTGTCTTATCTCCCATTGTGCATGGGTGCACAGTCTCAGGCCAAAGAAGTGTATGAGTTCTCTGGCATTCATAGTCACCATAATCGGTGACGTCACAGCCTGCGGAATAAGAAAACGGGCATCTTCCCTGGGTATACCTAGATCAAGCAATTTGTGATAAAGCTCCACAGACTTACCAATATGTTCCCGATAAAGGGCTATGGCCTCTTCATTGTCTGCAATAGTAGTTGGCACTTGAAAAGCCTCGTCATTTATCTCTGTATATCTATGAGACCGTTGACTGTATGAGGCAATCCTGTGTCTTACAAGTTGATGGGTGCATACCCTGCTGCACCCATCAACAATGAAGGTAAAGTTTGCATGCTCAAGAACACTATGATGGCCTCTTTTTAGCACAGTGTGTATAAGCTTTTTCATACGCCGCCTATATTTTGGCTCATCTTTGTGAGCTAATATATCATCCCACATATTCAGCGGCTCATCGGTAGTATAGGTTAGTTTTGTTGCATAGTAAACAACAGCATCAGGATTCGGCGTATACGCAAGAAGTTTGACCTGAATCACAGGCATCACCCTTTAAGCGTTTTCATCATAAGATTGAGAAACTCCTCGTTGGTATCAGTCTCCTTAAGATAGTTGATAAGCTCCTGAAGTGCAGCCATGTTATCCCTTTCACTAAGGATACGCCTCAGATACCAGACGGCTTTCCGCTCATCTTCACTGTAGAGTTTTTCCTCATGTCTTGTTCCACTGCGGTGTACATCAATAGCCGGATATATACGTCTTTCAGCAAGCTTTCTATCAAGAACCAGCTCCATATTACCTGTACCTTTAAACTCTTCGAAGATAACTTCGTCCATACGACTACCTGTTTCGACAAGGGCAGTAGCAAGTATTGTAAGACTACCTCCCTCTCTAAAGTTTCGAGCTGCACCAAAGAAACGCTTTGGCCCCATAAAAGCTGCGGGATCAAGACCACCGGATAGGGTTCTACCAGAAGCTGGTAGGTTAAGGTTGTATGCCCTTGTCATACGGGTAATACCATCAAGTAATATAAGGACATCTCGACCAATTTCTGCTTGCCTCTTAGCATAGTTCAACACAATATCCGCTACCTGCTCATGATATGTGGGCTCAAGGTCAAATGTAGAGGCAATAACTTTAGCCTTGGGCACATTGTCCCTCATATAGGTAACCTCTTCAGGTCTTTCATCGATAAGGAGAATAATAACCTCTACCTCAGGATGATTCTGGGTAATAGCCCTTGCAATGTCTTTGATAATAGTAGTCTTTCCAGCTTTAGGAGGTGCAACAATAAGACCACGCTGCCCCTTACCTATAGGTGAAAACAGGTCAATAATACGAGTTGTCAGCACCTTTGGTCCCAAATAGAGATTAAAACGCTCCTCTGGGAAAATCGGGGTTAAATCTTCAAATTCGGGTCTTTTTTTGTATTTCTTATCAAACTCTTCCACAGGTATACGGTTAATCTTGTGTATCTGAAGAAGGGAATGA
This sequence comes from Dictyoglomota bacterium, assembly GCA_013153035.1. Lineage (GTDB taxonomy): Bacteria > Coprothermobacterota > Coprothermobacteria > Coprothermobacterales > JAADFF01 > JAADFF01. Next base: position 34,589 of record JAADFF010000002.1, on the reverse strand, counting down.
TAATTCTCACCTGGATGTGGATCCCTCATAAGACCTTCAATCTCATCACCAGGACGCAGGTTAAACCTTGCTACCTGTTTAGGAGACACATATACATCCATCCATCGTGGTGGAGTTCCCTTAACGACCTTTAAAAACCATTGCTCCTTTTGCTGTCCCCTATTATCCTTACCCTTTTTTAGTACAAGAATACCCTTCTCTTCAAATGTACGGTCTTTTACTTCCACATGCGAACTTTTCTTATCCGATTTTTTTTCTGAAGATTTTTCAGTTTTAACCTTAGATTCCTTTTTCTCTTCCTTTGGCTCTTCCGGTGATTCCTCTATCTCCTCTTCCTCAGAAACAGGAGGCTGGGCAACTTCACCAACCCCAGCCTCCTTTAACAGTTTCTCTGTAAAAGAAGCAATCTCCTCATAGCCATTTTCTCTTAAAGCCTTCAAGGCCTCTTCTGTATTTTCCAGTATATATGTGGCTATTTTTTCAGACATTTCTGCCTTCGTAAGGCTACCCAGCTTAGACACACCAATATCTTTACCTAGTTTCCTTAGATCGTTGTATTTATAGTTCGTCTTTAGATACATAGCAAGACGCTTCTTCATTTCATCCAACATTAATCCCTCCCTACTTTACTCTTCCTCTGTGTATACAACTTTAAGTTGTTTGACGGCCTTCACATCATCAAGCCTACCTATAGGTGCATTGTTGGGAGCACTATGTAATATATCAGGATTTTCATGTGCCTCTTTATATATTGTTTCCAGTGCTGCCGCATACATGTCTAGATTATATTTAACCTCGGTCTCCGTAGGCTCAATCATAAGTGCCTCAGAAACAATTAGTGGGAAATAAATTGTTGGCGGATGCACGCCAAAGTCGATAAGTCTCTTAGCAATATCTAGTGTCTTCACGCCCTGCTCTTTCAATACCTTACCAGTAGCAACAAACTCATGTTTATATAGCTCTCCATATGGTATTGGGAAATACTTCTTAACTTTGGCTGCCAAATAATTGGCATTGAGTACTGCCAATCTTCCCACTTGTCTGAGGCCTTCACCGCCTAAAGATATTATATACATATAAGCCTTAAGAAGTACTAAGAAATTGGCATGGAACATCCTCATTCTACCAATGCTATGTGGTATGTCGTAATTCAGTCTGAACATACCACTCTCTTCATCATATACCACAGTAGGCACAGGCAGAAAATCTTTTAGGTGCTCTTTCACACCAATAGGACCACTACCGGGTCCACCTCCACCGTGTGGTGCAGAGAATGTCTTATGAAGATTTAGGTGCACGATGTCAAAGCCCATATCACCAGGTCTTGCCATACCAAGAATACCATTGAGGTTGGCACCATCGTAGTAAAGAAGGCCTCCCACACCGTGAATAAGCTCTGCAATCTCTAAAATATTCTCTTCAAATACACCCAATGTGTTGGGGTTTGTGAGCATAATAATAGCTATCTCATCACCATACTTATCAACAATCTCACGAAGGGCATCCATATCAACCTGACCCTTTTCATTGGACTTGACCTCTATAACATCAAAGCCTGCCATTGCCGCAGATGCCGGGTTTGTGCCGTGTGCACTGTCGGGAATAATGGCAATATGTCTCCCCGTCTCACCTTTCTGTCTGAAATAAGCACGGGCAATAAATGTACCTGTCAGCTCACCATGGGCACCAGCTGCAGGATGAAGTGAAATGGCATCCATGCCTGTAATCTCTTGAAGAAGCTCTGATAGGTGATACATTACAGCCAGGGCACCTTGAACATCCTCATCAGGTTGATACGGATGAAGCATGGCAAACCTTGCATCAGATGCCACATGCTCATGAATCTTAGGATTATACTTCATAGTACAAGAACCCAGCGGATAAAAGCCCGTATCAACAGAGAAGTTAAGCTGAGATAGTCTTGTATAGTGTCTGACAACTTCCACCTCAGGCACATCGGGAAATGGTAGGTCATCTCTGACAAGCTCCTGTGGCACATCCACGGAGAAGTCATCACCAATAGGGTCGTCTACCTCATATGTAGACTCACCAAGTCCATCAAGCTCAAATATGAGATACTCTAATATCTTATCAGCCATTCTTAATCACCTCCGACAGGTGGGAGGCAAGCCCATCAATATCTTCCTTGCTGTGAAGCTCTGTTGTAGCAATAAGCATATAGTTTTCATATGCAGGACCAAAGAATCTATGCAGTGGCACACCGGGGTAAATACCCTCAGCAGCCATATGCTCAAATACATGCTGTGCAGAGATAGGAAGCTTGACAGTAAATTCGTTGAAGAATGGACCACTAAATGGTATTTCTATTCCTTCAATAGATGCCAATTTCTCTTTAGCATAATGGGCTATCTTATAGTTAACATAAGCCAGTTTCTTGAAACCTGTACGACCAAGCAAGGCCATATAAACAGTAGCCCTCAGGGCCATCAAGAAGTGATTAGAGGTAATATTAGATGTTGCCTTAGCCCTTCTAATATGCTGTTCTCTTGTCTGCAGTGTTAGCACAAACCCTCTTGTACCCTCGGGGTCTGTTGTTTCACCGACAAGTCTACCGGGCATCTGTCTAACATACTTACTTCTTGTTGCAAGGAAACCAACACCTGGACCACCAAAGGCCGGATAGTTACCAAGTCCTATGGCATCACCCACGACAATATCGGCACCATAGTAACCAGCAGGCTTAATCAGGCCATATGCAAGGGGCTCAAGTACAGTGGCTATATATAAAGCACCTTTTTCATGGGCTATCTCAACTGCGTCTTTCTCATCTTCAATAACACCAAAGAAGTTAGGAGACTGTACAATAACAGCAAGTGTATCCTCATCGACAAGATCTTTGAGATGCTCTACATCTATACGACCTGTTTCTTTATCATAGCGAATCTCTTCTATAACAGTGCCCTTAGGTTCAAGGTATGTCTTCAGTACTTCTTTAATCTCTGGATGAAGTGTAGAGGCAATAATAACCTTATTTCTCTTACCGCGGTGGATACGAATGGCCATATAAACGGCTTCTGCGGTAGCAGATGCGGCATCATACATAGAGGAATTAGCCACATCCATCCCGGTCAATCTGGCAATATAGGTTTGCCACTCAAATGACACATGAAGTGATCCCTGAGATGCTTCAGCTTGATACGGGGTGTAAGCAGTATAGAATTCTCCTCTAGAAGAAATGGTGTCTACAACAGAAGGCACATAGTGTGGATAGACACCAGCCCCCATAAAAGAGACAACCTCAAACAGGTCATAGTTCTCATCGGCTAGGTTGTCCATGTAAAAGCTCAGTTCTTTCTCTGTCATAGGGGCAGAGAGAGCCTGAAAAGCTCCCTCTGCCTTTTCTTTCAGCTCGTCTGGAATATCTTTAAAGAGGTCATCTATACTGCCCACCCCAATCGTCCGAAGCATCTCATCTATCTCATTCGGACGATGAGGTGTGTATCTCATATATCATTCCTCCCCTATCATTCTCTTGTATTCATCGGCTGTCATAAGGTTCTCAAGCTCAGAAGGATCCTCAAGCTCAATAACGGCAATCCAACCATCACCATATGGATCCTCATTAATAAGTTCGGGGCGATCATTCAGCTCCTCGTTAACCTCAATAACCTTACCACTAACAGGGCTGTATACATCGGCAGCAGACTTAACAGATTCTACAACTGCCAGTGTATCACCTGCTGTTACCTCTTTACCAACCTCAGGAAGCTCAACAAACACAATGTCGCCAAGCTCAGACTGAGCGTGATCTGTAATACCTACACGTACCTTTTTTGGACCAATTTTCTCAACCCATTCGTGCTCCTCAGAATAGAGCAGGTTTTCTGGAAAATTCACCCCTCTTCACCTCCTTAAGAGTCTTTGCGGTATATAGGAAGCCCCACAACTTTGGCAGGATGGAGCTTTCCTCTTATTTCTACCATAATTTCTGTACCTTTATCAAGTGTATACGGAATATACACCTGAGCAATACCGGCCCCCACTGCTGGGCCAAATGTTCCACTGGAAACATATCCTATCTCTTCATCCCCCTTATATATCTTACTACCATGACGAGGAATAGCACGATCAAGCATAACGATACCTGTACGACGAAGCAGCGGATCTTCCTCGATCTTCTTCTGTAGTGCCTCTTTACCAAGAAAAGACTTCTTTTTCATGCGAATAAACCTCATAAGGTTGGCCTCAACAGGTGTGGTGTTTTCGTCCATGTCTTCACCATACAGCGGAAATCCTGCCTCTAATCTTAGCGAGTCTCTGGCACCAAGCCCACATGGCAAAACACCTTCATCTTTACCGGCCTCAAGAAGCACTTTCATCAGCTCTGGTCCTTTATCCCACTCTACAAGTATCTCAAAACCATCTTCACCTGTATAACCTGTACGAGCAATGGATACAGGCATCCCTGCAATCTTACCAAAGGCAAACCCGAAGAATGGAATTTCTCTAACATTAACCTCTTCTGCAACTTTGGCAACGATATCTTCAGCTTTGGGTCCCTGTATAGCAACTAGAGACCACTGTGCAGATTCATCAATAAGTTCTACTTCTCTTTCACCTACATGCTTGGCAAGATGTGCAAAATCCTTCTCTACATTAGAAGCATTGACAATAAGCAGATACTCATCATCGGCAATACGGTAGAAGATAAGATCATCAACAATGCCGGCATTTTCATTGAGCATAGGGGTATACACTGCCTTACCCACCTTAACACTCTTTACACGAGAAGGCAGTACATAACCCAAGAACTCTACAGCATCCTTGCCTTTAACCCTAATCTCTCCCATATGTGACAAATCAAACACACCGGCATTTTGCCTAACCGCCATATGTTCTTCCTTAATAGTTGTGTAGCGGACAGGCATCTCCCATCCCCCAAACTCTGTGAAACGAGCCCCCAACTCCTTGTGGAGGTCGTACATCGCTGTACGTTTTACCACATTAGTCCCTCCTTTCTAAATCCCACAATGAGAAGAAAGATTGAAATACCACTCCAAGCTTATCATCGCTCAAAGGATATATTACACCTCTTCCCTCAATCAATGTAGCCTTCCATGTTACTATGTTGATCAGTGCCAAACCATCTTTAGGGCCAGACACTGGAAATGCTACTACCCCTTCTTTCCACAGATACGGTGCTCCAATAAAAGTGGCGCTTAGGTTATCAAGCAACTTCTCCGTTTTCTCCATAACAAGATTGTCGGGAACAAAATCATCTGATGCCCTCATAACCACAAGGGCATACTTCTTCTTATCTCTGATATTTCTATATGCAAGCACATAGACATCACCAGCAGGCGAGAGATAGATACGCTCGCCTTTATAACCTTCTGGCAATGCGATAGGCATTCTCAGTTGCTTAAATGTACCACCAACGCGGCCACTATAAAGATACACTTTATCATCTGTCAATAAGGCAATTGTTGTATCATAGTTCTCCGCTTGTATAGACACATCTTTTAACTTGTCTAAAAAGGCATCAGATAAACCATCAAATGTACCCCATGAAGAATTAACAAATGTAGATTTCAATACAAGCTTACCACCGGATAGATCTGGACTAACAAATGTTTTAGGACTATTCCAGTTAACACCTTCAATAGCAGGACTGGAAATTGTTGTAGCCTTATACCATTTATCAAGATACTTTGGAGTATCACCAGAAATGTCAAAAGCAATTCTTAGTGCTGAACCAACATCATTGGTAAACGCTATGAAATATGTACCATCAGTCCAGTTCACCGATGCCATATCCCACACTCTATCAAATGGGAGTTTTATATCGGTATAAGTTTCTGTAGCAATATCGGTAATAGAAGAGATATTCCACAGAGCAAGAGGTTCAATAAAACTCACTCCTGAACCAGTAGCACTTCCTGTTGAAGATGTTGTTTGCGTAGATGTATGTTCCACCTGTTTCTGTGTGGTGATCTTTAGTGAGTGGTGATACCAGATATACCACACACCTACAAGGAATATAAGCAAAAGCGCTACCCATACCGATGCTCTATGTCCATATTTCCTTGCCGCAATTTTGGGTGAGACCCTCGCTTTCTTTTTTTTCTCTCCAGATTTCCACACATCTTGAAAAGCATCCACAGTAATTCTCCAAGGTTTGCTCCCATCTTTCAGAACAATATCAAAGCTATCTTCGCCAGTAATAGGATATATAGAATATGAAATCTTGTAATTTTCATCTCCAGGTGACAATACATTCCAACGGAGATAGTGGGTAAAGTCATATATAGGGTCAGTTAAACAGCGTTTCCTATGTGGAGCATTTTGAAAAACATGAAGTCCTCCTAACGGAAATGCATGAACTTTTCCATCCGCAAACCATAGTATAACTCCCTTAGCCTTTCCTCCCTCTTTTCTCTTCTTTTCATGTATAGTCAGTAGCCACTGCTTAATATATTCAAACATGTCATCAGTACCTTCTAAAAACTGCTCTATAAGGGCGTCAATATCTTCTTCACTGACCCCTTTAAGAGCAAAAAAGAGCCACCCGCGGTCGGGTTGCTCTTCATTTTCATATAGGTCATAAACCCAACCGCTTGGTGGCTCAGAGGTATACAAACTGAGCTTAAGCAAATTTGCCATATCAGTTTCCTCTCCTTACTTGTTTATCCAAGATGGTGTTCTCTCTCTACTTGCTATTTCCGCTTTTATCTTCTCTACAAACTCACCTACAGGCATTGCCCCAACATCACCAAAATGTCTATGTCTCACAGACACATTTCCTGCCTCCATCTCACGAGTACCAATAATAAGCATATACGGTATTTTCATCAGCTGAGCCTTTCTAATACGAGCACCAAGTTTGGCCCCTGTATCAAGATCAATAACAGCCCTTATCATCTGACCACGCAAGGTATTATATACCTCTTTGGCATAATCAACCTGGGCATCGGCTATTGGTATAACTATAACCTGTTCTGGATGTAGCCATGTGGGAAATGCCCCTGCATACTGTTCAATAAGTGTGCCAAAGAAACGCTCAAAGGAACCAAGCAGTGCCCTGTGTATCATAACCGGTTCGTGCTCCTTGCCATCTGGCCCGATATATGTCATGCCAAAACGCCTTGGTAGGTTGAAGTCTAGCTGAACAGTTGCTGCCTGCCAGCTACGACCAATGGCATCTTTCAGTTTGATATCAATAGCCGGTCCATAGAACTTGGCCTCTCCTTCCATTCTCTTGTAAGGAAGTTTCATGTCTTCCAAAGCCTTGACAAGGGCCTTTTCTGCTATCTCCCAAATCTCATCTTCACCTACATAACCTTTTTTATTGGTGTCATCTCTTACAGATAGCTCTATGTCATACTCGTCAAATCCAAATGTACGGAACATGAACAGTGCAAGGTCCAAAACTTCTTTAATTTCATCTTCAATCTGATCTGGTGTACAGAAAACATGGGCATCATCTTGGGTAAAACCTCTAACCCTCAGCAGTCCGTGAAGCACACCGCTCTTTTCATATCTATAAACGGTACCCATCTCTGCCCATCTTAGTGGCAACTCTTTATAAGAACGTTGTCTACTCTTATATATCTGTATGTGGAATGGACAGTTCATAGGCTTCACCATATATTCATGTCCTTCAACATCCATTGGTGGAAACATATTTTGCCTATAATGGTCAAGGTGACCAGAGATATCCCACAGATGAATCTTAGCTATGTGTGGTGTATAGACAAAGTCATATCCCCTTTGCCAGTGAACCTCTCTCCAAAAATCTTCAATAACCTTACGCACCATACCACCACGCGGGTGCCACAGCACAAGACCCGGTCCAATATCCTCCTGAATAGAGAACAAGTCCTGCTCTTTACCTATCTTCCTGTGGTCTCTGCGTATGGCCTCTTCACGCTGGTGAAGATATGCCTCAAGGTCTTCTTTCTTCGCCCACGCTGTACCGTATACACGGGTTAGCATCTCTCTGTTTTCATCACCACGCCAGTAAGCACCACTGACAGACAGAAGCTTAAAGTGTTTGAGGAAACCGGTAGATGGAATGTGCGGACCACGACACAGGTCTACAAAGTCTCCCTGCTTGTACAGAGACACTGTATCGCCCTCTATATCGTCAATAATCTCGAGCTTAAATATTTCACCGGCCTCCTTCATAATACGCTTTGCCTCTTCTTTAGAAACCTCGATGCGCTCAAAGGGATAATCTGCCTTGACAATATTCCTCATCTCTTCCTCTATCTTGGGAAGGTCTTCTGCAGAAATACCACCTGGAACAAGCATGTCATAGTAAAAACCATCTTTAATGGTTGGACCCACACCGAGCTTTACATCTTTTCCATACAAGTGCTTAACAGCCTGAGCCATAATGTGGGCTGCAGAGTGTCTGAGAATATCAAGTCCTTCTTCACTGTCAATATAAATCCACTCTACATTTTCCCCGCCTGTTACTGTATAAGAAAGGTCAACTGGTGTGCCATCAACCTTTGCCGCAATAATTTTCTTCTTCTTGCTTACAGGCACAAACTCAAATAGCTGTTTCTGTCCTTCAAACTCATACTCTTTACCGTCAATCTTTACGACTGCCATATCAAGCGCCCCCTTTCAACTGCTATGCTACTATTTTAAATCATTAATGAAAGAAAACAACCTTAGTCTTCTTCTGCCACTTCAAGTCTTTCCTTTAGTGGGTCTACCGATTCTACAACATCTTCTGCATCTTCAAGGGCAAACACCCTGAATAGCTCAGGATCTCTCCTATTTATAGATTTTAACCATTTTAGCCTTTGTCTTGCAGCATATAATGTTTTACCACTGATACCACCTTTCTCCATCTTCTCCTCAAGTAGTGGCAAGGCAATCAGTGGATAGGCGTCTATCTCATAATATACACCATTCCAACCACCGGCAATATATGGAAGACCTGTTTCAAAGAACCAAGAGCGACCTTCTCTCCAGCCCTCCATAAGCTCATCACCCCAAGCCTTTAGCACATGACCGGCAAACTGATTTATAGGAATACCCGTTTGCTGTGAAAGGCTGAGAAGCACAGCTGCCACTCTCTTATAGTCTGCGGGGAACACCTTCATAGGCTCAGCACCATATGTAATACTGGCAAGAAAGGCATTCTCCTGTCTGGCCACCTTTCTCATTGTCTTTTTATCTGTCTTACCCGTTTCATACACGGCCTCTACAAATGGTCTGGGAGATGGCTGTGGCAGAAGCACAAATCTGGGCTTAGCCTCCTTAAGCATCCGGGCCACCCATTTATGTACGCTCTTTTTAAATCCACCAATAAGACCAACATCGGAAAGCCCCGGTCTTCCTGCCCTTCCTGCCATCTGTAAAAACTCATTGGCAGTATAAGGCGTTCCATCGTATCTACGAGAAGAGTTAAACACAACGACATCAGCTGGCATGTTAACACCATATGCCAGCGTTGTTGTACCTACAACAACATCAACCACACCTTCTCTAAATGCTATCTCCATGGCTATCTTCTCACCTGGTAGGAGATTACCGTGATGCATTCCTACTCCCCTTTTTATAAGCTTAGCCCTTATATATCCAGATCTCTCGCCACCAACATCTTCAAGAATCTCCTTAAATCTTTTCCACTTACTTCTCACAGGAACTCTGTAAGATGCTATCTTCCGTGCTACCTCAAATGCCTCTTTATAAGAATTGACAAACACCAGTGCCTTCCTGAGTTTCTTCATAGAAAACGGATTTCTCGGCACTTTCAGTGGTACCGGCCTTTTAGTATGCACATACAGGGCAGGCTTCTTGGCCGCCAGCGATGATAAAAACTCTAACACCTCATCCATCTCTTCCCTTGTTGGAGCCAGCGTAGCCGTTAGTAGCATAGGTATGGCGTCCATATCTGCCTCACCCATCATAAGGAGCACTTCGGCAAACGTACGAGCCCTATCGGGACTAATGGATACATAATGCACCTCGTCAAACACAACAAGAGAGTGCCTCATAAGTCCCGGAGAGTTTCTTAGTATCTCCGTTGTTACCATTAGAAGTTGACTGGATGTGTTAACATCTACATCGCCGGTAATAATACCGGGTTCCACCCCTTCAAGCATAGAGTACTTCAGTTCCATAAACCGCTCATTAGATATGGCCTTTAGGGGAGATGCGTATATCACCCTTCGCCCCTGCTGAAGTCCCCTTTTCATCATCTCATAGGCAACAGGCGTCTTACCGGCACCTGTTGGAGCTACAACAGCAAGCATATGCTTTCCATCCATATGAGAAGAGAGATAATCTACTGCCTCTCTTTGCCATTTTCTCAAATTAATCTTTTTTCCATATATGTTATACATATATTCACCTCCATCTTTTATATAAGATACAATAACATGCCAGTTTATAAGTAAATATATACCTCGTGCTAAACTTATGGTATGAAGGGAGGGATACAAAATGGCACATGTTAAAGATATATCACTGGCACCGCACGGTTGGAAAAAGATAAACTGGGTGAAAGCCCATATGAAAGTTATGCCCCTTGTAAAAAAGAGGCTTGATGAAAAAGGCATCTTTAAAGGCGTTCGCATAGGTATGTCTATACACCTCGAGGCAAAAACGGCATACCTTGCCCTGACATTAAAGGAGTTGGGGGCATTCGTTGCCATAACATCGTCAAATCCACTGTCCACCCAAGATGATGTAGCAGCAGCCCTTGCTGATGCTGGCATTGAGGTGTTTGCATGGCGTGGAGAAACACCAGAAGAATATATGGAAAATCAGAGGAATGTTCTTCGCACAGAACCCAACCTCATACTTGACGACGGACTTGACCTGACAACGACCGTAGCCAATGAAATGCCACACTTGGCCAAAAACATATGGGGAGCATCTGAAGAAACCACCACAGGCGTGCATAGGGCCCGTGCCCTTGCTCAGGCAGGCAAACTTCCCTATCCACTCATCGCACTTAACGATGCATATATCAAGTATCTATTTGATAACAGATATGGCACAGGTGAAAGTGTACCTGTTGCCATTTCCAGAGGCACAAACCTACTTATTGCAGGCAAAACCGCCGTTATAGCCGGCTATGGCTGGTGTGGTCGAGGGGTTGCAAGAGTTATGAAAGGTATGGGAGCTCACACCATTGTTACAGAGGTAGACCCCATCAGAGCTCTTGAGGCCATATACGATGGACACCAGGTCATGACAATGGATGAGGCAGCAAAGATTGGGGATATCTTTGTTACAACAACAGGAATGAAAGATGTCATTACCGGTAGACATCTGGAATCCATGAAAGATGGTGCCATACTGAGCAACGCCGGGCATTTCAATGTAGAGATAGATGTCAAGTATTTAGAGGAAAATGCCGTAGAAAAGTGGGAAGCCCGTGACAATGTCATGGCATACAAACTGAAAAGTGGAAATACTGTATACCTTCTTGGTGAGGGTAGACTTGTTAACCTTGTTGTAGGCGATGGTCACCCGGCAGAGATTATGGATCTGTCTTTCTCCGCACAGATGTTTGCACTTGCATACATTATAGAAAACAAAGGGAAACTGGAAAACAAGGTCTATGAGTTTCCTCATCAGTACAGTATAGAAATAGCCAAGTATAAACTGCAGAGCATGAACATTCAAATAGATTCACTGACAAAGGAGCAAATAGAGTATCTAAGTAGGTGGTAATATGGCAAAGGGTAAACTCGATCCAGTAACAGAGGCAAGACGCAACATTGTAATGGGTTTTTTAGCCGTCATACTAACGGGAACTGTTCTTCTTATGCTTCCCATATCACAGGCCCAAGGTAAATTGACAAACTTTCTTGATGCCCTCTTCACATCTACATCCGCCGTGTGTGTTACAGGTCTTGTAGTGAAAGATACGGGCACATACTTCTCATTTTTTGGGCAGCTCATCATACTTCTACTTATACAAATAGGTGGTTTGGGCTATGTTACTATGATGACCCTGATATACCTTGCCCGTGGTGATCAAGTGGGGCTGAGACAAAAGATATCTGTAGCCGTTCAGCTTAACAAACCAGACTTTGGTGGCGTTACCAATCTTCTCTTGTTTTCTCTAAAAGTTTCTCTATTCTTCGAAGTCATAGGAGCTTTTTTACTATCTTTTAGGTTTATACCGCAATTTGGCCCTGTTGAAGGACTATGGGCTTCTATATTTCACTCTGTATCTGCATTCAACAACGCCGGATTTGATATTATGGGAGGCTTTAAATCCCTTATAGACTATGTATCAGACCCATTGGTAAATATTACTATCATGGGTCTCATTATTGCCGGTGGATTGGGTTTCATCGTATGGGAAGAACTCCTTGAATATTCAAAGTCATTTATAGCCGGCCTTAAGGGTGAAGGTAGACGTATGAAGATAAATGACCTATCCATTCATACCCGCATTGTCATTTCAGCAACGGTAGTGCTCATTATTGTGCCGGCTATCATGCTTCTCATTTTTGAATGGGTTAATCCCCATACCATCGGCAACCTTCCTCTTAGTGGCAAACTCTGGGCATCACTATTTCAGGCAGTCACCCCTAGAACAGCTGGTTTTGCCACACTGGATATGAGTAAGATGATGCTTCCCAGCATACTGCTTATAACCTTCCTCATGTTTGTTGGTGGTTCACCTGGAGGTACAGCTGGTGGTATTAAGACAACAACATTTGTAGTAGTACTCCAGTATCTACAAAGCATTATGCAAAATAAAAAAGCCGTTATACTCAGAAGCAGACGTATAGCAGAGGACACTGTAAGACTGGCACTAGCCATATTCATACTCCAACTCATAACAGTTAGCATTAGCATATTGTTCCTTAGTATAGCCATGCCTAACTCTCCGTTTGAAGATATCTTCTTTGAAGCATTCTCAGCTATCGGAACGGTAGGTCTGTCAAGGGGCCTAACAACACAGCTTAACAGCCTCGGCAAGGTTATAATAATAATAACAATGTTTATGGGTAGAGTTGGAACCATATCTATACTGGCAGGCTATATCTTCACACCAACCAGAGAACTTTACACTCTACCTGAAGACGATATAGCCGTAAGCTGAGGTGAAAGTGTATGGGTGAAAGACACGAAGACATATTTGTTCACCTTCCCGAGCTTGGCAAATATGTAGAAGTATTTGAAGATGGTGAGGAAAAACCCCACAGACTGCTTGTCATCAATGTCAACCACAAGGACCGTATCGTATATTTGGCTGTACCATTTGACCTTGCATCTCATCACTGGGGCGAAAATATAAAGGTTCGTTTTGAGACAGAGGAAGGAATCTTTACATATGAAGCACATGTATATTTACCCGATACTTCACAAACCATATTGGCCCTGAAACTCACAAAACAACTAGAGGCCATTGTCAGAAGTTCTGTGCGTATTCCCATAGAAACAGAGGTTTATATCTATAAAATTAGTAAATCTCTCGGTCTTGTTCCACATTCAACAAAGATTATCACCAAGGGTAAAACAACCGACCTATCAGAACATGGAGCTGGTATCAAAGTAGACAAAGATGCTATCAAAGATAACATATTACAAAAAGGCGATATCGTATATCTCAAATTTCCTTTACCCGGAAACAGTAAACGCAGTATATATGTGAAAGCCGAAATTCGCAGTGTAACTCCGTTAGAAGATGGTTCCTACAAGTTAGGGGTAAGATTCCTCAGTCAAAGCAAAGCTGTAAAGGATGGGCTGAGATACATTATCAAATACTATACAACAGGAGAAATTCCTACTATAAGCAGATGGTGGCGACCAACCAAATACGACCATCTCATACCCGCAGCCATTGTTATGTTTGTCATTCTACTTATCACCTATCTTATATGGGTATACCAGTTTTACATGCCACAGCCAGAAAAGATATATCCTTTCTGGCCATCTAACCCTAAAAATCCTATCAACTTTATATTCTGGGGTGACCAAGACACGGCCAGATATACATACTCTGCAACGGCAACAGCTCTTGCCGCACTGGTCGGTGTCATGATATCAATGTCCATGGTAGCCGTGCAGATGATGGCATCAAAATATACCCCAAAGGTTACCACATACTACTTCAAAGACCCATGGAACATGGTTGTGTACTCTGTATCTGCATTTACCATCATTCACTCATTCTTGCTACTCGGTAGGACAAACAACAACATACCCTTACCTCTTCCTCAGATGAACTGGAATCTGTGGCTTATGTTTGGCAATATCATCTTGCTATTTGCATATGTCTACCACATAATTAAGATCCTAAACATTCAGGTTATAGCAGATAAAATTAATAGCGAAATACACTTGTATCTTGAGTTAGGAGAATACGACAAAGCTGTACAGGGAGTAGAGGAACTCTCAGATATTGTAAAGAAAAGTACACTTGATAGCGATATTACCACGGCAGAAATGATTACAAAGAAGTACTTTAGAAGCTATCTCTCTTACAACGATAACAGCAAAGAATATGCACACTTCGTTAAACAAACTCTTTATTTTATGGAGACAATCTTCAGAGTCGCCGATGTTACAGGTGAGGTACGCATTGCAGAGACAGTCCTCGATATATATATCAATGCTTTTAAAACATTTATCATCAACAAGAATAACTCTTTACTCATTCTTGCCATCTCTTCGATTAGACACATAGTAGACTTCTATACGGAAAATCCTGAAAATCCTATGACCCCCCGTGTTATAGCTACTAAGCTAAATGCATTCTCAAGAGATTTCATGACTGGCAATTACAACATTGATGTGAAAAATAAAATTACTATACTCATACTGAGCTTTTACTTCCGCATGATTAAAAATCTATATCCCAAAGGGGAGGTTGTACATAAAACAACAATTGACAACTTCATAATTAAGGATGGTCTATCGTATATTGTTGGCAAGCTAACCAAACAGGCAACAGACTTTGTACCAACACTAGAGGCTATATTATCTTTCGTACTTGATTTGTCTGTCGAGCTTATCAAATCCAGCCGTATAGACATCGCAGCCACTATGCTTGACGCCCTAAGAGATATGTCGTTGAAGATACAGAAAAACTTACCTGACTCACCATTTATATACAAGGCAGCCAAGGCAATGTTTATTATTGGTGGTGTAGCCGTTTACACAGAAAATCCCAACGCCATAAGTCTTACAGTACACAGAGCTTCTACCATCGTGCCTACACACCTCGAAAAAGCCTATAAAGAGCTAATTGAAAACTACAAAGGCATTAGGAAATACTTCGATTATAAGATACCCGTACCATACATAATGGCTTTCTACAAACTGGTGAAAGCCTATACAAGGTTTGTCTTTATGCATCTAACAGACGAGGACAAGTTTATAAAAGAGGTTTCCGAAAAGATGGCTGTCAAGATATTGAAGGACAACTTAGAAAAGTTAAGAGCAGTATTCAGAGGCGATGATCCGGCCAAATATATTCCTGAACTGAGGAAGAATGAGGAATAATCCTCATTCTTCCTCTTTATGTTCTCCCATCTTAGAAGCAAACGATGCAAGGTCTACATCTCTAAACTCCAACCATTTTTTCATGATATCAGGGTTGTTCTGCATGAAGCAGATAAACTTTGCCACATATCGTCTTTCTTCATCATTCATAAAATGCTCAAGGAAACATGCAATCTCCTTAGAACGCTCTTCGGTAAAGCCAAGAATATCAGCCATTAGCATAACGACTATACGACGTGCATGTAGGCTCTGGGCAAGCTGTGCACCCTTCTCTGTTAAAGTAATGCTTCTGGCATAGGGCTTAAAGTCAACATAGCCAGCTTTGGATAGTCTTCTAAGCACCTGTGAAACGGAAGAGCGACTAACACCAAGAACCTCTGCAAGCTCTTTGGCACGGCAGCATCCCTGATACCTACCTCTCTTACGGGCAATGTACAGGATAGCCACAAGATAATCCTCTGCAGAATGCTTTTTTTCACCGGCAATAAGATAATCAACAGGTAAGATGTCGGCAATGTCATTGATGTTTGTACACTTTTTACCACTCTCTAAAATTTCCTCTGTATTCTCTACTTTTTTAGCCATACCTTACTTGACACCCCTCTCCCTAATGCTATTCTTGTTCCTTCAATATCCACTATTAGTGGACCAAACGCAGAATTTCTTATTACCCTAATACGGGTACCAGGCACTATACCTAGTGCCATCATACGCTGAGCTACTCGATCGCCTCCATCTATATAGGCAACAGTGCCTTCAAACCCTTCCGGGGCCATTTCTAAGTTCATAAGTCCTTCCTTTCCCACTCCCATAGGTGTTAACATTTAGTGGCACCTCCTAACATACATAATACCATAAAAAGTTTCTATCGTTTAACTCTATACTAAACTCCCATAATCACCAATCTGGCAATAAATGCAAACACATATGCCACAGAAAAACTAAAGAGAACAGATAGAAAAACAACCTTCCAACGTTTCGTCACACTATAGATAGCACCAAGCGTTGCCATACATGGTGTGTAAAGTGTAAAAAATACAAGAAACACAAGTATCTGTGGAACGGTAACAGCATTTTTCAACATCTGAACACCACCATATAGAACACCAATTGTAGCAATTGCAGCTTCTTTAGCGGCAAACGATGGAATCAATGTAGAAACAATACGCCAATCGGCAAGCCCAAGAGGATAAAACAGTGGTGCAATGGCTTTACCCAATATGGCCAGATAGCTATTTTCTGGCTTTACACCAAAAGGCATGTTGACAAGCATCCATATGATAATTGTGGCCACAAAGATAAGTGTACCAGCCTTGTAAATAAACTCCTTAGTGCGTATCCAAGTAGCATAAAGAACTGTCTTAACATGGGGTATATGATACGATGGCAGTTCAATAACCAGAGGCATAGTATCCCTTGCAAGTCCAAACATCTTAAGCACTTTAGCCCCAACAACAACAGCAAAGAAGCCTATAAGATACATTGATACAATAACAAGCGCCCCCGTATAACCTGTGAAGAAAGCCGACACTATAGCACTGTATACAGCAAGTCTTGCACTACATGGCATAAACCCAACAAGGTATACACCAAGCTTTCTCTCCTCCTCTTCCAGCGCCGTTGTGCCCATTACAGCCGGTACTGTACATCCCATACCGAGTATCAGAGGGAAAAACAGCTTTGCCGGAAGTCCAAGAAGGTGCATGAGCCTATCCATCATAGCTGCAGCACGGGCGATATATCCACTGTCTTCAAGAATAGAATACATAAGAAAGAAAGTAAAGATAATCGGAGTAAATGTTAAAACAGAACCGACACCACCAATAACGGCATCAACAATAAACGATTTCCACAGTTCAGAAGAAATGAAAGTAGACACCGTGTCACCTAGCCAACTAAAAAACATCTCTATAAGACCAGAGAGATATCCACCAAATGTAAATGTAATATAGAACATAAGAAACATGGCAAACATGAACACAACGTATCCCCATATTGGATGGGTAACAATCATATCGATTTTATCGGTAATTGTTTGTTTGGGCTCATACGATTCCACAATAAAAACATCTTTTAGAAGATTTTTCAACCATTCAGCGCGAATTTGAGAAATAGCCTGAGGTTGTGGCTCAGGAATGGTAATTCCTTTTTCTTTCAAGAGCTTTATAATCTCCTCATCACCTTCTAAAGCCTTAACCGCTGCGAATTTAGGAGGATATTTACACCCATATTTGGCAAGATATTCTTCAAGAATTTCAACCTCCTGGCCATACACTGGATAAACAGGGTGGAAATGAACTTTACCACGAACAACATCCTTTAGCACCTTTTTCAGTTCATCTATACCTTGGCCTGTCACAACAACACCACCAACAACAGGTATACCCAACTTCTTAGACAACTTTTCAAGGTCTATCTTCACACCTTTAGCCTCTGCTACATCAAGCATATTGACAAAGAGTATCACACGGGGAAACAACTCAAGCAGTTGAATAGTCAACATAAGATTTCTAAATAGATTAGAGGCATCAACGACATTGATAACCACATCAATATCTTCATTGGCCAAAAACTCCCTGGTAACTTCTTCCTCGGGAGACGTCACAGTTAGGGAATAAATACCGGGAAGATCAACTACCTCAACATGGATATCATCTATATCAAAAAAACCCTCTTTTCTTTCAACTGTTTTACCGGGCCAATTTGCCGTGTGTTGATATATACCTGTAAGGACATTAAACAAGGCCGATTTGCCAACATTGGGATTTCCAGCAAGGGCGACACGAAGCCTGTGCAGTGTCTTCACCTGTGGCACCTCCTTTGTTTATATCTCTAAACTTTCAACCGTTTATGATTATACCACACCACAGGAAAATTGATACATACACCTTAACTTCTTACAGAGTGGAGAGATAATACTTCAGAGGATGCGTTCTTTCAATGAAGTCAACAAGGTCGGGGGAAATCTCTTCAACAGACATGCGTATCATCCAGCGATACAACCCATCCTTTTGATACCTACCAATAAATTCCGGAGTCCACACATCACCAAGTTTAGAAGAGACTAAAATCTCATAAAAATGTTCTACTTTAGCTTTGATATCTTTATAGTTTTCACTACCATACTCCATATGAAGGATAGATACATACGGGGGAAAAGATAAAAGCTTTCGTTCTCCTATTTCCCTATCTACAAACGAACGATATCCTTCTTCTAATCTTTCTTTCCATATATCTGCTATGTTTGTGGCAATAACAACCTCTTTTCCTACCATAGCCAGCCTATGCACCCTACGCATAGTTTCTTCCCATACTGTATATTCAGGAATAGCCCACATAAAATCCATATCGGGAATATAGACTATATCAAATCTATCTCCAACAAAGTATCTATAAAACCGAAATGTGGCAAGCACAATAGAACTACTCTCAGGACATTTTCGCCTCTGGTTAGAGCTCTGTACACACAGCATATCGCCAAAGATCTGTCTTAGCTCGCTTTCAACGAGTTCTATACCGGTACCAACCATAACAATATCCGATGAACCGCACTTGGGACAAACACTCATAGAAGGTTCCCTATGCCCGCATCTGTGGCATATCATAGTATCTTCTTTAAGGTGATAAACCATTGTAAAACCACACACCGGGCACCTCTGCACATAACCACAACTACGGCATAGCACGGCAGTTCTATACCCTAGCCTCGAGGCATAGACAAGAACTCTTCCCCCTTGCTCTATAATGTCTTTCATCCTTTCTACAGTTTCACGGTGTAATACTTCCTCTTTAGGCTTATCAACAATAGTAATGTTATCTGGAACGTAACTGTCATCGACATTATCTGATATATGGGCAATAGACGGCACAGGAAACGGGGAAATATAATAAACACCATCAACATATTTACTAACAATTGGAACAAGATCAGGTACTCTTACAAAACCACCATCTCTAAAGGGTATAGATATATCATCAATATCATAAAAAATTATGCTATCAAGACCATACCATGGTTTAAAAATATATCCTGTTGGCACAACGAAAACTCCTACCATATCGGAAACAACATAAGACAGTAGCTTTTCCTTATTCAGTGTAGGAGAAATTACCCGGCTAACACCAGCTTTTGCCATTTTCTTGGCCAGCCCAACGGCTACCGAGCGATTTCTAACTACAACAGCAACCTTACCTTTCATTTGCATGACAAGAGATATCACATCGTCTACTGTGCCTTTGATGGTAAACAACCCTTTTTGATGACCATTATTTTCCCCTGCTCTTATAGAAGGCACATAATAAACAATCTTACATTTTCCACTACCAATCATGTGCGAAACAGCCTTTTTTCCAAACGACACAAGTGCCATCTCTAATGGATACTCTTTATCTTGACAAACAAGCCACACACTAGCAGAAACTTTAGGGTTATACATGCGATTACCTATGATTTCCTCTCCACAACCAGCATCCTTTAAACGTTTCCACAATCTACCAGCCTTAGAGCCAAATCTCTTCTTGACATCTCTCCACAAAAGATAACCGTGCTCCTGCAAATCAGACACGAGTATATTGAAATCTGGACTCTTCGAAATGGAACAATCTTTTCCTGTGTACATCAGCAGCCTAATTCGAGATATATCCATGAGTGTTTTATCATAAGAGATGAGAAAAATATTAAATGGGGGAATCAGTAACCTATCGGAAACATCTAAAACAAATTCTACATACCAGTGTGGAAAAAGTCCTTGATAGGCAACCTGCAAGATTTCTTTTATCTCTAAACCATCAGGCACTTCATCGGCATCCCCTACCACAACACCATACTTGGGGGCATCCCCTTTTCCAACAGGAACAACAACGAGATCACCAGTATGTAGTAAAAAAAGAGAGCGGTAGGTAAATACCGACCGCTCTCCTATCAGTGGTGTATCAACTGCAACCTTATAGTATTTATACTCCAAAGTGTTTTCTAAGCTCATCTACAAGATCTGTTGCCTCCCATGGGAAACCTTCTCTACCAAAGTGGCCATATGCAGCTGTCTGGAGATAAATAGGTCTCCTGAGGTCAAATCTCTTGATAATACCTCCTGGAGTCATGTCAACATTCTCCTCAAACCACTTGGCAATTTCTATCTCAGGCACTTTACCGGTACCACGGGTATCTATCATAAGAGATACAGGCTCGGCAACACCAATGGCATATGCAATCTGAACTGTTGCCTCATAGGCAAGGCCAGATGCAACAATATTCTTGGCAATATACCTTGCCATATATGCTGCAGAACGGTCAACCTTGGTTGGGTCTTTACCGCTGAATGCACCACCACCATGACTGGCCATAGAACCATATGTATCTACCATAATCTTACGACCTGTAAGACCTGCATCACCCTTAGGACCACCTATCACAAATCTACCTGTTGGATTGATAAAGATTCTCAATGTATCGCTATCCATGGCTGGGTCATCCTCTGGCACATTGATAACATACTTAGAGGGCATAAGCTCCTCAGGAAGTACAGGAAGAATAACATGCTCAAGAATCTTCTCGCGCAGCTCCTCCATGTCCATATCATCGTGCTGAGCAGATACAACAACATCGGTAATCTTAATAGGTCTTCTAATACCTGTCTCTGTATCAAGCTCATACTCTACAGTTACCTGGCTCTTACCATCAGGTCTGAGAAATGGAAGATCACCACGCTTACGTACATCGGCAAGTCTCTTCACAAGCTTGTGTGCGAGATAAATGGGCAGTGGCATATACACATCGGTCTCTGCAACAGCATAACCTATCATCATGCCCTGGTCTCCCGCACCAATGGTTTCCTCTTCTGTATCAGCTTCTCCCACTTTAGCCTCAAGGGATTTATTAACACCCATGGCTATGTCGGGAGACTGGCGTTTCAGTCCAAATATGATACCTACAGAATCTGCGGCAAACCCATACTCAGCCTTGGTATAGCCTATATTTCTTATGACATTGCGTATAACCTCATCAAGGTCAGGATTTGCCTGAGATGTAATCTCACCAAATACATAGACAGTACCCGTATTAACTGCAGTTTCTGCAGCAACACGGCTGTAAGGATCACCTGCAAGGTAGGCATCAAGAATAGCATCAGAAATCTGGTCGGCTACCTTATCAGGATGCCCCTCTGTAACAGACTCAGATGTAAAACGGAAATATCTCTTCACTCTCTACACCTCCTTCATAAAGCGATTTACAAGGGTATCAAACAGTAATTGTATATCAACTTCGTCTTTTTTACAAGTCTCATCAAAGTCATCAAAGATGTTATTCGGAAAATACGCTATATATTTACGCGATACAAGATAATATCCTTGCCCCTCTCTAACTATTAGGATACCATCATAGTTCTTTAGAACCTTTTCAAAAAAGTCATGTCTATCAAAAACCGTGCCAAATAAAGGCTCATCGATAAGTGCTGAATCCATACATACAACCTTTACCTCACTTCTCTTCTTTTGCCAAAATCGATGCCAGTCTTTAACTGTTCTTATATACATGGCAGTTCAGCATACATGTTTTTCCAGTAATCTCAAGAACGATGACACAATTAGTGCCGTTGTCAATGTTCCTACTCCACCGGGTACCGGCGTATACGCAGCAGCCTTACCTTCAATAGAATAAGCATCAACATCTCCTACAATCTCATCACCTATGTAATGAATACCTATATCTACAACATAGGCCCCCTCTTTTATCATGTCACCTTTGAGAAACCGTGGACGCCCAACAGACACAAAGACTATATCTGCCATCTTTGTGTATTCTGTAATATCTGGTGTCTTTGAGTGCACTGTAGACACAGTGGCATTCATATGTGTAAGAAGAATTGACAGGGGCATACCCACAGTAGGAGATCGACCTATAACAACGGCCTTTTTACCGGCAAGGGTGACCCCATAGAACATAGGAATTAATGCCGCAGACCAAGCTGTTGCAGGGATAACATTGTATCGTTTCAAGACAAGACCTCCTATAGAGGCCTCTTTAAGGCCCTCGATATCTTTCGTATATGGAATCATACCAAGCACCTTTTTATAGTCAAGATGTTTATGAAGAGGTCTGTGTAGAAACACACCATCGGCCCACTCTATCCACTTGATAACATCTTCATAGACAGTGTCAGCGGGAATATCTGCTGGATAATGAACAAGAGATACATCAACTCCATGTTTCGTAAAAGACTTTTTTTGCATATGGGCATACCCATGAGATGAGGGATCATCTGTAAGAAGCAATATGGCAAGCCTTGATGGTCTTCCCATCTTCTCATGGCAAATTTGAAACCTTGTGCCATTAACCTTATTTATAGCCTTGGCAAACTTTCTTGTCTTCCATAACTCCATGGCAGTCCCCTCCCCTCCCAATTAGAGGCCTATCTACCATATCCAAATGGAATAACAGACATACTCCTCCATATGGTGTACGGTAAAAATGCACGATAAAAACCATGTATAAACTCGGGATCATATAACGAGATAGCCTTCTTTAAGTCCATATCTATCTGGTGCTTTAACTCATCAACACTGTCAAATTTTCTTTCTTCTCTAATAAAATGCTGAAACACAAATAGTGCCTTCTCAGGATGCAGTTCCCCCATCACCTCATCAAGGACATGGACTTCCAGTCTAGGCTCTTTTCTACCAAATGTGGGCGCCTCTCCCCAGTTGGCAACAGCCCAGACAACTTTTCCATCATCTGTGGCAAGTAATCCACTATATACCCCATAAGGAGGCATAATCTTATCAGATGGCACCTGTATGTTTATTGTGGGAAAACCCATCTTCGTGCCTATACCCCTCTCCCTAATTACAGGACCAGAGGCAAAGTAAGGATAACCAAGCATTATGCGTGCCTCTTCCAATTTGCCCTCTTCTATACTCTGGCGAATATTACTACTGGATATAACAATATCTCCCTCCATCTCAGGCTCCATAACAATGATTTTCTTGTCATGGAGTTTACCCCATTCCTTCAACATTTCAATATCTCCCTGCCTATCTCTTCCAAAACGGAAATTAAAGCCTACCACAATAATATCTACATAAGGTTCAAGCTTCCTAAGAAACTCTTCTGCCTCCATATTTCTAATACGCTCATCTTTGAAGTTCAGTACAAATATATTGTCAAAGCCCATGCCAGAGAAACCTGCTACTTTTTCCCAAAGCACAGTAATATGACCTACTCCCTCTTTAACAGCCTTGGGAACGGGATAAAAAGTTAGTACACTATCTACCCCAAATTTTCTCGCCAAACCTAACAGCGCCACATGGCCCCTGTGCAGTCCATCAAAGCTACCTATTACAACACCTTTAACCTTATATGTCGGCAGAGAGTATCTTATAACCATAGTTTTACCTTTAACACCCCTTCCTTCATTTCTGCAAGCCCAACAAACATACCGGCAGTATTTTTCACTCTAAATATGGCATCCACGCTTCCCTCATCACCAAGGGGAAGCCCCCTACCAGAGCGGAGCATATTGATATCGGTATCAGAAAGCACAATCTCAGGATATGTTCTGAGTCCGTATTCAATAGGCACAATATAATCAAGAGGATGGTCTGTCTGCCACAGCATATTCATCGTCACAGCACTATCAAGCTTAAACGGACCTGTAATCGTACGCACAAGTCCGTGCATATAACCACCAGTACCAAGTATTTTCCCCAAATCCCTGGCAATAGCCCTAATATATGTACCCTTAGAGCAACGGATACGCACAAACAGATGACCTAGTCCATCCTTAATCTTGTAATCAATAATCTGCATCTCGTATATAAACACTTTGCGGGGCGGTATTTCTACCTCCCCCTCACCTTTGCCATCATCGTAAAAATACTCATGGGCCCTTCTACCCTTTACCCTAACGGCAGATACCAGTGGCGGCACCTGCATGATTTCTCCCATAAAATGCTCGCTAAGGGCATCAACAACAGTGTTTCTGTCAGGGATAGGTCCTTCGTGGACATATGTAACTTCACCTTCTATATCATGGGTCTTTGTGGATTTACCAAGCACAATATGAGAAACATATTCTTTATCCCACGATGTAAAAAAGGAGGTAAACTTACATGCTTTACCTACACACAGCGGAAACATTCCAGCCGCCATCCTGTCAAGGGTACCAGTATGGCCCATCTTTATTTTCTTACCATAGACTTTTTTCAGCCTGTATTTGATTCTATCCACAACCTCCATAGAACGCATGCCAACAGGTTTTATCACAGGAAGTATGCCATCTGTCATATGCTATCCACCATCCCGCGAGAACCATCGGCATCAAAGTACTCATAACCCTGCTCTCTCTTCACATATACTCTGCCCTTCCCTGTGTAACGTGCCAGATAGGAAGCAACTTTAAACCATTCGGGCGGTATAAGGGTATCGTCTTTTTCGTAAACAGATACAACAATATCATCTTTCAGCTGGGCATTTTGCATAACTTCACCCCAGACATGAAACACATCAGGAGAGGAAATAACATATATGAGGTCCACATACTTGTAGTGTGGAAATCCTTTCTCCAGCAGCCTCTGAAACCACTGAAGCACTTCATCAGAAACATCATCCATTGCAAAGCCTCTGGTACCTGCATATAGTGAGACAAACAGTGCTGCAAGCACATCATCAGGCTCATCAAGTCCATCTATAAGTAGCTCTGCAGGGGTATATTTATAAGAAAACTCTTTTCCATTGAATACAACTTTGTTCTTTTCTATGCTAACAGTAGCACCTTTTCCATCGCCAGCTAGTGGCATAGGAAAAACCCTGTTTGCCGCCGGTGGTAAATGTCCGGGCCAACTTACACATACAGTATTACCACTTTCTTCTAAAAGCTTATAGAGTGCATAAACGGCACTATAGACAACAATATCTCCCTCAAATCGGGGAGATACCCTTATACATACATCACCTTTGATATCCTTCAGATACTCCCTAAATGTCATGCTTCATCAACTCCTGTGTTAGGCGTTTCTTTACCCTCTCAAGCACAATCTCTATAGGCTCTCCCTCTACACGGGCACCGGCTGCACGGGGATGTCCACCACCGCCAAACTCTTTGGCAAGAATATGAACTTCTACAGGTGCACTACTTCTGAAACTGATACGCACCTCATTTTTATCGTCATCATATGCCTCAGACAACAATGCCACTCCATAAACCCCATCGGGGCTTCTCAGGGCAGACACAAGGCCGGCAATATCTTCCTCAAAGGTACCTGTCTTCTTCATATCGTCCCTTTTAATGTAGGAAACCACACCTCTACCCTCTGCTATAGACTCTGCACGGGAAAATCCTATACCCCACAGGTGAATCTTGCCAAATCTACTCCACCTGTCAAGATTTTCTCGCACGGTGGATATAGAAGCACCATAACTTCTCAGCTTTCTGACAACCTCTACAGTACGAGGCTTTACGCTCTCGTATGCCATAAAACCGCTATCTGTCATAATGCCATTAAGCAGAGCTTGGGCAATGTCCTTGTCAATAATGTCTTCAAAGAAGAAATAGATAATCTCTGCAGCAGCCGCAGCATCTGTGTCAACAACATTGATATCGCCAAAGCGCTCATTGGAAACATGGTGGTCTATAACAAGTACTGGTGCATTTGGAGAAGCTTCCTTAACCTGAAACCATATATCTCCCATGCGATTTTCACCTGTTAGGTCAATTGTGAGAAGAATATCATAGCGTTTTTTTACAGGCTCATGCTTGATATCATCACTGTGGGGAAGATACTTATATACATCTGGCACTGGGTCATTTAGGTAAACATCCACATCTTTTCCCAGTTTTTTCAGCTTCATATATGCTCCTAGTATAGAACCTACACAATCACCATCGGGGGCAAGGTGGCCAAATATAGCTATAGAGTTTGCCCCCTGTATTTTTTCTTCTATTTTCTTAAGTTCATTCTTCAGTGTCTGCGTGTCCATCCTCTGCCTCCTCCTCAGAAGAAGAAATCTTCTTCAGAAGCTCAATAACTTTAAAGCCCCTATCAAGAGAATCGTTGTATATAAACATAAAGCGGGGGGTAATACGAAATCTATGTTTGCGGGAAATTTCTCCCTGCAGCTTTCTACCCAATCTCTCCAGTTTTTCCTGTATTTTAGCCTGATCGGCATCACCAATAATACTGTAATAGATACGGGCATATTTCATATCATTGGTCACTTCGACATCAAAGATGTTTACCATCTTAAGGCTCTCGTCACTACCTGTAACAAGAGCTGAAGCCACTTCATTTTTTATAATCTCCTGCATTCTATCCAGTCTTCTGGGCTTCATATCCTCACCCTCTTTCTCTCCATATGAATACTTCATCTTCTATGATGTCGCCACCACCGGCGTTGTACCACTCTACTTCAAGCTTTGACAATATACTCTCCAGTAGAGCCTTGTCTGTTCCGACAATGGCAACGGTAATACCTGCCCTGTCAAGGGCATCTTGGTGGGTTGTCTCCGCGACAACCACCGGATACTTCTTCATAGCCCTATCTTTAAATGAGCGTATAACCATACGCTTTTCTTTTAGAGACATGGCCTCAACAGACAGCAGACCATACCATATAAGAACCATATTATTCCTCCTTCACCATCTCTATAACATAGGCCTCAAAGATATCTCCTTCTTTAATATCGTTGAACTTTTCAAGGCCCATACCGCATTCATAGCCTGCGGCAACCTCTCTGACATCTTCTTTGAATCTCTTAAGAGAGAGTACTTTGGTATCGGCAACAATAACACCATCTCTGATAACCCTAATACGGGCATTACGGGTCATCTTACCATCGGTAACATACAGGCCGGCAACAGTACCAACCTTAGGTACCTTAAATGTCTTACGCACCTCAGCATGGCCAATAACCTTCTCCACTTCTTTGGGCTGTAGCATGCCTTTAAGCATTGCTTCCATCTCTTCCAGTAGTTGATAGATAATACGATAGGTCTTAATAATAATACCTTTGCTCTGGGCCAGCTTCTGAACCTTGCTCGGTGGCCTAACATTGAACCCAAGAATAATGGCCTTTGAAGCTTCGGCAAGCATAACATCGTTTTCAGTAATCGCACCAATACCAGTATGGATAATATTGATATCTATATTTTCTGGCTTTTTCATCTTAAACAGGGCACCCTTAATAGCCTCAAGGGAACCATCGGTATCAGCTCTGAGAATAATATTAAGAACCTGCTTGTCACCTTGATTGACATAAAAGTCTTCAAGAGAAAGCACTTTTTGTCTCTCTTTCTGCTCCTTCTCTTTCCTCTTTTCAAGTTCCTTTTCTGCAAGCTCTCTTGCCAATCTCTCACTCTCAACAACCTTCAGTTTGGCACCGGCAGGTGGAACATCGGACAGTCCCATAATCTCACCGGGAAGCCCCGGTGTAACTTCTTTAATCTGTCTGCGTTTATCATCAAAGATAGCCCTCACTTTACCATAAACTGTCTCGATAACAACAGCATCACCTTTGTGGAGTGTGCCATCTTTAACAATAACAGTGGCAACAGGACCTCTTCCCTTATCAAGCTTAGACTCAATGATAAAACCTCTTGCCGGTGCATCATAGTTGGCAAGGAGTTTGTCTTCAAGCTCGATATCTGCAACAAGGAGAATGGTCTCCAAAAGGTCTTCAATACCTATCTTCTTCAGAGCGGAGACATTAACATATGGAGTTGTACCTCCCCACTCTTCAGGAAGCAGATCATACTGAGACAACTGCTGCTTAACAACATCGGGATTGGCACCGGGCACATCTATCTTGTTGACGGCAACAATAATAGGCACACCAGCAGCCTTGGCGTGGTTAACGGCCTCTATCGTCTGAGGCTTAACACCTTCTGTTGCAGCAACAACAAGAACAACGATATCTGTAACCTGTGCACCACGGGCACGCATAGCCGTAAATGCTTCGTGACCCGGTGTATCGATAAATGTAATCTTCCTTCCATTTATCTCAACAACAGAAGCACCGATACTCTGTGTAATACCACCGGCTTCACGGGCTGCAACCGATGTACCACGAATGGCATCAAGAAGTGTTGTCTTACCATGGTCAACATGGCCCATAACAGTAACAACCGGTGGTCTGGGCTTCAGCTTAGACCTATCAACAACTTGTATCTCTTCCTCTTCTTCCTCCTCTGCCTCCTCTTTCCACTCATAAAGGAAAGAATATTCCTCAGAAAGCACCTCAAGGACCTCATCGTTTACCTCAGATGTGGGCTTCACCATCATGCCCTTCATAAACAGCACCTTGACAAGATCTGTGGCAGAAACACCTAACATATCTGCCACATCACTGAGTGTTGCCCCTTTTTCTATCTCCAATATCTTGATATCTTCCTCCATACTCTCTTCTTCCTCTACCTCTTCTGTAGCTTCAGACTCTGCTTTCTCCTCTTCTTTTTGTTCCTCAACAGAGGTTATCTCCTCTGTATTTTCTATGATTTTTTCTTTATCGGAAACAACTTCTACAACTTCTTCCTCTTCACTATAAATTTCCCTTATAGCCTCTGCCGTTTCATCATCAAGTGTAGACATATGACTCTTAACCTCAACTCCTAACTCATCAAGCTTATGCATCAGTTCTTTGCTACTAACTCCTAGCTCTTTTGCAAGCTTATAAACACGAATCTTACTCATTCACACCACCCCCTTCTGTTTCCTCAGGGGCTCCCAATTCTACTATGTCTATATGCCAACCTGTCAGCTTTTCTGCCAGCTTGACATTGAGTCCCTCTTCTCCTATTGCCTGCTTCACATTACTATGATGCACATATACTTTAGCCAGCTTGTGCTCCGGGTCTACAATCTCCACATTGTCTATCTCTGCTGGGGCAAGAGCATTCTTAATATACTCTTCCGGCTCTGCAGACCAGCGTATAACATCTATCTTCTCTCCTCTTAGCTCTCGCTGCACATCTTTAATACGTCTACCCCTTGGACCTATACACACAGCTACTGGGTCTATACGGCTATCAAGGGAGAGAACAGATACCTTTGTGCGTTTACCAGGCTCTCTGGCAATGTCTTTAACCTCAACAAACCCCTTACCTATATCAGGCACTTCTCTCTCAAGCAGTAGCTCAACAAGTTTTGGATCGCTACGGGATATGATAAGGTCAAAATTACCCTTACCCTTTCCTATACGCTTAACTTCCCTCAGGTAAAAGTCATACCACTCACCGCGCTTGTATGTATCACCAATAATCTTGCCATCTTTCTTGTATGCCCTTACCTGTTCTTCAGGTGGAAGCATAGTATCGACACCTTCAATATCAACCCTTACCTTTAGCGTAGGCTGTCCTCTATACATCCCCTTCTCTACACCGATAATGCGCCCTCTTACCAAAGTGCCCTCAAGAGACTTCAGATATTCATATTTATGCTCTTTCTGTGCGTTGGCAATACGCTGGTTGAACACCTGCTGAACGATGTTAACCTCATCGCGTGTAAAGTTCTTGGGGTCAAACTTCAGTTCTATATGCTGACCAACCTCTGCGTCAAAACCAAGTTTTCTTGCCTCATCAACAGAAATCTGGGTAAGTGGGTCTTCTACATTTTCCACAACCTGTTTCTTATGGATAATATCAATCTCACCTGTTGTCATGTCGACATGGGCCTTCACCAAATCTTTAAGCCTTTCCCTATCCTTCTTGTCTATCCTCATGTGCCTAAAATAGGCAATAACCAGTGCATCTTCCAATGCCTCAACAACCTCATTGATAGACAAATTTTTTAGCCTACTAACATCCTCCATCGCCCTAATAAGCTCTTTTCCTGTTATCATACCCACCACACCCTTTCATATCTGTGGAATAAGTACTGCCTTTTTAATGGAAGACAACGGAATACGATAAAGGCTACCGTCTTTCTCTACAACAAGCTCTTCATCTTGTATGCCCACAAGGGTAGCCTCTGTCGTACGCACTTTACCCTCATCATCGATAAATGTGATACGGGCAATTCTTCCTTTAAAAATGTCGTACTCAAAGTCTCTTCTAATCTTTCTATCAAGTCCTGGAGATGTTACCTCCAGAATATACCTCTGCGGAATAATATCCACAGAATCAAGAAACAGTTCAACCCTTCTGCTAACTTTCTCACAATCCTTCAAGCTAACAGAAGGGTCCTTATGTATAACCACAGAAAGGATAGAAGACCTACCCTCCCTGCGATGCACCAAATCAACAAACATATAGCCTGCATCCTCTACTATCTGTTTAATCTCCGGTTCTATTTTTTCTATTACATCTGCCCAGTTCATCGCAAATCACCTCTTATATAACAAATAAAGTGGGACTCATCATCCCACTCATAATATTATACAACAAAGGGAGGGGCAAATACCCCTCCCAAATACAATGCAAAAAGATGTTGTAAATTACTTGAGCTCGATAACGGCGCCAGCCTCTTCGAGCTTCTTCTTGATATCCTCGGCCTCTTCCTTGGAAATACCCTCTTTGATTGTAGAAGGAGCGTTGTCGACAAGCTCCTTGGCCTCTTTAAGACCAAGACCAGTAAGCTGACGAAGAACCTTAATAACATTGAGCTTCTTAGGACCGGCCTCTTTAAGGACGACATCCCACTCGGTCTTCTCCTCTGCTGGCTCAGCAGCAGCACCGGCGGCTGGCATAGCAGCCATCATTACAGGAGCGGATGCGGAAACACCAAACTCCTCCTCTATTGCTTTTACGAGATCGACAAGATCCATAACGGTCATACCCTTAAGGGCCTCAATGATCTGTTCCTTTGTGCAGGACATATCTATCTACCTCCTTTTATTCTTTCTTTTTATTTTGTTTTTTTAGGTGTTCAGAGCCTTAGGCTCCCTCTTCTTCTTTCTTGTTCTTCAAAGCCTGAAGAACATTGGCAAGATCTCTTACTGGTGCCTGAAGTACGCTTGCCATGTTCTTAAGCGGCGCGGCAAATGCAGCAGCCACCATTGCAAGTGCCTGCTCTCTGGAAGGCATCTCGGCAAGCTGCTCGACCTTCTCAGGACCAAAGACCCTACCCTCAAGAATGAGTAGTTTGGGCTCAAGTACATCATACTGCTTTCTCATATCCTTGTAGAGCTTAGCAGCTACAACAGGATCATCGTAGGCAAAGATCATAGCAGTTGTATACTTAAATGCCTCAGCTGGGATATCCTCGTATCCCTCCTCTTCAAATGCGATACGGATGAGAGTGTTTTTGTAGACCTTCATCTCAAGACCGTTTTTACGAATCTCGGCACGAAGGTCCATCATATCACCGGAGGTAATACCCTCGAACTTTGTGAGAATCACAGCTGTAGCCTTTGCTATCTTCTCTCTAATCTCCTGGACCTTCTTAACCTTCTCTGGTCTGGGACTCTTACCTGTAATCACACTTTCACCTCCTCTCTATGAAAAAAGCCTGCCGACGGAGTCGGCAGGCCTATCACAAACACACCTATTTGCTTTTCGCCTATCCGACCTCCGCCGGTACCCCTTAAACGGGGGTTTGCGACCGACTTCTCAGGTCAAACCGATTTTTATAATACCATATTATACAGACTTTTTGGTAGCAAAGTCTGTTGCGTCTTTGACATTAACCCTCACACCGGGGCCCATGGTTGGTGCAAGCACCATCTTTTTGATATAGGCACCTTTAGAAGAAGCAGGTTTTGCTGCCAAGACCGCTGCAAGAGCAGCCTTGATATTTTCAAGAAGCTTCTGTTCATCAAAAGAAGCCTTACCTACAGGTATATGAAGGTTTCCAGTCTTATCGTTTCTGAACTCAATTTTACCAGCCTTAAATTCCTTTACAGCGGCGGCAATGTCATTGGTAACAGTGCCAGCCTTGGGGTTAGGCATAAGGCCACGGGGACCAAGTATTCTTGCAATCTTGGAAACCTTTCTCATCTGATCAGGGGTAGCAATGGCTATATCAAAGTCAAGCCATCCCTTCTGAATTTTCTCTATAAGGTCATCAGAACCCACATAGTCGGCTCCTGCCTCTTTAGCCTCCTCAGCCTTTGCTCCCTCGGCAAACACAAGAACCCTCACATTCTTACCTGTACCATGAGGAAGCACAACAGAAGACCTGATATTCTGATCAGGTTTCTTTGGGTCAATACCCATTCTCATGTGGAGCTCGATGGTCTCGTCAAACTTGGCTGTTGCAAGCTCCTTAATAAGCTTTACTGCTTCCTTAATAGAATACTCTGCATTTCTGTCATACTTTTCAAGTAGTGCTTTATATCTCTTTCCTCTCTTTGCCACTGTTCATCCCTCCTTGTGGTTCTATCGGGCAAATGGCCCTCCCACTGTAGTGATTAGTCTACTACCTCAATACCCATGGAGCGGGCAGTACCCTCTATCATGCGCATAGCTGCCTCTATATCATCGGTATTGAGGTCTTTCATCTTGCTCTCAGCAATTTCTTTAACCTGCTTGCGTGTAACTTTTCCTACTTTAACCTTATTGGGCTCAGAAGAACCCTTTGCCACACCGGCTGCCCTCTTCAAAAGGAAGGAAGCTGGTGGTGTCTTAATCTCAAAAGAGAAAGACTTATCTGCATAAACGGTAACATCAACAGGAACAATAACATCACCCATCTGGGCTGTCTTTGCATTAAAGGCCTTACAGAAGGCCATGATGTTAATACCACGCTGACCAAGAATAGGACCAACTGGTGGTGCAGGAGAAGCCTTTCCTGCAGGTAACACCATCCTAAACTGGTCTACTATTTTCTTTTTGCTCTTCTTCTTAGGTGCCATTTTTCAACCCTCCTTACTTCTTCTTTCTCACCTGGACAAAGTCCAGCTCGGCAATAACCTCTCTACCAAAGACATGTATTGCCACATACACTCTCTTACGCTCGTGATCCACTTGGGTAACTCTACCCTCTTTACCCCTAAATGGACCATCAATAACCTCAACCAGGTCACCAACCTCAATATCGAGCTTGGGAGCCTGATCTTCATCGGCATTAAGTACCGCAAGCATCTCCTCATCATCTACAGGAGAGGGCCTTCCATCAACACTAACAAAACCATGAACACCCGGCGTGAACCTAATAAGTGTCCATGTATCACTATCCATAGCACCCTTTGTAGGGTCTATAACAACCTCAACAAACACATAACCAGGATAGATAACCTTCTCTACCTTCCTAGGTTTGTTGTTTTTATACTCAATACGCATCTCGGTAGGCACTTCTACCCTTAGAATCTTATCTTCAAGATGGGCAGAACGCACCCTTTTCATCAGTTCTTCTTTTACCTTTGCCTCATTTCCAGCCGATGTGTGTACCAGATACCACCTGCGATTATCAACTTCAGCCATATGTCAACCCTCCACTTATGGAGTAGATGTTCCTGTGCTACTACCAGTATTGGTAAGCGGTGTTGTAGAAGTAGATGGTGTAGTTGTATTAAATGTCTTATATGGACCAAGGTGGAATACCTTCCAGATAAGAATCATAATCCAGTCAATGACAGCAACATATATACCAACTATCAAAAATAGGCCCAAAACGGCCCCAGCTGCTCTATTTACCTCATCAAAGCTCGGCCAAGTCACCCTCTTAAGCTCTGACTTCACATCTTGGAAGTACTTTTTCAGAGACATCTTTCGGCACCCCTCTTCATTAAAAAATTTGGCAGGGGCGGAGGGACTCGAACCCCCAGCCTGTGGATTTGGAGTCCACTGCTCTGCCAAATTGAGCTACGCCCCTACCAATCTCCCTGCCAGATTTACTCGCAGCAAGCAAAACTTATTATACACTATTTGGTCTCTTTATGCAAGGTATGTCTACCACACTTTGGGCAATACTTCTTAAGCTC
This sequence comes from Dictyoglomota bacterium, assembly GCA_013153035.1. Taxonomy (GTDB): domain Bacteria; phylum Coprothermobacterota; class Coprothermobacteria; order Coprothermobacterales; family JAADFF01; genus JAADFF01. The sequence goes on along the minus strand of JAADFF010000002.1, from coordinate 282 downwards.
AAGTCTACCAGGTGTGTTGTTTCTATTTTTTTCAGTGATATAGTTGCGACTACCGCAGACAGTGCACTCCAGTATAACTTTTACCCTCAACTTGGATTTTGCCATTTCTCATCACCTCTCTAAGGCTCTCTTGTCGGCATAAAAAAGGTCGGGGAAGACCCCCGACCCCTATATATGTCTTCCGTGTATTTATTACTCAATGATCTCGGTGACAACACCAGCACCTACTGTGCGGCCACCTTCTCTGATTGCGAATCTGCTGCCCTCTTCAAGAGCAATCGG
>JAADFF010000008.1 GCA_013153035.1 Dictyoglomota bacterium | reverse complement strand
ACAGAAGAAATCAACGCCAGTGTTCAGGTCATAGATAGAAACACCAAGCAATCTGTTGAATACAGCCGTCAGGCTGTAGAAAATGTTCACAGAGCCAGCACTGTTGTAGCCCAATCTATTGAAAAGCTTAAAGAAATAGGCACGGTGTCCGATGAAATCACAGAACTGGTGCATGCCTTTGAAAAGGCCACCGGCGAAATAGAAGAGTTTGTCAACACCATACAGGGCATTGCCGATAAGACTAACCTTCTTGCCCTCAACGCAGCCATAGAGGCAGCCCGTGCCGGCGAGGCAGGAAAGGGCTTTGCCGTGGTAGCTTCGGAAATACGCACCCTGGCAGAACAGTCTAAAGAAGCATCAGAACAGATATACGAGACCTTCCGTAGACTTGAGGGTCATGTCCGTTCTGCAGAGAAAAAGGCAGCAGACATTGCCACCAAGATAGAAGAAGGATCAGCCCTGGCAGACGAAGCAGGAGAGAAACTGGAGATTGTCACATCTTCTGTGGGCGATATTGTCTCCAAGCTAGAAGAAATAGCCGATAGCATATCTTCTATCTCTTCTTCCACAGAATCTGTCTCTAATGCCATGGTTGAGATAGCACACAGAGTTGAGTCTATCAACGGCATTATTGAAAACAACATTGCAGAGATAGAAACCCAGACCGCATCACTCCACACCATCGAAGGTATGGTGAGAAATACATTCGAAATTGCCAAGGATATCAACGAGAAGCTCGAACAGATGGGACTACACTATGAAACCAAGGAATAGTCTCAAAGGCTGTAAGGAAAAGGCCTCCCATATGGGGAGGCCTTTTTTATAGTTAAAATCAACTCTGTTTTTTATCTGCACTCGGAGAGAAACATAACAAGGTCTGCCGGGTTTTTCAGTTGATTTGTCTTTATAAAATCGCCAAGGTGCATAACGGCATACTGACCACCAGCATATTTAATATATTCCTGTGGCACCGGAATACACAAAATGACATCGTCGGTACCTTCTGGTTTGTAAATAGTGGTATCGGACACTATAACATCAGAAAAAGGCTTTCCATTTAGCCATACCCTCTGCTTAATGAAATTATCCAGTGCAGAAAGAAGTTCTTGCTTATCCTTTGGCAGATGTCCATACTTCGTATAGAAAACAGACACAGAAAATCCTATTCCAACAAGATCACTTCTAGCCCTCTCTACCTTGTTTTTCATTTGAGATGCCACAGTCAAACTCTTAAAGTCCCTTATATACTTGTATATCTCTTTCTTCAAATCAACTGGTTTATCCATGGTCATCTGAAGTGTCAGCTCGTCAGTACCATACACTTCAATAGTAACTTTATGTGGCACAGCATCTTTAAATTCTTTGGCAACCATGTCGTCATCTATCTTTACAAATCCTATAAGGTGAATATCATCTCTACCAATGAGATCAGTATATGTTTGGGCAAACTCTTTATATTTATCTGTGAAAAATTCCCTCAGCACAGCCTCTGTAGGCTGTTTGCTAATAAACCCATATATTATGCCGTCTTTGTATGGTGATACAGCCCCGTCAATCTTATACAGGGTAATGCCACCATCCCACTCTACAGAAGTGACACTTGGTCTTCGTCCCTCGAGTTTCCCTATAAGATCAAATAGCTCCTCTGGTGTAATTCCACCTATGGTAACTATTGATAGGGCATTCCCCGTATAATCAGATATCACCGTGGATATCTGCATGCCGTGGGGTATATTAGCAGGCTTTACAAATCCACCGGCAATCTTCTGAAGAGCTTTATAACCGGCATCAAGCAGTGCCCCATCTACTGCCCCAAATACCACAGCTTTGTCTTCGGGCACTGGTGCATACTGCGGTAGCAGTTCTTTCTTTAAACCACCTTCTACGGCTATACCCAATCTAAATTTACCCATCAGCTGGGTACTGCCACCGGTGAAGGCAAGCACCCCATAGGTATCCTCGTTGAAAAGAGCTACCCTGTAATCTCCCTTTAAAGACAGCATGCTATCAAGCACCTTGTCAAGGTATCTAGGAGGTTCACTGCGTTTTTTCAGTGTGCTATTACCTGTCAAGACTTTCATTTTACCCACACTGTAGACATACAGTTTGGTATCCATAAATGTTATAGCCACCTTATCGCCGTCGGTAGAAACAGACATCTTGACATCAAACCACTTATTCATGAAAGTAGACAGTTTATCTGCAAAGTCTTTGTCTGACATCTCAGATGGTGTATCAACAACAATAAGCAGATTCTTCCACAAGGCCATAGGATTCATAGCTGTTCCCATCAGACCATAAGATGGTATATACACAAGGATTCCTTTGGCCAGTGATGACATGTCAGAAGATATCTCTTTCAGGTCTTTATCGTCGTAAGTGGTAATATTTGTCCACTCAAAGAGTAACCCCATAGTACCATCGGCACCGTAGTAGCGCACCACATCTGCCATCGTCGTGCGATCTGCACCACACCCCACAAATATCATTGAGGTAAATATTATAGATAGCACAATAATTGCTGCCCATGCCCTTTTCATCTTTATCCCCCCTGTTTTAAGAAGCCTTTATATGTCTTTATTATATCATGAGGGATTACAATAGATGGGAAGACGATTCTGGAAAGAGAAAAACATAACCTTTTTAACAAAAAAACATGAGGTACCACTCACGGAATATCAGCTATGGAATATAAGTAGAAGGAAAATGTATAAAAACACAACGGCAGGAGCAGCAGGAACTCCTACATAATTTTTTCTTTTTCTCATCACATGGACAAGAAATATATTCAGCGTTTGACCCAATACAACAGACAGCACACCTATCCATGCTACGGCAGGAAAAAACTTTACGGCAGAAGCAACAACAACCGAGGACAAGAACATATCTCCCATACCCGTTATCTGATACACCTCCGCTATGCCCGGTATAGGCAGGCTTGCAGACAACCTTTTTGCCAAAGGTACATTCTCCGCCATCTTTCTATTTGGAAGGTGCTTTCCCCACCCGGTAAAACTGACAATATCTATAAATACTACTGCCAACACAAAACCAAAAACAAAAGATACATCGGGCACTAGCTTAACAAACACTACACCAGCAGAAGCACACAGCAAAATGTTGTTAGCTGAGTGCAGAAGATATATTTTTTCATATTCCCTTCTCCATAGATAAAAGAAAGTCACCAAAGAGAGAAACATAAAAAGAGCAGACACATATAATGGAACATAGAAAAATACTAACGCCGAAATAGCTACAACTATATGAACTAAAACGATGTACATATATACCCACATATAAGCCTTCATAATATCATCTCCTATTTAAATTGTACAGTGGGATTTATAGATATTGTCA
>JAADFF010000038.1 GCA_013153035.1 Dictyoglomota bacterium | reverse complement strand
AAGGCTAAGATTGTTGTCTATGAGCATATTGATCCCGATGATCTGTATAAAAAGATGAAGGAATATGCTCCAGAGTATAAGGGCAAGAGGATGCTTGTTGTCACCGATGGTGTATTCTCTATGGATGGAGATATTGCACCTCTTGACAAACTGTATGAGATAGCCAACGAGTTTGGTGCCATTATGATGGTAGACGATGCCCATGGTGAAGGTGTACTTGGTGAGGCAGGAAGAGGTATTGTTGATCACTTCGGTCTGCACGGCAAAGTAGATATTGAGGTGGGTACCCTCTCCAAGGCATTTGGTATCATTGGCGGATTTGCAGCCGGTAAGCAGATTATCATAGACTACCTCAAGCAGAAGGCAAGACCATTCCTGTTCTCCTCTGCTCCAACTCCCGCAGATGTGGGTGCTGCCATGGCAGCTGTTGATGTGCTGATGGAGAGCGGAGAGCTTGTTGAAAGACTGTGGGACAATGCCAAGTACTTCAAAGAGAAGATGAAGGCTCTTGGCTTTGACACAGGTATCAGCCAGACACCTATTACCCCTGTAATACTCGGTGAGGAAAAACTGGCACAGGAGTTTTCTAAGAGGCTCTTTGAAGAGGATATCTTTGCACAGGCTATTGTCTATCCAACAGTGCCCCTTGGAACAGCCCGTATCAGGGTTATGATTTCTGCAGCCCACTCTAAAGAAGACCTTGACTTTGCAGTAGAGAAGTTTGCCAAGGTTGGCCGTGAGCTGGGGGTTATTAAATAGTGGCAAACGAAAGCCGTGAATTATTGTGGCTACTGGAGTCGGGAGGCTTTACAGGCTCTCCCGACTCTTTGATAATGGAAGCTTTAAAACAAAAGCCCCATGTTGTAAAGTTTGGAGATGACAGTCCATATACATGGAATGCACTACCTGTAACCGGTGCACGACCTGCCCCTATATACTTTTATGTGCTTAGAGAAGATCCCATAGCCCTTGTGGTACCCAGACAGGGTGAAGATATACTCTATATGCTTCCCGCATTTACCAAGGTGTGGAATGTATACAGACCTCAAAGACTTGATGTCACATGGGATGAAGCTACCAAGTCTTTTCTTGGCACTTTGGTACTTAGCGAGCCTGCTGTGTCTATTAAGGTAGATGTTCTGACACCATACCATGTGCATCCCAGCTCTATACCCGTGCTGAGTATAGTGACAGCAGAGGTAGATGTTTTGCCACCTGTGAATAAAGAGCTTGAAGAGAAGTTTAGGAAGGCAGAGAAAGATGGGAGTGCCAGTGCGATGTTTGCTAATCTTATTAAGACATATAAGCCTGAGGAGTTTATAGATAAATATATAGAGTACACAGGCTGGCGCAATCAATATGTTTTTATAGGTCATGTAGAAAGGGTGAAAGAGGACATTAACCCATTTACGGGGAGTAAATACCTTCATGCTTCTGTTGATATAGGACCCCTTACCTTAGACATGATGATATCTCCCCGATGGGGGGTAAAAGAAGGAGACCGTGTTAAAGGTATAGGCCTCTTGGAGATGTGGCTGGAACTGTAAGGGGTTTACTTCGTTATCTTCTTGGTATAAATCTTTCTCCCTGCTGTTTATAACTGCTGCTTAATCTCATATTGGTGGATTCTCAAATTACTTGTGTTATAGTAAAAGTTTTGTTATACTAATGTAAGATGTGTGAAGTGTGATGGTTTACCCATGGGGGTATGTATATGAATAAAAAGTTGTGGGGTGTTATTCTCAGTTTAGTAGTATTTGCCTTGTCTATTTTTCTCTTTGGGGGTTTTACTGTTTCTGCAAGGCATGTAAAATCTTCTATTGGAGGACATATGTGGATTGTATATGTAAGTGGAAAAATGGCAGCCTTTCACGATGGGACCCCAGATAGTGTCACTATTGATGGTAAGCGATATGAAGGATGGCATTATGACACCCCATATGGCACCCTTTATGATATGTATTTTTACAGTGAAGATAACAAAACTACAGGTAATCTGATGATACTATTGGGTGATGTTACATATTCCTATGTGTGGAATATCTATCAATTCGATGAAGACAAACATTCTTATGTCCCCATTTTTTCTGATAGTTATGGCAATGGTGTATATAAGGCAATGAGTTATTTGGTATCGGCGAATATGTATGCTTCCCAGTCAACTTCACAGGTTTCTCTTGGAGGAAATTATAAGCTTCTGACAAATAGTCAAGGTCATTTTCTCAGCCCCCATGGGTATAGTGCAGATGATGTGTACGGACCTATTAAGAAATACTCTGTTGTGTTTCCTTATATAAATGCAAGTATTAGTTCATGTAAAGGCGAGAAGAATATTGGTTTTAGCGGTGGAATAAAGGTTTTGCCATTTGTAAATATAAGAAGCTCTCAAGAAGAGTATAAAGTTGTGGGTATTGGGCTATTTATCAGAGATGATATGACCCAGGCGTTAATGTCTGAATATGCCTCTGCATATGGTGTCTCATATCTTTCTCCTCAGCTGGTGGGTTTTAGTAGTATGAATCTTCACTTTGGCATATATAAAGATACATTGCTTGACTTCACAGGATGGGTCAAAGCTGGAGATAGTGAAAGGTTTATAAATCCCTCTCATTTTCGGTGGATTAGTGCTTTTTCTGGCGCTGAAGATGACGGTAAGATATCTGGTAGTGCTACGGTTTATAACCTTAGGAAAGAAAAAAGCTATGTTTACTGGCAGGCTGAAGACTCTACCGGTGAAATGCAGCTGCAAACTTATGGTTTGTTACCGATATTGTTATCGCACAGTGGAAATATAGATAAGTCCCTTTGGTATAACTTGAACTACATTCCCGACACATCATTTGTTCCCATTTATGCTACATACGATATAGGAAAAGAGGAAAACCATGTGGCCCAGATACATGGCACATTGTGGTTGCATGTGGCATCTAAAATTTATTGGCAAGGTAGTGGCCACTCGGCATGTACTGCAGTTATTAGTGCACCAATATATGTCAATATGAGATTTAGGGTGGTAGACTAAGATGTGTTATCCATGGATGGGAAAGCCACATACTCTGGTTGCCATGCTAATCATTGTGCTACTTGTAAAAAGGTGGCATAAACACATTCCTCGGTATGTTATGGGAATATTGGCATTTACTATCGACCTCGTTTTTCGTCATCTATTTCCCATCTGGGGTATATGCCAAATGACCTATGTGTTTTTCTTTCCATGGCTATCGCTTATGTTTGCCCTTGCCATGTGGCTGAGCGTGTTTTGGCTGATAGAAACACTTAGATATTATGTAATCTTACCCTATATCTTAACAGTGTCTGCCATTTATTTCTTTACAGGTATGTGGTTTTCACATGCCCTTTATGGGGTGGCTATTACTGTGTTTGTCAGTTTAACATTGGCAGGACTGGCCCAGCTAATGTCACAGTAAAAAGGGGTAGCATTTGTCCCCCTTCTACTTTTCTTCTTCCTCTGCCATACCAACAGCCTTTTTCAGAGCCTCTATTTCTTCTTCTGTGAGTTCTCGCCACTGGCCGGGTTCAAGCTCTTCATCAAGGGTCAGTGGCCCATATCTCAGCCTTTTCAGATAAGAAACTCTGCTTCCGCAGGCACCTATAATGCGTTTTACCTCGTGGTATTTGCCCTCTGTCAGTATCATATGCAGTTTGGCACCATCTTCTTCGTTTTCTATGATGTCATAGTCTTTGACCTTCATGAGTGTGCCACTTTTTTCCAGCACAAGGCCCTCTTCTTTGGCCTGCCTTAGCATATCTTCATTGATTTTCCCTTCAGTTTCTACATAGTATTCTCTCTCCACCCTATATTTAGGAGATATAAGCCTATGGCCCAAGATGCCGTCTGTTGTAATGATCAGTAGGCCTTCGGTATTTTTATCTAATCTGCCTACAGGAAACATCTTATGTACCAGTGGATGGTCTATAAGGTCCATAACTGTGCCATGGAAATCATCTTCTGTGGCTGTAATGACACCTTGGGGCTTATTAAGCATAATATATACATGCTCTGTAGGCCAAGGTACAATTTCGCCCGATACCTCTACAACGTCTCCCTTTTGCAGTTTATATGAAGAGTCTCTGACAACTTTGCCATTAACTGTTACTGCCCCTTTACGTATGAGATTTTTCTTTACACCTTTTCTTGTGCCAAATCCAGACCATACAAGGTATTTATCTAGTCGCATACTGCCACCTCCTACTTATATATTACCTGTTTCATATGCGGAATATGGGAGTAGAATAAAATGGGTATAAAAGGAGGTGCTAAAGTTGAGTAAAAACAAAAAATTGCGTATGTGGATATATTTCACTCTGCTTGTTATTGCTCTCATGATTGTTGTTATTGCCGTTCATTTTTCCCGTGAAAGGGAGATTAATCCAAAACCGGGAAGTGGAACACAGTCTATTACTTCGTCTGGTTCTGTGGAGTCTAATAACTATCAGGCATATAAAACAGCTACTATTACTTTCTATATGCTAACGCTGAAAAATGGAGAAGATTTATCACTGGCTACTGTTACTCTAACTGCATCGCTTCCTGATACATCTACCGAAGCACTTATAAAGGTGGCTTTGGAGTATCTTGCCAATCCTCCTGTAAAGATTGATGGCATGTATCCTGTACTGCCCAGTGGTACAAAGGTAAAGAAAGTGGAAATTAAAGATGGTGTTGTGTATATAGACTTTTCTAAGGAAATTTTGTTTCCTAAATACCCCAGTGCCACCTCTGAAAGCCTAGCCCTGTGTGCTATTGCTGGTATACCAGCCCAGTTTGGCATAGATAGCACATATATCACCGTAGAGGGTAAATCCTCTGGTCCTATTGACGGTAAATATGTGGAGGATTTCTGGGGACATGTTGGGCTTAGTGACCAGCCATTGCATCCGTGTAAGTAATGTGTAACAATAACATACTTCCTCCTATCTAATAAGGTGAATACATAGAAAGGGGTGGGTGTGATGGGTAAGGTAGCATGGGCATTTGCAGGACAAGGTAGTCATATAGCACAGATAGGTAAGTATCTGCCAGAGGATATTAAGGCCTCTATAGAAAAGAGACTGGGTAAAGATTTTCTCTCTGTGCTTGAAAATGGTACAGAGGATGAGATAAAGAAGAGTATTTATGCTCAGGTAGGCATAATGGCATATACCTATGCGGCTGCCAGGCAGGCTATGAAAGAAGGACAAAGACCTGATGTGGTGCTTGGCCATTCCCTTGGTGAATATACAGCTGCTTTGGTAGGTGGACTAACAGATTTTGAGACCATGCTTGAAACAGTCTATCTCAGGGCAGAGTATATGGATAGGTATGCCCCAGAAGGCTTTATTCTTATTGTATTTAAGCCTCTTGAGCAGGTGAAGGCTATGCTTCCCATGGCTCCAGTAGACCTTTATCTGTCTAATATCAACGCGGAGAATCAGACACTGGTTGGTGGTGTTATAGAGGATTTTGAGAAGGCCTATGAGTTTTTCAAGGGCATGGGCTGGAAAGTAAGGAAACTTGATGCTGCCAGCATACCATTCCATACACCACTCATGGAACCAGTAAGACAGAAATTTGCAGAGGTTGTGGACCGTATACCCGGCGAGACGCTGGAGATACCACTGTATAGCAATGCACAGGATGAGTTTGTTGTTGGTCCTGTTAGGGTAAAATTGGGTCTTCTTGATGGTATACAGACGCCTGTAAATTGGGTGCGAGCTGTGAAGAGACTGAAGGAGTATGGTGTTGATACTATTGTTGAGTTTGCACCGAAACCGGTGCTTTCCAAATTGACAAAGCGTATAGATAGAAGTATGAAAACTGAGGTGTACGAGGTGAAGAGACTTGAAACTGAACTTGAATGACAAGCACATTGTTGTTATTGGTGCTTCTGGTGGCATAGGACTTGCCACAACTAAAGCCCTTCTTGAGGAGGGGGCTACCGTTCACGCAACATATCGCAGTGGACTAAAGGGACTTGCAGACATAGAAAGCGACAAACTCTTTACGTATCAAGTAGATGTCAGAGACAGACAGTCTCTAAAGGCATTTTTGGACTCGCTAAAAGAAGTTCATGGCATGGTTTATGCCTCAGGTATTACCAAAGATAACCTCCTTATGAGGTATAAAGAGGAGGACATAGACGATGTTGTAGATGTCAATCTGAAGGGTGCAATACTTGCCACGAAATATGCCATCTTGAAGATGAGGAGAGGTGGCGGTTCTATTGTGCTCTTGTCCTCTGTTGTTGGTATCACTGGCAACATAGGGCAGTCTATATATGCTGCTACAAAGTCCGCAATGAGCGGATTTATTAAAAGTGTTGCCCTTGAGATGGGCAGAAAAAATATCCGTATTAATGCTGTTGCCCCGGGGTTTGTTGATACACCTATGACACAGGTATTGCCTGATGTTATTAAAGAAGAGTATATTAAGAGATGTCCTCTAAGACGTATAGCAACACCTGATGAAATTGCATCGGTGATAGGCTTTTTGCTATCAGAAAAAGCTTCCTATATTACAGGCCAAACGATTGCCGTAGATGGCGGAGCATCACTGGGAATATAAAACATAAAGGGGGTTGATGAACATGACCAGAGAAGAAATCATGAACAAACTCACAGAGATTCTCAAAGACAGAGGCTTTGATACAGATGGTATTACAGAGGAGAGCAAGCTTGTCGATGACATTGGTCTTGACTCTCTCGACCTTGTAGACCTCACAATGGATATTGAAGATGCCTTTTCTATCCAGATACCAGATGAGGATCTTCCCAAACTGGATACTGTCGGTAAGGTTGTTGATTATATCTTAGAAAAGGTAGGTTGATAACCATGCGTGTTGTGGTTACCGGTATGGGGGCCGTGAGCCCTCTTGGTATTGGTGTAGCCAAATTTAAAGAAGGAATTTTTAGTGGTGCCAATGGTATAGATACCATTCCCGAGCTTGTGGAGTGGGGCCTGCCTGTAACATTTGGTGGTAAAGTATGGGATTATAAAGATGAAGATTTCTTCGATAGGAAGGAGTCTCGCCGTCTTGATAGATTTTCCAAGCTTGCCATTGTTGCCGCTGAAGAGGCTTGGAAAGATGCAGATATTAAAGACTATGATCCGTACAGGGTTTCAACCATTATTGCCACAGGCATGGGAGGTCTTGATACACTGGAAAAAAACAAAGAGATTCTATTGAAGAAGGGTCCCCGTTATGTATCTGCCCTTTCTGTACCTATGCTGATACCTAACATGGCAGGTGCCAATATAGCGCTGAGACTCGGTTTAAAGGGACAATCGTTTACACCAGTTACAGCCTGTGCCTCTTCACTTGATGCCATAGGTCTTGCCTATAGGCTACTGAAGGCTGGTACAGCCGATGTAGCAGTTGTGGGAGGAACAGAGGCAGGATTGACACCTTTGGGTGTTTCCGGTTTTGCATCTGCAAGGGCATTGTCTCGTAGAAACGATGATCCCAAGCATGCCTCCAGACCGTTTGACAAAGACCACGATGGTTTTGTTATGGCTGAGGGTGCAGCGGTGCTTGTTATAGAAACTTTGGAACATGCCATGAAGCGTGGGGCCAAGATATATGCAGAGATAGTGGGCTATGGTGCTACATCTGATGCATATCACATCACAGCACCTAATCCTGAGGCAGACACACAGGCTAAAGCCATAGAGCTTGCCATGGAGGAGGCGGGTATCCAGCCCGAAGATATAGACTATGTCAATGCACACGGTACATCTACACCTGCCAATGACACGACAGAGACCAAGGTGCTGAAGAAGGCTTTAGGTGAGTATGCTTACAAGGTGCATATATCCTCTACTAAGTCTATGACAGGACACCTTCTTGGCGGTGCCGGTGCTATTGAGGCTATAGCCACAATACTTGCCATCAATGAGGACATGGTACCACCAACCATTAACTTTGAAGAACCAGATCCAGAATGCGATCTCAACTATACACCGAATGAGGCTGTGAAAAAAGATATTAGATATGCACTGAAGGAGTCATTTGGATTTGGTGGGCACAATAGTGCTGTTATCTTTAAGAGGTGGGAAGAGTGAATGAAAAAGACCTTATCAAACGGGCTAAAAAAGGCGATGTAGAGGCATTTGAGAAGCTGTTTGCCCGATTTGAAAGGGATATATATACATTGGCATATCGCTTTGTAGGAAACAAAGAAGATGCCGAAGATGTGCTGCAAAATGTTGCCCTCAAGATGTGGGAGCATTTAAAAGGTTTCAAAGGCAAATCGTCCCTGTGGACATGGCTCTATCGCATTACCGTTAATGAATCTATGCGTATGCTGAGGCATAGGAAAAGCACATATAGCCTGCCGAGGTATCTTAGCACACCGTCTCCCGATATACATCTGGAGATAGAAGACCTGCTTATGAGGTTGCCAGATAGGGAGAGGGCTGTCATACTGCTAAGAGATGTCTATAACTACACGTTTGAAGAGATAGCCGATATGATAGGCACTTCACCCGGTAATGTGAGGGTCATTCTTCACAGGGCAAGAAAACATCTGAAAGCCATGTGGGTAAGGGGGAAAAAGGCATGAAGATGGCAGAGTTTATCAGGGGAGAATTGACTCCTGAAGAAGAGATGCGTATTGAGAAACTTATCGCCACAGACCCTAAAGCAAGGGCGGAATATGAGGAGTGGCAAGAGTTCTTTGGTAGCTTGGCTCTTCTTTCGCGGTATACTCATAAGCCCAAGAGCAGGCAGTGGAGAGAAGCTGTTAGAATAAAAGCAGAAGAAGAGCGATATAGAAAGAAAAAACTTATTACAGGTATTGGTATCATAACAGGTGTTATAGGAGGTGCTGCAACGGCTGCAGCCATTACATATCTTGCAATAAGGAGGAAATGATACATGAAGCAGATACCCTTACCACACAAGTGGCCCATGTTGTTTGTTGATGACTATGAGCTAACAGAAGATGGAATAATAGGATACTACACTGTAGATGAAAAGCTGCCGATATTTGAGGGTCATTTTCCCGGTAATCCCATTATGCCGGGGGTGCTCCTTGTTGAAATGATAGCCCAGGTTGGTGGAATTCTTGTATATCATCTAATGGATAAAGAGTTTCATAATCCCGTTACACTTCTTACAGATGTAAAGAATGCACGTTTTAAAGAGATTGTCAGACCTGGTGATCGGCTGCAGATAAATGCAAAGGCGACACCACTAAAAGCAGGTCTTTATACTATAGATGGACAGGTAGAAAAAGATGGTAAAGTATGTGCAAAGGCTACAGTTAGGGTACTTGTGAGGGAGGGAGAGTAGGTGGACATCTGCGACCTATTGGGTATAGAATACCCTATATTTCAGGGTGGTATGGCTCATGTGGCAAAGGCTCCACTTGTGGCAGCTGTGTCAGAAGCGGGGGGGCTTGGCATAATAGGTGGCGCCGGTATGAAGCCTGAGGAGCTGAGAGAAGAGATTAGAAAGGTGAAGAGACTGACTTCTAAACCTTTCGGTGTCAATCTCATGCTTCTTATGGGCTATATAGAGGATCAGATAAAAGTGGTGATAGAAGAGGGGGTTCCTGTTGTCACCACGGGGGCTGGTTCCCCGGCGCCATTCCTTAAAGAGCTTAAGGAACATGGTGTAAAGGTTTTTCCCCTTGTCGGTTCAGCCTCTCTGGCTGTTCGTATGGAGCGTATGGGGGTAGATGGTGTTGTTGTTGAAGGCAAAGAGTCAGGAGGACATATAGGCCATGTGTCAACTCTTCCGCTTCTAACGGCTACCCTGCAGAAGATAAAGAAGGTACCTGTTATCGTTGCCGGTGGTATTGGTGTGCCCGAGGCTGCCCAAGCTATGAAGGTGCTTGGTGCTGCTGGTATCCAAATGGGTACACGCTTTGTTGCCTCTGAGGAGGCACCTGTCAGTGATACATATAGGGAAATTGTACTTAAGGCAAATGAACGTTCTACTGTAGAGGTAGGTTATCGGTTTAGACATGGTATGCGACTCTATAAAAATGCTCTTGCCCGCAAACTACTAGATGCTGAGATGAAAGGTGACGAAAAGCTTTTTGAGCAGCTTGCCCGTGGCACACTCCGCAGAGCCGTAGAGGATGGGGATCCTGACGGTGGGATGTATATGATAGGGCAGTCGGCAGGTAGTATATGGGATATAAAGCCCGTGGCCGAGATTATAAAAGATTTTGCAAAGGTGTTAAAATAACATTTGGAGGTGGTGGCCATGGGGCTAATGGATAACATCAAGAAAACCGCTGAAACAGCAGGTCAGAAAATGAAAGTACTTGCAGATATAGCAAAACTTACAGCGGAGAAAAAGAGGGTGCTTACCCTTATGAAAAAGACATATGAAGATGCCGGTGAAACCATTATGTCTTTATATAGAGATAAGCGTGATGCCCACGCACTGGAACCTGTGCTTGACGACTTTCTTGAAAGAATTTTGAAACTGGAGCAGGAACTGAGGGATATAGAAACCCAGATTGCCGCTAAACGTCGTGAGGCGGTTGAAGCCGGTGTAGATGAAACCGAGATAAAAAAGGCTGAAGAGGCCTAACGCCATAGTTAGAGTGGCATTAAGGGGCGGGCATATACCCGCCCCTTTTCTCTTTTGTCCTGATTTCTCGGACATATTGTCCGAGATTGGGGGACAAAGTGCTATAATTGTTAGGGGAATGACTATGATAGAGAAATATAGAGACATTATTGCCAAATTAGTTCTTTTAGAAGAGCCCTTTGGGGTAAGAAAAAAGGCTGAGGAATTGGGTGTTCCCAAAAGCACCTTACATGGTATTCTGTCTTTTCTTTTGTCCAAGGATGTCTTATTAAAACGAGGAAGACAGTATGTGGTAAATCACGATTATTGGTATACTCGCATTCTTAAGGTATATACATGGATTCCAATACTGGCAGAGTGCGTAAATGATGTGTTTCAGTCTCAAGAAATTTCTGTTGGTATATTTGGAAGTTTTGCCACAGGTATGGCACGGGAGGGTAGTGATATTGATATTTGGATTTATCCATGGACACCAGAGCTTGTTTCTTATATCTTGCAGATGGAGCGTATGTTGGATAAGTCTGTAGATGTTGTAAAACTTACAGATGATGATATTATGCGTATCCCAAAAGAGTTTCCTGTCTTTTGGAGTGCTATGACAAGTGTTAGCATCACTGTGAAAGGGGACGATATTCTTGATATCTATGGAAGAGTGCAAGAAAAACAGGTATCTTAGGAAGACTCCGGTTGATATTCGTGCAGCAGAAGTATTTCTACAAAAAGCCCGTAGATGGCTTGATGTTGCCTATCTTTTGAAAAGAGAATCGCCTGACTATACCAGTGAGATTGCCGCTGTTATTTATAATGTCTTCTTGCATGCCTCACAGGCATTTATGGCCCTTAAAGGGATGAAAGCCACCAAACATATATGCATGATCTTGTATGTAATAGAGCATGTTCCTCTGTCTAGTATAGAGAGAATTCTTCTCAATCTTTATGAGTTTCGCAATACTATGTATTATACGGCTACACCGGCTACTATTGGCGATTTAGATAATATACTCCAAGTCGCATCTGAATTTGTGGATTGGGTTGACAGCCTGTTGTCCTGATTTTTCGGACACATTGTCCGAGATTAGGGGACAAAGTGCTATCTGCTGTATACGGCTATAGCTTCACCCCATGCAAGAATATGCCCTTTCATGGCTTTTTCAAGCATCTGTTTGGTAACATTGCCCGATAAGTTTAATGTGCTGTCAAGGGCGTATATCTTAATGTGATAGTGATGGTCCCCATGGCCCCTTGGTGGACAAGGTCCTCCATAGCCTATCTTATGAAAATCATTGATGCCCTGCGTGAAAGATATACCATCTTTTACGGCATTTCTTGTCTTGGGCACTGCCTCGGGTATGGTAGATGTTGGTGTGATGTTCCATGCTACCCAGTGTACCCATGTGCCTACCGGGGCATCTGGGTCATCCATAATAATAGCCAGTGCCTTTGTGCCTCCCGGTATATTCCCAACATGTATCTTGGGAGATATATCTGCCCCATCGCATGTATACTGACGGGGAAACCTCTGAAAATCAAGTGATACACTCAGCGTTTTCATATTATCCACCCCCTGCGAACATGCAGATAATGAAATAAACATGACAATGAAAATGACCCAGAAAAGCTTTTTCATAACCCCCACCTCTATAAGTATTGTATTACAAAGGTTTTCATGAAGGTTTTTATGTTGTCCCACTTTTTGAAACGCTTTGTCCCGATATGTGGGACAAAAAATAAAAAGGGGCCCATCTGGACCCCTTTCCTGAAGATGATGAGATAACTATATTTACACTTGCGATGCAGCTTTTCTTAGTCTTCTAACGACGGTGTCTTTGGGCATAGCCTCAAGCATATGGAACAAAGAAGGGCCAACGGTCTTTCCAGATACGGCTATTCTGACAATAGGGAAGAACTTTCTTGGCTTAAAATCTTTTTTAGCTGCCACATCTCTCATAGCCTGCTCGATGTTTTCTGCATTCCACTGGGGCAGTGCCTCAAATGCATCGGCAAGGTCTGCCAGCGCTGGCACCATGTCTTTTCCCTTTTCCCACTGCTTCTGAGCTTTTTCATCCCACTGGAAGTCATCTGTGAAGAAGAAATCTCCCTTGTCAACAAAGTCAAGAAGGGTATATGCCCTTTCCCTGAGAAGCTCAAGCACAACTTCCCAGTTGTCGGGCCACTGGTAGCCTTTTTCCTCCATAAATGGCTCAAGTTCCCTTTTCAGTTCTTCAAGAGACAGTCTCTTGAGATGTTCCCTGTTGATGTGTCTTAGTTTGTCGTGGTCGAACACAGCAGGGTGGGATGTAATCTTATTTATATCAAAAAGCTGTATAAGTTCTTCGGGCTCATAAACCTCTCTGTTCTCCTCGTAGGAAGCACCAAGAAGTGCCAAGAAGTTAAACATGGCCTTGGCAAGGTAGCCCTGCTTCTTATACTCCTCTACAGATACTGCACCATGTCTCTTAGAGAGCTTTGTCTTGTCTTCACCAAGAATCATGGGTATGTGTGCAAACTTAGGCACATCCCAACCCAGTATCTCGTAAAGGATAATCTGCTTTGGTGTATTGGAGATATGGTCTTCTCCACGCATAACGAGGGTGACACCCATGTCGTGGTCATCTACAACGACGGCAAAGTTGTATGTTGGTGTTCCATCAGAACGTACAATGATAAAGTCATCAAGCTCAGATATCTTGATGGATATATCACCTTTGACGAGGTCATGCCACTTGATTTCTCTGTCAGGATTTTCATCGGGTAGTTTAATACGGATGGCAGGTTTTCTACCCTCAGCCCTCAGTTTCTCCTTTTCCTCTTCAGACAGATATAGGCATCGACGGTCATATTTGTAGGGTTTACCCTGTTTCTGTGCCTCTTTTCTGCGAGCCTCAAGCTCCTCAGGTGTGCAGAAACACTCATAGGCAAGTCCATTATCAAGAAGGTACCCCACAACTTCTCTATACCTTTCCATGCGCTTAGACTGGTAATATGGCCCCTCATCCCAGTGAAGACCTAGCCATTTCATAGACCTGAGAATCTGTTCAGAGTACTCAGGTTTCGACCTCTCTGGATCTGTGTCTTCTATTCTTAAAATGAATGTGCCTCCCACCTTTTTGGCATACAGATAGTTAAATAGTGCCGTTCTGGCACCTCCAACATGTAAGTATCCTGTGGGAGATGGTGCAAATCTTAACCTCTCCACTTCAATCCCTCCTTATAGATTTTTCTTTATCACTATTATAATGGTTGTAGAGGTGATGGCGGTGAAAGATGATAGACTTTATCGCACATATATGCTTCTCTTGTGGGAAGTGTTGGAAGATAAGCTTGGCAAGAAACAGGCTGATCTTATAATGGGTAAGATATACAATAAGTTTACCGCTGCAGGAAAGAAAGATATTAAGTCTGTTGCATATGCCGTTTTAAAAGAAGAGCTAGGCGATGAGGGTATTGCCATAATAGATGAAGTTGATAGAGAATTTGAGCAGATAAAGAGAAAAATAGCATCTGTGCAGAAGACAGGACTTGCCATCACCGTTGCCCTGATATTCCTCGTGGGTTTTTCTGTGGCTGTGAAGGCGCTGAATTTTCTCACAATACCACTTATTGTAGTGCTTCTCTTCTTGCCTGTCATTCTCATGTTATATACGCAGAATGCTTTGTCGGCAGTTTTTGTTAGGAGGAAACATAAGGAGTGAAGTATGTAACCTGTCCTCGCAACTGCTTCGATGGATGCCAGTTTGTGTATAGAGACGATGTACTTGTTCCCCGTAGGGACCATCCCGGTACCGATGGTATTACATGTCCGAAATCTCAGTTTCTTCTGAACACCGCAAAGCACAAAGATAGAATTACAATGCCTCTCTTGAAAACGGGAGATGGCTGGGGGGCAGTGTCTCTTGATGAGGCACTGAATGTAGTGACAAGACAGATAGAGAGACATACCCGCACCATACGCATAGACTATTCTGGCAATATGATGCTCCTGTCTCGTCGTTTTCATCATAGGCTTTTTCATGTTCTTGGTGCTCCAGATATAAGATGGGATATATGTGCCGAAGCAGGGTCTGAGGGCCTTAGACAGTCGTGGGAAATAGGCTATGGCATGGATATTGGTGATATGAAGGATTCAGATGTTGTTATTATCTGGGGGGCCAATGTAGAACAGACATCGATTCGTGCCTTTACATATGCTTTGCAGACAAAACGGTCAGGGGGCAAGGTATTTGTTGTAGATGTGCTCCACAGTGAAACGGCAAAGCACTTTGAACTTGTCAGGATAAACCCCGGTGGAGATGTAGCACTGGCTCTTCAGATAATGCTTGTGCTGAAAGATGAGGGCTATCATGTGCCTGTAGATATTCCCCTTTCTATAGACGAGCTTGAGAGTATATCAGGTCTAGGATATGACGATGTCAGAAAGCTGGCTCATGCTATGAAAAATGCCAAGAAGCCGTTTATCTTTATGGGATATGGTTTCCAGAGGAGAGAAGGCGGAGGTATGGCTGTTAGACTCATATCTCTCCTTCCATATATTACTCATGGAAAGCCACTCTTTTACTACGATAGGCCGGCTTACGGTATAGACACAGATTATGTTAGTGGAAGACACCTTGCCACTGGTGAGGTGTTTAGTCTCACCCAGATGGCAGAGCATATAAAGGATATGGAAGATACCGTATTTGTTGTCATGAATGCCAATCCTGTGAACACCTTGCCTAAAGGCCATGTTATAGCCGATGTGTTGGAAAGACCTTCTAACTTCACCGTCGTTCATGAGCTGTTTATGACAGATACGGCACGGTATGCCGACCTTATTATTCCCGCTGCTGCATCTGTAGAGTATGAAGATGTCATGATATCCTATGGCCACAGGTATGTGGGGCTGAACAGCAGAATATACACTCCTCCAGAGCATGCCATAAACAATATGGATTTTGCAAGAGAGATTGCACATAGGTTAGGACTTACTCAGCCAGAGCTGTATGAAGAAGACTGGCATGTTATAGAGCATGTTCTTGTGAAAGCCGGTGTTGATATAGATATGCTTATGAAAAGAGGCTATGCACCACTACCTGATATTCCCAGACGAAAAGAGCCCATCTTCCCAC
>JAADFF010000025.1 GCA_013153035.1 Dictyoglomota bacterium | reverse complement strand
TCTTTATATCAGGCACAACAGGTACAGTACTGCTACTGGGAACATTTGCCATATTTATCACTGCCATGATAATAAAAAATATGTATATCCCCACCCCATCATATTTGCACCCGTCATGGTTTGATAAGTATGTAGGATGGCACAGTGTAGAAAAGTGGATTATAAACTACACACGGCTACCCCACGATATAGACACATATTCAGGACTGAATTGGGACAAATACCTCATATTTGCAGCCTTGAGGGGTAAAGAAAAGCTACCTTTAGATGCATTAAGCATGTCACCTCACTATACAGGTAATCTGGCCGATAGCCTTATACTCACCAGTATATTCCTCGGTGGCATGCACTCCTATATATCTTCTATTACCTCATCTATCGTTGGTGCAGCAGGGGTAAATATTGGAACACTAGGTGGCTTCGGAGGAAATGGTGGAGGTTCTACCGGGTGGTAATGAATAAAACTCTGCATATTTGTAGCACCTACAAAATGCATATACCCTACAATATGTTTTAGTAGTATCATATAGTTGAGCGTGTTAGGAATACACTTAACACGCATCAAAAAACGCATGTATGTGGAGGTGTAAGCCATGTCTTACATTGATGAAGTTATTAAAAGTGTAGAGGAAAGATACCACTATCAGCCAGAGTTCATCCAGGCTGTTAGAGAGGTTCTTACCTCCCTCAAACCCACAGAAGAGAAGTATCCAGAGTTTGTTAAGGCAAAGATTTACGAGAGAATCGTTGAGCCCGACAGAATAATCAAGTTCCGCGTCGTCTGGGAAGATGACAACGGTGAAATTCATGTTAACCGTGGTTACAGAGTACAGTTCAACATGGCCATAGGTCCATACAAAGGTGGTCTTAGATGGCATCCATCTGTTAACGAGTCCATCATCAAGTTCCTTGGTTTTGAGCAGATATTCAAGAACTCCCTCACAGGCCTCCCAATGGGCGGCGGTAAAGGTGGTTCTGACTTTGACCCACACGGCAAATCTGACAGAGAGATCATGAGATTTGCATATGCATTCATGAGCGAGCTCTTCAGACACATAGGCCCTGACACCGATGTTCCCGCCGGTGATATCGGTGTTGGTGGAAGAGAGATTGGCTTCCTCTATGGCTTCTACAAGAGAATCCGCAACGAGCACACTGGTGTTCTCACCGGTAAGGGTCTCGAGTACGGTGGTTCTCTTATCAGACCTGAGGCAACAGGTTATGGTGTTACATACTTCGCAGCCAACATGCTTGCAACCAAGGGAGAGGACTTCAACGGTAAAGTTGTCGCCATCTCTGGTGCAGGTAATGTTGCCCAGTATGCCATTGAGAAGGTCATGGAGCTTGGTGGAAAGGTTATCTCCTTCTCCGACTCCAAGGGTACCATCATCATTGAAGAGGGTATGGACAGAGAGAAATGGGAGTACCTCATGTGGCTCAAGAATGTTAAGAGAGGCCGCGTAAGAGAGTTTGCCGAGAAGTACCCACAGGCCAAGTATTATGAGGGCAAATCCGTATGGGATGTTCTCAGAGATGAGAATATCAAGGTCGATGTTGCACTTCCATGTGCTACCCAGAACGAGATCCACAAGGACCACGCCGAGGCCATGGTTAAGAATGGTCTCATCGCCATTGCAGAAGGTGCAAACATGCCTTCTACACTTGAGGCCATTGAGGTCTTCATCAACAGTGGTGTCCTCTTCGGACCTGCAAAGGCAGCCAACGCTGGTGGTGTCGCCGTATCCGGTCTCGAGATGGCCCAGAACAGCATGAGACTTTCTTGGACACGCGAAGAGGTAGATCGCAAGCTTCAGGAGATCATGAAGAACATCCACGACACATCCCTGAAGACAGCCGAAGAGTTCGGTTATCCCGGAAACTACCTTGTAGGTGCAAACATTGCCGGTTTCCTCAAGGTCGCCAAGGCAATGATGGCCTACGGTATCGTCTATTAATAACAAACTCATATAGTAATAGAAGGGGCGACTATGTCGCCCCTTTTTCTTTTGTTAGAGATTTACCCTCCAAGTATTAATCTCCCTCTGTCTTCCTTCATCCAACTTTCGATAATGCTTAGAGAACTATTTATAAAAATCTCTTATGCAGCATTTCGTGTACCTTATCAGCATTTAGAAATTATGTATAATATAAAGGACACATAAAGAGCCAAAGGGGATGTTTATGAGCAAATATGATATATGTGACTTACTAAAAGATGCTATCACCAGTAGAAGAGTTTATCTCTACGGACTTTACCTTTCCATAATGGCTACTTCTATATTTTTACTTTCTCCTTATCTATTCATCTTCTCCGCTATCCTCCTTATAGGAGGTATTGCCTTGACAGTAGCCGGTTTCTTCCTCCATAGTGAGCTTCTATACAACATTTCGAAGATGTCAGCCTATACCCCCTTCCATTGGCTCGTTGCCCTCGCCGTAGTAAACACAGTAGGTATAGCCATAGAGATAGCAAGCTATATCATGGGAGGAACACGGTGGTTTTTGATAACAACAATCATACTCTTTGTTCTTGGCATTATTGTGTTTCTCACCATTTACAAACAAATGTATCGAGAAATAGAAAAAGCCCTGCTTGTTGACCTGAGTGATAGCTATATCCGTGGCCTGATAATGTATATAGTAGTAAGCGTGGCAATCATCACCAGAAACCATATATTTAAAGATGAAGGAACATCTATTATGGCCTATCTCCCCATGATGTTTTTAATCTACCTACATTTTGATGCCTTTCACACGGCATATGTCACGGCCAAACACAACATATGTAGAGGTGAAATTATTAATGGATAAACAAACAACATGCGACATTATCAAAATGGGTATAGAGGCAAGAAAGCAGTACATACAAGGCTGGTATTGGCTGGCAGGTGGGGTATTTGCGTCAATACTGGGATTACTTCTACCACCATTGCTTGTATTAGCAATC
Organism: Dictyoglomota bacterium; assembly: GCA_013153035.1. GTDB lineage: Bacteria > Coprothermobacterota > Coprothermobacteria > Coprothermobacterales > JAADFF01 > JAADFF01. Next base: position 512 of record JAADFF010000025.1, on the reverse strand, counting down.
ATCCTTGTCATTATAGGACTTGTTATAACCGCTATTGCATTTCTATCACATCTTGATGTACTTAAACGCATCAGGTTAGAAACCCCTTATGATCCCCATACCCCGGTACTACTGGCTATCGCCCTTCAAATAGCGACAGGGCTAATATCCCTTATCGTTATCATATCGGCAGGTGATTTCCAACATCCCCCTATAACCGCCAATCTATTCTCCGCCATAGCAAACTTTGTTATATTCATCACACTATATAGACAGATGTATATTCAAATTGAAAAGGCCCTTAACATCTCACTTGACATTGCTTATAGTCTTGGCGTATTCGAATCAATCTTTGTTAGCATTAAAATGCTTATCTCAGAACCAGCAGCAGGTTTGGTTATTGGGTTTTTTATCTTGGCAGCCATGTACTTCCAGCTATCCGAGTTTTTAGGAGCTTATAAAGATGCTTGGAAAAATCAATGTAACGATGAAACAGCGCCACCACCTCAAAACACGTATAACACCAATCGAAC
>JAADFF010000010.1 GCA_013153035.1 Dictyoglomota bacterium | reverse complement strand
TGTTGATTGTTGATCAGCTTATCATGTCAATTGGAAGATCAGTTTTAATATTTAAAAGATAATAGCTTATTTTTATTTTTCTTTTCCCATTTTTCTGAATATATACTCGACAATGACCCTGATAGCCTTTTCGTTAAACCCTCCTCTGGGAATAATAATATCGGCGTATTTTTTAGTGGGTTCTACATATGCATCGTGCATGGGTTTCACAGTATTTAAATACTGGTTTACCACAGAGTCTAATGTGCGTCCTCTCTCTTTGATATCTCTTTCCAATCTTCTAATAAATCTCACATCGTTTTCTGTATCGACATATACGGCAAGGTCGTACATATCCCGCAGTTCGGGATAGTAAAGGGCGAAGATGCCTTCTACAAGAACAACAGGATATGGTTGAAATTCGATGAAATTACCAGTTCTGGTATAAGTAGCAAAGTCATATTCTGGCAGTTTTATTGTTTTGCCTTCTCTTAACTGTTTAAGATGTTCAAGAAGAAGGGTATGCTCGATCATGTCTGGGTGGTCATAATTGTATTTTCTTCTCTCTTCCAGTGGTATGTGACTCATGTCTCTATAATAGTTGTCCATAGGAAGTATGCCACATATATCTTCTCCGATATACTCTGCAATTTTCTTAGCAACTGTTGTTTTACCAGAGCCTGTTCCCCCGCCTATACCTATGATAAACATTATGCATTCCCCCTTGTAGCATTTCTAATTTTTCATTTTAGCATAAGGTATGTATAGCTCGCAGGATGCATTTACTGGTTATATGGTTGATTGTGGGCTAAAGATGAGGAAAATCTTTGGGTTTATATATTCTTGGTGGGTAAATAATTTTTCCTCATATTCTTTCAATAGCCACAGGAACATTTTTAACGGTGTAAAACTTCATGGTTGGGATGGAAAGGTGATAAGAAAGTAGGCTGTGATAGCATACGGTCATTTTTCTAAGAGAATGAACATTTCAAAAAAGCTCTGTAGTGGAAAACATATAGACAGCCGGCGTGGACTTGCAGAACTGTCCTTAAGATAAAACATGGGCTCTGAAAGAACGCAGCAGCTAGTAAAGAATAATGGTAGTTTTTCCATCAAAGTTTCTTTCAAAATGAGAATGGTGGCGAGGGACGGATACAGCGGCCGACACGGTAGTTTTCAGTTTTCTCTCTGGCTACTGATAGTTTTTCTTCAAAACGAAAAATGGTGGCGAGGGACGGAATCGAACCGCCGACACGGGGATTTTCAGTCCCCTGCTCTACCAACTGAGCTACCTCGCCACCGCTTAAAAAACTGGCGGGGACGACGGGATTTGAACCCGCGATCTCCGGCTTGACAGGCCGGCGTGTTAGGCCCCTACACCACGTCCCCACCTCGTGGTGCGGAGGGCGGGACTTGAACCCGCACGGCCGATATGGCCACTAGACCCTCAATCTAGCGCGTCTTCCTATTCCGCCACCTCCGCACCTCGGCGGACCTACATTAGCACAAGTATTATACCGATAAAATGTGTGAGTGTCAAGACTTCCCTATTTTGTTTCACACCTGTATTGTAGGATACTATAAATGTGTTTACCAGTGAGGGGAGGGGTGCACATGCGTAAAAGGCTTATGGACTATGGAGTACATATAGGGAGGTTTCCAAGGGGGAAGAGAAATCTTATTTCCGATGTCCCCGGTGTAAAGGTGGGGAACTGTACGCTGATAAGTGATACATCTCATGTGTATCGCACAGGTATAACTGCGATACTACCCCACGAGGGGTGTATTTACAATGAGCGTGTTGTGGCATCTTCGTTTGTTCTCAATGGCTATGGCAAATCTACAGGTCTTGTTCAAGTAGAGGAATTGGGGCTTATCGAAACGCCCATACTTATCACCTCTACGCTGAATGTTGGGAAGGTGTGGGATGGGCTTATCGCTTATGTGCTGGGCCATGTACCTGATGCAAAGAGTATCAACCCCGTTGTCATGGAGTGTAACGATGGTAGGGTAAACGAGGCAGAGTATAGACCTCTTGGTGAGAAAGAGGTGTTCTTGGCCGTAGAAGGTGCCTCTGAAGATTTTTCGCTTGGCAATGTTGGTGCAGGTACTGGCATGGTGACATTTGGTTTTAAAGGGGGTCTTGGTAGTGCTTCCCGTATTGTAGATAGCTACACTGTGGGGGCTTTGGTGGTGTCAAACTTTGGTAGGAAGGAAGACCTACTGGGTGTGGTAGAGGGTCGAGCTGAGATTGGTTCTATTATTGTAGTTTTAGCCACAGATGCCCCACTAACAGCCCGTCAGCTAAAGAGGATAGCCAAGCGTGGTGCCTTGGGTATAGCTAAGGCTGGTGGCTATGCTACCCATGGCAGTGGAGATATAGTGCTTGCCTTTTCTACAGCCCACCGAATACCCCGTAAGGCAGAGGCACCTATAGATATCAAGGTTATACCCGACGATACGAAGCTCTTTCAGAAACTCCTTGATGCATCTGTTGAGGTTGTTTGGGAGGCTATATACGATGCACTTTTAGCATCTGAAGATATGGTTGGAAGAGATGGCAAAGTGTGGAAGGCAGTAGATCCTGATGTCATTTTGAAAAAGGTTCGGTGTATATAAGAGTTTATTTCTGTCCAAATGGGGTTTGTCTGATGTAGTGGGGATTTTCCTGCTATATTTTCTTGTTTTATGGAGATATTGCTTCTTTTTATTAAACAATTTTTCTTAATAGTCGTATACTAATAGTAAGACCTCTCCTTTTTCCACCGAGGACAAGGCCTTAATTTATATATGGGGGTGTTCTACAATGAGAAGGTGGGGTTATTTCATAGTGTTATTCTTGATATTGAGTGTTGTTTTTATGTCTATTCCGTTGGCATGGAGTAGGGAAAATCCTTATACCATCAGCACAGTCGTAACAGATATTTGTGGACTACGAAATATTAGTGATGTGGCTAAATTAGGTGATGCTACATATCTCATAAATGGCAAAGATATCCTTTACTACTGCCAGAAGGGCAGATTGCAGAAAACATATAAAGTAGATGGTGGTTACTCTCCTGTTCGTGTTATTCCTATCAATGATAAATATCTGTGGCTAATAACGACACGAAGCCGTTTTACATCGGGCACCATCGTGAATGCATTGTTGCTTGATGCCAAAGACCTGCATGTATACGATGAGCAGAGCATATATATGAGCGCTGTTGTGGTGGATGTTGATGTTATTGCCAAGGGTAGGATGGTTTCCATGTCACCTGTAAGATACGATACTGATAGGATTGTCGTTGCACTTCTTCACACTTTAGACAAGTCAGATATTGTCCAGCTTCATGCCAATTTGAATACAGGCAAGATAGAGTGGGAGGTTGACAAGGAAGACAATATATGGGCTATAGCCTCTCCATCTGAGCTGACAAACGAGGTATATGGAATTATCAAATCAGGTGATAAGTGGTATCTGGCAAAGACTACAATGGGA
>JAADFF010000079.1 GCA_013153035.1 Dictyoglomota bacterium | reverse complement strand
GATACGCTTCTCCTACACCAAACATAAACTCGGCATTGGCATCGGCCTGACCGCCACCAAATGCCGTTACCATGAGATAACCATCGTCTGTGGCCTCAATCATTGCCTCCAGAGTATCGTTACCTGGAAGTATGTATGTATTTCTCATCCTCACAATGGGCTCGTCCATATACAGCCATGCCCTGCTATTGCCCGTGTTGTCAAGCCCCAGTTTCTGGGATGTAATGCTATCTGTCATATAACCCTTTAATATGCCATTTTCTATGATGATTGCCTCTTTGGCTTCAGACCCCTCATCGTCAAAGGGTAGCCAGCCTGAGGCATATGGGGCAAAGTCAGGATGTGGATGGTCTACTAGTGTGATTTTTTCTGATGCCACTTTTTGTCCCAGTTTGCCTGCTGTAATAGATCCAGATAGCACAAAGTCTGCCTCTACAGTATGTCCTATGGCCTCGTGAGAAAGTAGACCTACCAGTTCGGGAGCTAGTATGACGATAGCTTCTCCACTTTCTGGATATGGTGCATGAAGATTCTGAAGAAGTACTTTGGCGACCTTGTCAATTTTGCCATGTGGGTCAAAAGAGAGCATATCGCCCCAGCCACCTGTTATACCAATACCCTCGGCATATTCTTCCCTATCTCCATTTTCTTCGGCCGTTGCAAATGCAATGAGCTCAAGGTTGGGATATTTGGTATACGCTTTAGTTCCATCGGTATTCATGATCCACTTTTCATCAAGCAGTTCTGTATATCTTACTATAGATGAGATAATACGGTTGTCTGTGTTTTTCAGTCTGTTGTCAAGCTCCAGTATAAGGTTAACCTTATCTCTTAGTGAAACGGTTTCTGCGGGTATGGTGATTTTAGGAGGAAAAAACTCTCCTATCACAGGATGGATAAGAGGTTTGATGTTTTCATGAATGCCTATGACCTTGGCACCTGCTGTGGCTTTTTCGAGAGCTTCTTTTAGCCCCGATGGGGATATATCCGATGTATAGGCGAATCCCCATGCTCCCTCTATATACACCCTGACCGATACTCCCATCTTTTCGTCAAACTTGTTTTCTGTGACAATACCGTTTTCTACACGAATAGTTCTCACTTGTCTACGGTGCAGTCTGACCTGTGTGTGGTAGATTGAATGTAGTCCATGTTTTAAAGTGTTAAAAATATCTTTCATGTCATCCCCTCCCTTCTGTAGGATATTATACGGCTTTTCAACTTATAATGGATAATTAACTGGTATATGTTTTTTGGAGGTGATGCCTTGTGCGAATAGGCAAGAATGTTCTCTTGTATTTTGTTATGTTTGCTATTGCCATGGTTATGTTCTATGGCATATGGTCTGCTGTGGATATTCATAAATATTCACCAGAGATTATCCTTGATAGGTGGTATACATCAGATGGTGAATTATTCCCATTATCCAGCAAACTGGTAAATAACAACGAGTTTAAGTCGATAGAGTTATACACGACTTTCTCTGTAAATAGTGACGATTTATATTATCTTGTTCTTCCCCGCGTTGATGCAGGAGGAGGATATATATTATATATAGATGGCAAAGAAATAGCTTCAAGAGACCTTGGTAAGGCCAAATACCTGAACTTGTGGCACAAAACAGAGGTTTATCCCGTTCATCTTTCCTCTGGTAATCATAAATTGACGCTAAAGCTGACATATCTTCACACATATGGTTTTTCTGCAACTCCGCCATTTCTTTCAAGGAGTGCGTACAGTGTCTTTTCATTCAGAGATATCTTCAATTTCTGGAACGAATGGATATATGTAGCTAGCGGTTCTATTATGCTTATCATGGGATTTATCTTCCTCATGCTTGCCTTGCTTACCGGTAGTCGTATGAAAAAATACTGGCTACTTGGAAGTGCTTTTATTGTATTGTCTATAACAAGTGTCTATAACAAGTTTTGATTATGTAGCCGTTGATATTCCCATAAATTACCTTCTCTTTAAGAAAATCGTTGTAGATGCCATGCTTATTGGTGTGGGCTTATACCTCGAGGCTATGATTCTGTTTCTTAGGGACCTGAAGAAGTGGGAACAGAATGTATTTTATGGTCATTATATACTGGCATCACTCATTACCATATTTAGTCCCACATTGTATATCTATAAGACCCTTTATAACTACTACTATCTAGCCCTGATACTATTGTATGTTTATGTGCTTGTTGTCTATATCAGTAAAGCTGTATACCGTATAGATCGCATTATTCTTGGTGGTCTGGCATTTCTTGGTGCTTCGTATGTGCTTGCTATACTTGACGTTGTGGGCATTATTACATTGCCTGTTCTTGCTACATCTATTGGACTTCTTGGTGCTTCTGTGCTTAGTAGCATTGCCCTTCTTGTTGACTTTGCCGATGTATACGCTGAGGCCCTCAGAGCTAGAGCTGAGTCGGAACGTGCCCGTGAACGTATACAGAATATTCTTGCAGAAGTAGAACAGGAAACTGTATCTATTGAAGATGTTATGAGGGGACTAGAAAATATTAGTGAGAAGGTAGCTTTGGCTTCTAAAGATATGGAACAGGTGGCAGGGACTCTAGAAGAAAAAACGGATATCTTATCCCGTGCTGCATCATCTATTTCCGATAATATTGATGGTATTAAAGCTGCAGCAGCTTCTCTGTCTCATAGTGCATCTGAGCTTGCCTCTTTTTCTCAGAAGATGGAGAGAGAAGTATCCGATGATATCACTAAGCTGACCCATATTATTAGTGTGTTTGAAAATGTTGGTAGACAGATGGAGGATATTAATGCCCTGACATCTGAATTTCAGCGTGTGTCTGAAAACGTTGGTGCTATTGTAGAGGAAATTACTGGTATTGCAGATAAGACTAACCTCCTTGCCCTCAATGCCGCTATTGAGGCAGCCCGTGCCGGTGAGGCGGGCAAGGGGTTTGCCGTTGTGGCCGATGAGGTAAGAAAGCTTGCAGAGATGTCAAAGGCATCTGCTGCTAAGATACAGGAAATCATGTCTGGACTATCAAAATTTGCCACAACCCTTGCAAATGATGTGCATAAAACAACAGATGATCTTAAAGAGGCTATTAAGGGAAGTATATCTGTTTCTCAGGGACTTGAGGAGACATCAGAAGATGTGAAGAAACTTGCAGTCATGTCAGATGATCTGGCTGCTGTATCTGAGGAACTTTCTGCTTCTACTGTGGAAGTTGGCGATTCCATGGAGAGACTTACACAGCTAACAGATCTTATTGATAACCTTGCTGGAAAGCTCTCTGATATTGCGGAGGACCAGAGAAAGTTGTCTGACAACCTTGTAAGTAGTGCAGAAAAACTTGGTGCAGATATTAATCACCTTAAGGGACTATTATCTGAGTAATTGTGTTAGTGAGATTTATGCAGGTGCATTTGGATAAGTATGCCACCTTTGTGGTATAATTTAACCGTGAAAAGGTGCAGGTGCACCTGTGAAACCTTAAAAA
>JAADFF010000074.1 GCA_013153035.1 Dictyoglomota bacterium | reverse complement strand
CTGTCGATAGGTACAGTCTTCTATATGGTGAATCTTCCTGTGCAAGAAGACCATAGGCTACAGCAGGCAAATGTGAAATAGGTTTTAGATTGCGAGCACCCCACATGTATGTATGAAATACTGTAAATGGCTTTTTCATCCTATAAACCCTAAATTTTTTCTTTACCTCTCTGGGATAGTAATCCGCTGCATTGGCAAGCTTAATGATCTCCATATCAAAGACACCTTCAGTAGACAGCTCTCTGTCACCAAGAACCTCTATCCCTCTTGCCAGCGCTATCTGATATTCTGAATGATTTCTCCTATATATAAGAGAAAGCTTCTTATAAAAATCAGATTTCGCCTTATCTATAAAACTATAAAGCCATGCAAGTGTATCAGATATCTCTACTCTATCAGCCACATCGGAATACCAAAAGTTCTGAGCCAACATATCTATCTCATGACTTCCCCATCTCTGCAAAACAGACTTTACCATCTCGATATCTCTAATAGATTCCCTACCCAAAAGTCCTATATCATTGAGCCATTCACCAAAGTCTGCAACTTCAGACTCCTGACCGTACACAGACACGAGAAACTTCTTCCATATGTGACCAGCAACGAAGAAACGAAGATAAAATTCATGCTTTCCATAGTCCACATTAGGGGCTCTGGCATCAAAATATGTTGCACGACACAAGGGAATATTATATGCACTAACCAGATAGAGTTCAATAGGACTTTTACTGGCTATTCTTCTAGCTTCACGAAGGGTATCCATGACAAGAAAATAAAACGGACTAGTTCCAATATCCACATACAAAGTATATGGACGATTACCCGATATAAGCTGTATCATCTTGACAATAAGATAGGAAGATACAGGTGGAAACGGTGATACTGTGGGAATGCCTTTGTAGAAGCTATCAAAAAAAGCAGACATCTTTCCATCAAACAACTTCTGGATTTCCCTCTTACCCCAATCACTAAGTAACGAATACAAAGTAGCAAAGAGAACCCTCTCAGGATACATCGTATCAGCCTTGATATAGAGGGTTCTCTTTCTCGCTATTCCATAAGGCTTTTTTACAAACCCCCTAGGAGATACAATACAACGAAATCTTACCCGCCCACCTGTGTCATCAATATTGGATAACATCACATGTAACACCTCTATGGTGCTTTTTCTTTATTGTAATTCATTTCACTTTAAATTGGCTGTTTATATTAAACTTCTTTCAAGGAATAAACGGCATGCACATGCCCCACCGTTTCACCATGATTGTTTTTCACAGGTGGCATTACCCAATCTCTAAGGGCATCTTTCATATCTTTGGTAAGAATACCCAAAGTATCAAGGGCATGCATAACAGTAGGTGCCACCGCACGTCTACCGGCATCGTGTATCTTTATGGCAAGGCCCATCTTCAGCTGTGGTATAGCAACACCGTACACTGCCTCTGCTCCTGCCTTTGCCACAACACCGGGCACCTTTCTCATGATATCGGTATCAAATCTGCCCTCACCGGCAACGGCGACAGGATAGGATTTCATAGCCCTCTGTATACGGGCAAGGTACTGGGGATATGGAGACTTCTCAGGATCGGCAAGCATGGCATACATGTAGGCAAGGTCTCTCAGTGGAATAGCAAACACAGGTACACCACAGCCATCTATACCCTCATAGATAGGTTTATTTCCCACAAATGTGCGTATAATCTCTCTAATTTTGTTCTGAACAGGGTGATTGGGAAAGCGATAGCCCTTATGGTCTACCCCCATAGCCTTAGCAGAAATTAACATGCCCGCATGTTTACCACTGCAGTTGTTTCTTACAGGGGTAGGTTTTTCTCCGTTTCTCATCATACGCTCTGCCGTCTCTTTGTCATAAGGCATATGAACACCACACTCGAGGTCATCCTCCGTAAATCCAGCTTTCTCTAGTATGCCAAGGACAAGTTCCTTATGATAGTCTGTACCGTTGTGAGAGGCAGTAATGACAGCCAGCTCCTCATCGGTGATATCAAACTTCTCTATGGCACCGGTAATAAATGGTAGCAGTGCCTGAAAAGGTTTCATTGACGAGCGAGTGTGTATATACATAAGAGGTTTCCCGTGAAAATATCTGAGGTTGCCATCACTATCTACTATGGCAACACTCCCCCAATGATAGCTTTCTATAAGCTCTCCCCTTCTAACTTCGGCAACAATCTCCATGTTCTCCCCTCCCAAAGATAAGATAGAGTTTATCAAAGGATATAATAACATGCAGAGGTGAACTGAGATGGTAAAAGTTGGCACATCGGGCTTTTCATACCGCTCATGGATAGGAAAGATATACCCAGAAGGTATAAAACCCTCTGATATGCTCCTTTACTATGCAAAACTATTTGATGCCGTAGAGATCAATGCCACATTTTACAGACACCCACGAGAAAGCACCTTAAAAAGATGGAAGGCTGTAGGTAAAGAAACAGGTCTCATATTTGTTTTAAAGGCTCACCGGTCATTTACACATATGGGTATGAAATCTGAGGAAGAAATTTCTGTATATGTTTCAAGATTCTTACAAATTATGAAAAACACACTTGGAGGTATATTATGGCAATTTCCACATTCCTTCAAACCAGCAGAAGAAACACTGAAGTATCTACACATCATTGCAACCACCCATAAAGGGCTATCCATTCCACCGTTTGTAGAACTAAGAAATAAACTCTGGCACGATATCACCTTACCAGAAGGCATTACCCCCGTTTCCTACCACATGGTAGCGAAGAGTAAATACATGCACACCCCCATAGAGTGGATAGAAAAAGATGTCGTATACATCAGGCTTCACGGATACGGAAGGAAATATGGGGGCAGTTATCCCCCTGAGTACCTCCAGAAACTCTGTCACGATATCAAAGACAAAGAGGGATTTGTATTCTTTAACAATGATGCCGATGGACATGCACCCTTCAATGCCATGACATTGAAAGAGTGTCTTACCTCATAAAATTTGCCTCAGCCCACAAATATTTTTCCAAACACTTGAAAAATTTGCTACAAAATGCTAATATTTTGTTGGAGGTGAAAAAACCATGAATATACCAAAGTGTCCTGTGTGCGGAGGTACCATGCAGGTAACAGAGCTATACTGTCCCCGCGATGGTATCACCATTAGAGGCACCTTTGAACTATCACCATTGGCAACTCTGTCTAAGGAAGATGCAGAGCTTGTCATACTCTTCCTCAGGGCAAGAGGCAATCTCAAGAAGTTAGAGCGCATTACGGGCATAGGATATTTTGCCCTCAGAGGCAAAATTGAGAAGATTGTGAAATCCATGGGACTGACATTACTTGCAGAAGAGGAAGAAGAAACACCAGAAGAAGAGAAAGATGACCCTATCAAGCTTCTTAAAGAGGGCAAGATTAGCGTGGACGAGGCTATTAGGCGAATGAAAAAATCATAAGGGGGTGAAATACATGTCTGAAGAGATTAAAAAGGTATTGGAGGCACTGCAGAGAGGAGATATTACACCAGAGGAGGCAGAAATACTTATAGAAGCAATAAAAAGTCGTGAGGAAAGCACAGAAGAACTGAAAGAGACACCTCATCACGATGGTCAGTGGCGCATTATCAAAGGAGAATATCATGGCAGTATTAGTGGAATAGGAGAAAGTATATGGATAACACCAGAGGGAAGGGTTATTGGAGATATAGATCTTGTTAAGGGAAGGCTGAAACTGGAGGGCCATGTAGATGGCAATATTGATGCTGTAGCATCACAGGTAGAGTTTGGAGGCACTGTTTCTGGCAATGTAGATGTTGTTGGGGGCACTGTTAAGTGGAAGAGAGGAGAAATAAAGGGCAATTTAGAAATCGTTGGGGCAAGGGAATTAGGTAGCAGACCACCGGTAGGTGGCAAGGTAGATGTGCTGGCTGGCCCTATAGGTGCCATGGTAGGTAAAGTTGTAGGCTCTGCCTTAAATATGGCTATGGACCTCGTAAGCACACTTCCCGAAAAACTTTCTAAGCTAGGTCAATCTATACCTACCGAAAATAGCAAAGGAGAAAATATTGTTATTAACGACAATTTACACACAAGAAATGACATATACGGTAAAGAGGTTGTCATTGGTGGCAATGTAGTGTGCGGTGATGTCCATGCAGAGAGTTTGGAGGTAAAAGGCTCACTGACATGTGATGATGTCAGCAGTTCCACAATAGACATTCTCGGCTCTCTTAAGTGTGATGATGTCTTTGGTAAAAAAATGGAAGTATTAGGGAAAGCCTCGTGTGATGATGTCAAAGTGGACAAACTTATCGTAAAAGGAACGCTGATATGTGATGATATCAGCACAAAACATATGGAGGTATTCGGCAAGGCAAAGTGTGATGACATCAGCACAACAACACTGATTGTTAAAGGTGAATTGAGAGCAGATGATGTTATCGCCGCTAAAGTTGTGCTGGAAAAAGATGCCATCATGGTAGTTGATAGTCTTATGGCAGACAACATAGAGAAGGCAGAAAGTGCCACACTGCAGATAAAAGATCGTGTAGAAGCATAAATATATATTGAAACAATCCCCTCACCAGCTGTGAGGGGGTTGTTTGTGTTCTAACTATAAGCTAAACTCCTTTTCTTTTCATTTCTACTGTACAATGATTATGGTGATGATATATGGCTCGCTTTGAAACATTTGAAGAACTGGTCCAGTACATTAAAGACAATGTGGATATTGTCGATGTTATATCAGATTATGTCGAGCTAAAAAGGGTAGGCTCCCAGTGGATGGGGCGATGTCCCTTTCATCCCGATAAAAATCCCTCTTTCTCCGTGTCCGGTGAAAAGGGTTTGTACCACTGCTTTGGATGTGGAGCATCGGGTGATGTAATCAAGTTCATAGAGGATATTGAAAATGTATCATTTCTTGAGGCATTGGAGATATTGGGGGAGCGTGTAGGCATAGATGTAGAAGAAGAAATAAAATCTATGAAAGGCTCCACTACAACAATAAAAACTTCTCCGTCTAAGCTCCTGAAAAAGGCAGTAGCATACGCAGCTCAATACTATCACCGCTTTCTCTTATCGGCAAAAGAGAATAGTATTATCCTTCAGTACCTATATGACAGAGGACTTGATGATGCAGACATTGAAGAGTGGAAAATAGGGTTTGCCTCACCACTAAAGCCACTATTTGCTTATCTTAGGGAAAAGGGGATAGACCTTAAGCCCTTTGTAGAGGCAGGTATTCTCAGAAAAGATGGCACAGACGCTATGAGAAATCGCATTATTATACCTATCGCCGATGGCACAGGTAAATATGTATCACTTGGGGGAAGACTGTGGAAAGGGGAAGGTCCCAAATACCTTAACGGTCCCGATAGTCCTATATTTAAAAAGAGCAATATACTCTTTGGACTTCACAGGGCACGCAAGGTGGCAAAAGAAAAGAAGCGTATGATATTCGTTGAGGGATATTTTGATGTCATCCTCATGCACAAATACGGCTTTGTCGAAACAGTGGCACCTATGGGAACAGCTCTGTCAGATAGGTTAGCAAGAGAAGTATCCTCCTTAGTGGAAAGAGCATATCTCCTATTCGACCCCGATGCAGCAGGCATAAAGGCAACCATATCCTCTGGCTTTAAACTCAGTAGTTTAGGGATTTTCGTCAATGTCGTCCATCTCCCAGAGGGAATGGACCCAGATGAGTATGTCGTAAAGTATGGAGAGCAGGCTATGGAGAATATGCTTATGGAGGGCATGCCTTTTGAGAGATTTATAGCCACCAGACTAACAGAAGGGATCTCACCATCGGACCCACGAAAATCGATGATCATAGGGAAACGACTAGAAGAGTATAGTCAATATGCCACTTCACAATCTGAAGACACATGGAAGATTATCGTAGGGCTTATCGAAAAAGCACTTGCCATACCGGGACCTGAACTGATGGGCAAGCTGTATAAGATGAAACGTACATCGCGCTCTCCATCGATAACCATAGGAAAAGGGCGTAATCGATATGACACATTAGAAGAAGGCATTTACGAGATTCTACTCTTCGACCCTGTTCAATACATTTATCTTCCACAGAGCTACGCCGAGGATTTTCATCCACACATGGACAAGTTGGCAAGGCTACTCAAACATATCGTAGAGTTTTTTCAGAAGCATGAAGAGAATGCCCCTATAGAGACTTTTCATACCTATCTGAGGGCTGTAGACGACGAAATAGCCAAGGACATATACAAATATTCTGGCAGCGTAAATACGGAGGACAGTGGACCACGATTTATATGTCTTGTCTCCCGATGGCTCATGCTGAGATACAGGGACCTCATGCAAGAAAACATGAAAAACCCCGAAATGTTGGAAACCTTACAGAAGAAAAAAGCAGTTGTGGAAAAGATATACAGCCATCCCGACCTTGGATGCACAAGGTTGAAAAATCATGGATAATCTACAATACCTCATAGATAAAATAAGAGAGTCTGATATACTAGGTAAACATATCATCACATTTGAAGAGTTGAAGACATGGTTTAGAGAAAAGGCTATAAGATTAAGAGAGCAACCCTATTTAACAGCATCACTTAGACAGTGGATGAAAGAAAATAACATTAGAACAGTATTAAGGTTTTCCATCTTTTTCGACAAGCATGCTACGCCACCTATAGAACGCAATCACACATACTACAAACTCATTTATAAACTATATCCCGAATTCGCATACCTTGAAAATGTATACGATGTCATCGATGTTATGGAAAAGGCCATAGACCAAGCATATCAATCCTATGACGAAAGAGCTAAAACAACCATCACCGATTGGGCATGGTGGTATATTTCACAAACCTTCTATCGCAAACTCGCTAATAGAAAATATCAAGAGGAAATATATGAAATAGATGCCATATATGAACCTAGTGCAGATGCTACAGATTTTAAAGGTAGCAGTGCCCTTACTATATTTATGAAGCAGATGGGAAGATACCCGCTTCTCAGTGCAGAAGAAGAAAAACAGCTAGCATGGATTATTTATACCTACCAAACAGAGCTGAAAAAGAAACAGATACAAGAAAAACTCGCCAGACAAGACAACCTATCTGATGAGGAAAGACAGTTTTTAGAAGACCATAAACCACTTATAGTCAACGAGATATTATTAGAAAAATTAGCCCCGCAGGCACAGGAAGCACGAAACAGATTTATTACATCCAATCTGAGACTGGTAGTATCAATTGCCAAACACTTTACCAGTTACCAAGCACCATTAGAAGATCTCATAGAAGAGGGTATATTAGGACTAATGAAGGCGATAGACAACTTTGACCCGACAATGGGAAACAAGTTTTCCACGTACGCCACATGGTGGATTAAACAGCATATTAATAGGTATATCGCCAATACCAAGGAGCAGATAAGAATACCCGTCCATATGCAAGAAGCCATCAAAAAGTATCAAAAGGCATACAAAGAGCTACTGGAAGCTTCAGGTACACCTCCCACAGATAGTGATCTAGCCAAGCACCTCAACATGACCGTAGAAAAAGTCAGAGATATAAAGAAACTTATACAACAGCAATATATATCCATCGATAGAACAGTAGCAAGTATGGCATATGAAGTGCCTGATAACCATTCATGGTCTAACCCAGAAGAATATGTCCTAAAACAGGATATAAAAAGGCATATCAGTGCCATATTATCAAAGCTTCCAGAGCGTAATAGAGAAATCCTCATGATGCATTTTGGAATAGAAGATTATCCACCTATGTCTTTATCGGAAATAGGCAATATCTTCGGGCTCAGTAGAGAACGAGTAAGACAGATCATAAATGCATCTGTAAGGAAAATAAAATACAAGTCATATCTAGAAAAATTAAGAAAGATAGCCCCGTTCTATACACATGTAGCCATCACCAATAGAAAGATATATTATCCTCAACGATACAGCCCTCAATACACTCCTCAAAAACACCCTGTGTATACAGAGCTCCATCCCCCTCGGCAACAACAGAAATACTTTCTTATCATACAACCCACCAGTTCAGAAGAACAAACACAAATACATCCTCGAGTAAAAATACCTCATACAATAAGACCAACAGGTCCCTCTTCCCCAATAATGAAAATCACTATCCCCACACTGCGGGTAAAAAGAGCTCTGATCCAGATGCTGAGAAAACTGCACACCAGAGATAAGTCTGATTTGTGAATAATGTTTGTGATATAATGGTATCTAATCTGTGAGGGTAGTCGTGAACTACTCTTGTTTTTGCTTTTTCTTTATGGGAGGTGGTATCTCTTGGCTAAAAGCATGGAGGATATCAAGGCCGCAGCATGGAAACTTGTAGAAAATGCCATCAATGAAGGTAAAGAGTTCATTACATGGGATGACCTGAAAACTTGGTTTAGGAAGAAGAAGATTACCAAGCAGTACCATCCAGAAGTGGTGGCATATCTCAGATACAGAATCAGAAAAGAAAACTTACCTGTGCAAATTGTATATAGCACAGAAAAACCCGACAAAGAAGCTCTATCTGAAATCAAAGAACATATCGACAAGAAAAAGGAATTATTCCTATCGAGGAAAAAGGGACATGTTCATGATGTAACAATCATGGATTCGGTTGAAGACATCAATGAAGAGCATTTCCGCATCTTACATGACCTTGCTCCCCAATTTGCAGCATTCGGACTCGAACCATTCGACATCTATGACAGACTTGAAGAAGCTATTAAGGAAGCGCAAGAAAAATATTCTTGGAACATGCCATACACATTTGATGATTGGGTATGGTGGTTTGCATGTGAAAAGATGAACAAGATTATCCAGCGCAGAAGAAAGAAAAAATCTACATCTAAGAAGAAAAAACTCTCCAAACGAGATCTTGCCCACTTTAAACGCATCTACGATAAAGAAGGCACCCTAACTGAAGAGGATATTGTCTCCTACTATGGCAACGATGCAGACCTTGACTACATTAGTGGGGAGCTTGAAGATGCAGGTTTATCTGTAGGAGAAGATGCAGGAGAAGATCTCTTCTCTGAAATCCATACCTATTCCCGTGCACAAAGGGCATTGGGACTAGTACAAACATATCTTCAGGAAATAGGACAGGTTAACCTACTAACAGCTGAGCAGGAGAAAGCTTTAGCCCAAAAGATAGAAGAATACAACATTCTCCAGCGCAAGAAGGAAATTCTCGATAAAAGAGACAGAGGCGAAGAGCTAACAGAAGAGGAACTGGAATTTCTCAAAGAATATGGTGACGAACCTGTTGATGATTGGGAACTGGAGGTATTAAAAGAAGAGGCAGAATATGCATGGGAAAGGCTGATTGTTTCCAACCTCAGACTCGTTGTCTCTATTGCCAAGAAGTACACAGGCAGAGGAATGGACTTTATGGACCTCATTCAAGAGGGCACCATAGGCCTCATGAAGGCTGTTGAAAAATTTGAATGGCGCAGAGGCTACAAATTCTCCACTTATGCCACATGGTGGATTAGGCAGGCCATTACAAGGGCACTGGCTGACCAGTCCCGTACCATCAGAATACCCGTACACATGGTAGAAACTCGCAACAAGTATCTCAAGACAAAGCAGGAGCTATATCACGAGCTTGGTAGAGAACCCACCACAGAGGAAATAGCCGCCGCCATGGGTATAGATGTGGAAAAGGTTAAAGACATTGAAACCACCATACAAGACCCTAAATCATTGGAGGCCACTATTGGTGATGAAGAGGACACTCACTTTGGTGACTTTATTGAGGATCCCAACACAGAAAAGCCGGAGGAGTATGTGGCCCGGAAAGAGATGAAAGAGAATCTCCGCAAGATAATAGAAGAGCTACCCGAAAGGGAGAGAGAGATTATCAAACTCTACTACGGACTAGACGATGGCATCGAAAGAAGCCTTGACGATGTCGGTCAGCACTTTGGTATAACCCGTGAAAGGGTTAGACAAATACTCCAGAAGGCACTAAAGAAGCTCCGCTCACCACACAGAAGCAAGAAACTGAGGAAACTCATGAGAGAGTAATGTATAAGGGGGCCTTGTGCCCCCTCTTTTCTTTATCTATTTCCAGTTAATTCACAGGCAAGCCAAGGTATTCATAACAATCCTTTTCTATATATGTCTTCAAGAAAAGAGATACCTGCTATATAACCTCTCTCGATAATCTCCCTTACCTTGCCATACATAAGGTTGGTATACCCTCTGAGGTTAGGAGAAATGATATAGTCGAGATATCTTCCTCTACACCGCCCGTGCCTGCTCATAATAAGACTGTAGGCATTCATAATAGATACTCGGGAACGTCTTATGCCCATCAGTGTACCACCATATACCTCAATACCAACCGATACCACATCAGGTGTCTTATATTTCATCAGATTTTTGCTAGGTAATGGTAGAGCAATACCGCCATCGACAAGATACATGCCCTTGTACTTTATTGGGGGAAAGATACCGGGAATAGCAGATGTGGCCCTTAGGGCTGTAAACATATCATCTTCTGGCTGAAAAAGATAGGGCTTTCGGGTATACATATCGGTGGCATACACAAACAGGGGTATACGACTATGTCCTATCTTTATACCTTTCAGCATAGAGTGTAAAAATGCCATAGGTCCCACATGAACCCCTATATGGCTAAGAACAGCTGACGAAAAGACAGAGATATTGCTCATAATAGAGACGAATACATCCTCTATATCATAAGGAGATATACCCAAGGCAAACAGAGAAGACACTATTCCACCCATAGAAGTGCCAGAAACAGCTAAAATATCAATTCCACTCTCAATAAACGCCTTTAAAACACCAATGTGGGCATAACCTAAAGAACCGCCACTTGACAAGGAGAGTATAAATTTTCTACTCATCTACCCAAGACATACCAACGCCCCATATACCTGTATGAACGGCTGTGGTAGGTCTTACATATCTAATAACACCATCAAATTTATCGGCTAGATAATGGGCAAAGTCCATCAGTTCTTTGTGTTTAGGTCTACCAACAATCACTCTAGGCTGCACATCTTTCCTCATCTTTCTGCTATCAAATATCTTTTCTAGTACCCTCAGGCCCTTTTTAATACTACCTCTCACCTTCTCTATGGCATTGACATATCCCTCTTCATCAACATAGAAAATAGGCATAACCCTTAGCATAGAACCTATAATTGATTGCACCCTACTAATGCGACCACTTTTTTCTAAATGTTCAAGAGTTTCAAGAAGAAACATAATCTGAGCTTTGCCCCATAGAGACTTGGCATATTCCTCAACCTTTTCAAATGAGCATGCTCCAGATATCAGACAGTTCCTTACAGCCATTACATGTACATCAATACCGGTAGCCATCTGCCTTGTATCGATAACCTTTACCCTATCTTCACCAATCTCAGAGGCCACCATCTTGGCCGTATGATATGTACCTGATAGTGCAGAGGACAGTGTGAAAAATATGACCTTGGGATATTTTTCAAGCTTCTGAAGAAGTGCTGTCTTAATACTATCCGGCGAGGGCTGAGAGGTTGTTAGCTTTCCTGTAGCTATGTCATCATACAAATCAAGAAGATGATCTGGTGTATCGGGTATACTATGTCCATCAGGGTACACTATATGCAGCGGCACCCACCCCAAATCATACTGCTCTAGCTCCTCCGGTGTAAAATTACTTGCGGAATCCACAACTATACCAATATCCACAATATCCCTCCTCTGCACGGATTTCTATATGCATTTTAACATTTATAAGAATCTACTCCACTATATAAGACACACCCACGCCCCATATACCAACATGTATAGCCGTTAGCGGTCTTACAAGCTTGATTTTAGCACCATACTCTGACTGGAGCTTATGGGCAAAAGGCCATATATCTTTATGTTTAGGTCTCCCAAGCACAACATGCATATGAGAAGATGGACCGATATTATCAGTAGAAACATATTCATCTATCATCTTAATAACCTTTTTCACACCACGGGCTTTTTTACTGGCATTAATATAACCATCGTCATCTATAACAAGGAGAGGAACAACTCTTAGCATTGTACCCACAACATACTTCGCCCTGCCAATACGCCCACCCCTTTTCAAGTGCTCAAGTGTTTCAAGAAGAAAATAAAATCTCTGCCTACTACGAATATCGTTAAACAGCTCTTCTATTCGACAGAAATCCACTCCTTTTTCTATCTCCTCAAGAATACGCATCACAAGAACATCAATGCCTATAGTAATCTGCCTGCTATCTATGACCTTAATACGATCTGTCTTCATCTCCGAGACAACCATTTTGGCAGCCATATATGTCCCAGACAGTGCAGATGACAAAGGCAAATACACACCATAGTCATAGCGACTAAGGGTCTCCTCAAACACAGTACGTATTTTTTCAGGAGTGGGTTGAGAAGTGGACAGTTTACCGGTGGCTATATCATCATATAGCTCCTGTCCAAGATGAGGTTCATCATCTATAATACGCCCATCGGGATAGACTATATGAAGGGGTATCCAGCCCAAATCATATTTTTCCACCTCTTCAGCCGTAAAGTTGCTACCAGAATCAACTATTATTCGAATTTTCAACACTATCACCTCTGTAAAATGATAACCTATATACGGTGATGGATATGTTAATGATAGCAGTTTTTATATGTGTTATTGTTATGGAAGGTGTGATATCAACATACCTTATTAGGTATATAGAAAATCCACTCTACACATCTGCCATAGGTGCATTGGTAGGAGGCGCTGTGGCACTACCATTTACGTATCAGTATTTCAATGTGCCATGGGGCTATGCCACCCTTATGTGGAGTGGCGTAGCCTTGATGATAAGCCTTACCTTAAACGCACTTGCAGCATACCTTCACGAAGACGATGAACTAAAACATATCATCAGACAGAGTAATATAGCCATTGTAGTAATAACATTATTTGTTTTAGCCCCGTTGTCAGAAGAGATAATATTTAGGGGAGTATTATTTACAGGCCTAATACAGTTTATGCCACTTGCCGTAGCTATTGTAGTAGACGGTTTCATATTTGCCATTCTACATATAGGGGCATATTGGCAAAACTCAATGACATATAAAATCATCCACCTTATAGGTATCTTTATACTGGGAAGCATGTTGGCGTATACATTTTCCATATATCACAGCCTTACCCTGAACACCATAGTTCACGCCGTTGCCAATATACCCGGTCTAATATTCGTTTATAGGGAAAACAAATAAATACCTTACGTTTATTGAAAATAGTGGGTAGGCATACCCAAGATATACCTACCCAACAACAATCTGTTTAACCTTTCTGCTCACATCTATGGGATCTCTGCCAAACACCCGTATCATAGGTTCTTTACCATGCCCTCCTCTATCAAACACCACATCGGGCATACTGTCAAGCTCAAGCACCGGTCTAAGCATCCACTGAAGGCTATGGCCCTCTTTTTTTCTACTATCTTCTGGCTCACTCTCCCTGTATACTTCAAAAACAAATAATCCTTGAGAATATGCCCTTTCTACAAAAGTTTCATCAAAGCGTATATTCATGACACATCTTACATGGGGAAATTTAGCCCTGACAAATGCCACCATACGAGCTGTGTGAGAACTATAGCCTTTTTCTGGAGGTAGATAAACAGGCTCATCACCCTTTAATCTTATCCTGCCGGGAAATATAAAGGCATCTTCTGGCTTCTTACCATCATACGGCATATATGCCATATTAATACCAACCTCTGGCATGATAGAAGATATAAAAGGTGCAAGCATACCGGTAGCGTCCCCCATCTGTCTCTTCATATATTCATCGTGCCACCTGCCAAGTAATGTCTCAGATGATGCAAAGCCCCTTTGGGACGCTTCAAGCACTTTTACCATGAGATTACCTGCTTCTACGATAGCACTGTGGACACTATATCTGTAGGCAAGAAAACCGCTAAATAGTGTAGAAAAAGTGCAACCTGTACCACGAAAATCACCCTTAACACGGGGTAAAACAAAGTCTTTATCGGCTTTTATGACAATATCGCTATCACCATGGCCACCGGTGATTACAATGTGCCCTGACGGTGATAGCCCCAGCACACGAGCCTCTTCACTGTTAAGTAGAATATAGTCTGCATACGGCAAGGCTCTTTTTATGTCCTCTGGAACAAAGAAAGTATACCCTGTAGAAGAGGCAAGAACAATATTCCATACAACAGTGCTATGGGGAAATATCTTTTTTAGGGCTACAACGGTATCTGGTGAGGCAAGTCCCACCTTAAACACAGCCTGTTTATCACCAACAGCTACTTTTACCGCCCTGACAATCTCACTACTATCTCTGTATGAAACATCTTCCACAGTGGTGGCATTTTGATATGTGAGTGCCGATGGAACAACAATAGGTGTAATGCCTATAAGAAATGAGGCTGCTATATCCCTTAGCATACCGGCATGCCCTGATGGGTCTATACCCGAGACAACAACAAGCCTATTCACAGCACCTTCACCTCACCTGAGGCATATTCCTCTATAATCTTGATGGCACAAAACGGCCCACACATAGAGCATCCTTCACCGCTAAAGGGTCTTTTCTCTCTGTATCTACGAGGCTTCTCACTATCTACCGCCAAGGCAAACATTGTGTCCCAATCAAATGTCTTTCTGGCATAGGCCATTTCATATTCTCTATGAAAGGAATCTTCTCGCCTTCTTGCTACATCGGCTATGCGGGCTGCTATCTTGGCGGCAACAACTCCTTCATATACATCGTCTTGGTCGGGAAGGCTCACATGCTCTGCCGGAGTCACATAGCACAAGAAATCTGTGCCATGATATGCGGCAATGGCTCCACCCACCGCGGCAACAATATGGTCATACCCCGGTGCAGAATCTATGGGAAGAGGACCCAAGACAAAGAACGGAGCATCTTTGGTAATGGATTTGGCAACTTTGACATTGGCCTCTATCTCGTCAAGAGGCACATGTCCCGGCCCTTCTACCATTACCTGCACGCCCTTGGCCCTTGCCTTCTGCACAAGCTCACCTAAAACAATAAGCTCCGATATCTGCAAATCATCGGTGGCATCAACAACAGCACCGGGTCTCATACTGTCTCCCAATGAAAGGGTTATGTCGTACTCTCTTGCAATATCAAGTATTTCATCAAAGTATTCATAAAAAGGATTTTCTCTATCGTTTTTTAGCATCCAACCACCAATAATGGCACCACCACGGCTAACCATCTTCAGCACCCTATCGGTATGTCTAAGACGTCTCACGATATCCATAGTCAAACCTGCATGTATGGTCATGAAATCTATGCCATCTTCGGCATGTATACGCACCATTTCAATAAAATCCGATGCCTGAAAATCTACAACAGCCTTACCGCGGGCATACGATAGCACGGCAGCATCATATATGGGCACACTACCAACAGGAACATCTACCACATCTACAATATGTCTACGCATTCCCCTAAGGTCACCCCAAGTAGACAACACCATAATGGCATCGGCACCGGCTTTCAGGGCCACCTGTGCCTTTTCGTATTCTTCCTCGGCAGATGAATAACCCATAGAAGTGCCAATATTAGCATTGACCTTCACACGAAAGCCTTTACCTATAGCCACGCCCTTATTGTTTTTATGAAGTCTATTTTTAGGTATCACGGCACACCCCTCGGCAACCTGCTTTAATACAAACTCTACAGATACCCCTTCAACCTCGGCCACATACTGGGCCTCGGGGGTAATATGACCTCTGCGGGCATACTCCATCTGTGTCATACCCGCTCACCACCTAAAGCTGTATGTATCATATGGGCAACCTTAAAACCAGAGGCAATCATGCCACCAAATATGGGCCCCATACGTGGGGCACCCGCAGTG
>JAADFF010000015.1 GCA_013153035.1 Dictyoglomota bacterium | reverse complement strand
GGGGAAAGATTCTTTTCATAGAGATTTCCTGCCATATATATCGCCTCCTATTGGCATTATACTCCTCCGGGTGGGTAACATTGTGAATGCGTATCAGCCACACTTTCTTGGCAAATATAAATGGAGTCCAGAATCGGGATACCGTATCGTTCATATCGGGAGAGTGTGCTGCTATATACCAGTGGCCATCTTTTTTATATACAAACACATTGTGGTCAGGGCCCCGTATACCATTTAAATCTACCTGCAAAATGGCAACACCACCCCGCACCTCTTTATTGAGGTAGGACTCAAAGACATGGGGAGTATGCCACCTATCCATAGGCACACCAATATAAGTGACATCGGCCATTTTCACGCTTTTCACTATCCACTGTCTAAAATCGTCAACAAGTGTCCACGAGCGGGACACATACCACCGCTTGCAGTAGTGCTCTATACCTGTGATACTACCCAGCCCACACATCTCATATCTGCTGTAGTGATACCATGCCTTCTGCGGACTTTTTATCATAGGCATGCCACCGGCATAAAGTATCTGCGATGTGAAGTTGGCACAGTCGAGTGTGTAGTGATAAAACTGGGAATTTCTACTATGGGCCCACTTCTGGGCATATTGAATCATGGCTGGAGCAGAAAGTGCAATGTCCTTACTATAATCTTCCCCATCATATGACACAAGCCTCTCCCCTGCGTGTCTCCACATTGCAAAGGATATCACCGCAGATAAGACAAGAACAGTAGCTACAGACAGGATATGCTTAAACCTCACCATCAACCCTCCTATACACAAACGGGCGGAGCGTATAGCTCCGCCCATCACTCACTTTCAGCAAAAAACTACTCTATATCTATACCTGTTGCCTTACGGAAGATAGCTTTGGCATGCAGATGTGTTGTGTCAAGGGTGTTATACTTGCCTTCAGGCACAACAAGGGGTAGCTCTGTGCATCCCAGTATAATGGCATCAGCGGCATCTTTATACTTCTCTACATACTTCATAGCCTCTGCCCTGGTCTCATCATTAATCTCACCGTTGCCAAGTCTAAATATCAGCTTATCAATGGCGATGGCATCTTCCTCTTCAGGATATACAACCTCTATGCCCCTTTTACCGAGCATCTCCTTGTAAAGGCCACTGTCAAGGAGTCTCTTGGTGCCAAAGAGCATAAGTTTCTTGTAACCATACTTCTCTGCCTCATCGCCTACAACATCAACAATATGGACAACTTCCATGTCATATGTGTTGAGATAAGGAAGATGTATATGCATGGTGTTGCATGCAATGGCAAACACCTCTACACCCATGTCATTGAAATGGTCAAGAACTTTCTGGAAAAGCTCTCTGACCTTGTCGGCGTTGCCACTACGCATATTGGCTACAACCTCACCGAAGTTGACACTGTAGATAACAATCTCCGGATACACAAGCTCGGGCAAATGCTTTGCACTGAGGTCTACCAGATACTGATAATACGGAATAGTAGACTCAGGGCTCAAACCTCCCAAGATACCAATCTTTTTCAGTTTCTCCATACTCAACCCCTCCCCCTACAAAGTTTTTACACTGCCATTATAGCCTCTTTGACCTTTTCAAAGGGCTCTTTTAATATATCTACAACCTCTTCACACACGCTAAGGGAGATGTATGCCTTACCATCTTTTTCGTAGATGAGCACAGGACATGGGGCAAATGAGCCTATATCGTAATCAACTTTTGTCATATTGTAGAAATCTTTGGGATTGCAGATATACAAAATGCGATAAATGGGCATATCTTCCCTTAGTTTGTCCTTAACGATGTCGCTCGGTGTTAGTTCGAGCACTGCCTTATATCCGCGAGAAGCCAGTTCCTCCTTCAGCTTCTCCTCTACCTCTTTCACACTCATGTTCTCAAACTCTCTTCTCACACTAATCATTGTTTTCACCTCCAACATCTTTTTCTGCAATATATGTACCGAGCACCGTAAGAATACCACCAACAATGGTATAGATATTGGGACTATTTCCCAATATGAAAAACTCCGCTATGGCCGTGACAAGTGGAATAAAATAGAGCCCATTGGTCACCGTTTTGCCACCGGCAAGGGCTATGGCCTTATTCCACATGAGATAACCAAGGGCAGAGCAAAACACACCAAGATATATAAGGGCTATCCACGCAGACGGGGTAAACCATTTAGAAAATTCTACCGGTGTCCTCATTAGCTCATAGAGTGTAAAAGGTATGAAGAAGATAAGACCCCACAGACTGATATCCCTTGTTAGTGGCAGTTCATCGTAACCCGAAAGCTTTTCAACAAATACCGTATAGAAAATCCACGCAAACGCTGCACCAAACATGAGCGTATCACCCAGTGGGTTGAGTTTCAACACAAACCTACCATTGAATACAATAATAGCCACACCGATAAATGCCATGATGGTACCTATGTATCTGATAAGTGCAGATGGCTTTCTGTCAATTAGATCACGCACTACCAGATACCATACCGGGGTTGATGACACGATAAGGGAACCATTGGTGGCTGTTGTAAACTTTAACCCTGTGTTCTCAAAGACGAAGTACATAGTGACCCCAAAGAAACCGGCAAGCATGGCATAGTATTTATCTTTTCCACAATACTGTATAGGAATACGCACAAGTGCATACAAGATGGCCACAGCAAGAACAAATCTTAGAAAACCGGCGGTAAATGGGGGCACAGTACCCACAAGAACCTTTGTGGCAACAAAAGACACTCCCCACAATACAACAGTAAAAGCCATATATAAAAGACCTTTGGCTCGTGCAGTCATCCCTCTCCTCCCCCAAGTTTATTTTTCACATTATACAGTATGCCATAGTGTCACAATGAGAAGCCTCGTGCGTATATATTTGTGAAAACAATTTGACAAGTATAAAATATTTATAGGAAAACCTTGACAAGGAGGGGATGTATGATGAAAAAATTATTTAGTAGCTTAGTAGTAATCATGTTAATTGTCACAGTAGCATTTTCTTTTGCCGGTTGTGGAACCACTAACAACAATACAAGTAACACTAACACAAGCACAACAACCCAACAAACCACTACTACCAGTGAAAACACTACAAACACCACAGCCTTAACACCACAAGAAAAAGAGGAACTTCTTTATATGGCTGAGGAAGAAAAACTAGCAAGAGATGTATACACGAAACTCTATGATATATGGAAAGACGAGATCTTCTTAAACATTAGCAAGGCCGAACAAACTCATATGGACCAAGTTAGGAGTCTTATAGAGAAATATGGACTGGAGGATCCCACTGCCGATACAAAACCGGGAGAATTTAAAAATCCAGATCTTCAGAAACTCTACAACGACCTTGTGGCAAGAGGTAGAGAATCTCTTGTAGAGGCACTAAAAGTAGGTGCTCTTATTGAAGAGGTAGACATTATAGACCTTGATAAGGCTATAGCAAATACAGACAAGGCAGACATAAAGCAGGTATACGAAAATATTAGAAGTGGTTCCTATAACCACCTTAGGGCATTTGTCAGTGCACTTGAAAAACAGGG
>JAADFF010000065.1 GCA_013153035.1 Dictyoglomota bacterium | reverse complement strand
CACTTATCTGGTGAAACATCTTTGAATATACCTTCAGGTTGAGTATTCGATACCATTTCATATACAGAATTACCATATATATACTTTAATAAGAATATAGTTGCCTCTAACCTTGATAAAGAAACTGTAGGTCTATAAGTTCCATCTGGGTATCCACTGACCCTATGCATATAAAACAAATTGCCTAACAATCCAAACACTGGCTCTCCAATAGATACATCGGTAAATATTACCCCCTTAAAAAGATAGAATCTCCGATATAAACCACCTATAAGTATCGCCATATCCTTCCTTGTTGCAGGTACTGAAAGATTACTCCATGGAATAACACCGATGTTTTCAAACGATAACACATAATCTGTAGCCCAGTCAGGAACATCATTGGGTAAACCTTTTTCAAATATGGGAATATTCAGATAACTTCCCAAAAAGGGGCTACCAGTTGCCACAACAGATAAAGAAAATTGCCCTTTATGAGTCTTTCTATCTTTAACGGGAATATTGATAATAGCTATCTTTCTACTATCACCAGAGGGAATGGTTATATACTTTCCCGGTCTTATAGCATACTTGACATACTTCTCGTCAATATCATACAAACTGCTATATATAAGGTATTTCCCCGAATACAGAAGAACATTGAGGTTGATATCATCTCTGGAGAGTGTAATGGTAGCATCTTCCTTATTTTCAACAAACACATCAAAACTGACAACGCCTGACGAAGCTGTCAATACACCTTGAAGAAATAACGGTGAAAAAGCAACATCATCTTCGAAATACTTGACACGACTACTATGAACAAAAACCGTATAAAGCTCGCGTACATGATCATTGATACTAACCTCTACTTTGTAAGTTCCATCTTTACACTTTCCTATAACCTGCGTTCCACGATATAAACCAGAAGTTGCATCACCGATAACAGACAGGGGTATATGAAAATATCGTCTTCCCCACGGTGATATCACCTCAATATGAGATAAATAACTGGACTTTTGCTCCATAAAAGATATATCTCTAAGAAACAAATCTATATTGGCAACAAGATTATCATCGTGGCAAGTAAAGTATGTATTCAGTGATACTGAAGGGTTATTACTACCATAGACATATACAGCAGGAACAGTATATAAAAGGATCAAGGATAATAACAATCCTCCAATTACAAATTTAAACATTATTAGTTTTAAACGCATTTTTCACCCACCTATTTATATCTATACCAGATAATACCTTTTTTCGCTCATTTATTGACACATGACTTTGTCTCAGTATATCAGCTATTTCCTTTGGCACATACTGTTCTACCCATTTCTCATATATAACTTTGGCTACGACAGAAGCTGCAGCAACATGAAAATACTTTTCAGCACCAGTTTCCAAGACAATATTTTTGATAAACTGGTCCACCAAAGCACCTTTACTATAACGATCAATAATAATTTGATTTGACAGAGGTAATTTCAACAATGTTCCAATGTACATATAATCTAGCATTCTAGCAATATTTCCCATCCTTGCATATATTCTGTCGAACTGCTCCGGTGTATAAAGCATATATGACACTTTAAGACCATGACCATCAGTTTCTTTGAGCCACTTATAGAGGTCAAACAACCGTTTTTTACTAATATCCTTACTATCCATAAATCCACGACCTTGCAAATCACCATAAACCTGCCTATCCTTTACCCATACACATGACACTACTAGAGGCCCAAGATATTCTCCTTTCCCTGCCTCATCACATCCTACCCCTGGAAAAACTAGACTATTTTCATCCTCAAATATTGTTGTCAGCTGTAAAATCTTTTCTAATCCTGCTTCCTCACCTTGGTAAACCATTTTCCCCGAGGTATAAATATTAACTATCCCATTTTCTGTCCTAAACTGGATACCATATGGGATAGTTTTACTAGGATATTTATCTTTGAGTACTTCCAGAACTTTATCTAGATGTCTTTTAACATTGATTGTTCGGGTTATATTAGCCATCGTCACCCTCCAGATGAAATTGCACTAGCTTAGGTCTACAAATAAAGTGAATAGGCCTTATTGTCCAAATATTACGGGTATGAGCAGGCTTGATAATCAAAGCAGTATCTACCCCCCTAGCGGTCCCGCCAAGAGATACAACCACATCTTTTGTGGTTACAAGTCCAGCATCTGCAGCCATTGCGGCAAGTTCTACTGCAACCTTAGTACCCTCTCCCATTGTTCTTAGTGCTAGTGCGAATATCTCAGTAGGATATATTCCCTTAAAGATCTTTCTCATTCCTCTATCAATACCGGCAAATGCATGTGTCATTGTTACCACTTCTATACCCCTATCACGAAGCCACTGCCTAAGTCCCGGTTCAAACTCATCCTCATCATCGTGAAAATATCCTATATGATGGGTAAACACAATCATCCGAACACCTTTAGGCTTCATTTCATACGCCTTCTTGGCAACAATCCCCCTACTTGAAGGCACAAGTACCGTCTTAGACGGTAGTTTCAAAGCATACTCAAAGGCAAGCTCCAAGGTCTTCTCTGTATTAATCTCTCCCGGCATATCGTAAAGTACAGTTTTCAGCTCCACAGCAATCCCTCCTCAATTTCTATCTCTCTATTCCGATTATACATATTGAGGTGGGAAGATATGGCATGGGATATCAACTACGAGCATACAATAGGAACAATCGGACAAGGTGAAAAAAAATCTGATGATAAGTGGGAATTATATCGAATGTTTGTATCTACCCAAATCAAGCAACAAACCCAGCGTCACAAGTTACCCGGCCAACTTGACAACAAGGAGAAAAAAGAAGTAGAAAAGCTTAGGGAAATAGATAGAAAGGTAAGGGCTCATGAGATGGCCCATCTAGTAGCAGGTGGGCCTTATGTCAGAGGTGGCCCATACTATAAATATGTAACAGGGCCAGATGGCAAACGATATGCCGTAGCAGGAGAAGTAAAAATTGACACATCTGAAGAAAAGGATCCGGAAAAAACTATTCAGAAAATGGAGATTGTTAAAAAAGCAGCTCTTGCACCAGCCGACCCATCACCAACAGATAGACGTGTTGCTGCTGAAGCTGCTGCTAAGGAAGCCAAAGCACGGGCTAAACTTATGGAAGAGAAGATGAAGAAATTCCGCGAATCTATGAAAAAACATACATCTATATCTGCAGGCGAAAAGTCTTATGTTTATAATAACCTACTTGCTTCACATAATATGGTATCTTCTATCAATGCCTCTAATAATCCCCCCTTCGTGGGGGGAATAGATATTACTCTTTAAACCTCATTTTTTCCTCTTGTTCTCAAGCATCCTTTTTGTTATAATCTCTCATATTTATCCAAGGGGGGATATGTCATGACAAGAGAAGAAGTTCTTGGTATTGTGAAGGAGAAAAACATTTCGTTCATTAGGCTAATGTTCACAGACCTGGCAGGTATTCCTAAGAATGTAGAAATTCCTGCAGAAGAGCTGGAAAATGCCCTGGAAAATGGCGTGTATTTTGATGGCTCATCAGTTGACGGATTTGTTGGCATCGAAGAATCTGATCTCATCTTGAAACCGGATCTGGATACATTTACTATACTTCCATGGACATTTGAAGAAAACAGACATACCGCAAGATTTATTTGCGATGTATATACCCCGAGCGGCGAACCATTCAGAGGAGATCCTCGTTATGTACTGAGAAAAACACTAAAGAAAGCAAGGGATATGGGCTTTACAGATTTCAAAGTTGGACCTGAGATGGAATTTTTCATCTTCAAAGAAAAAGCCAATGAACCCACAACAGAAATAATAGATACAGGTGGATACTTCGACCTACTTCCTGTAGACAAAGGAGAAAGAGTTAGACAAGACATTGTCATAGCCCTCAAAGAAATGGGCTTCAATATTGAGGCAGCCCATCACGAGGTTGCCCCATCTCAACATGAAATAGACTTCAGATACGGGCCTGCCCTATCTGTTGCAGACAATGTTATTACACTAAAACTTGTTGCTAAGACCATAGCTATTGCAAACGGACTTGTTGCAAACTTTATGCCCAAACCCATTTTCGGTGTCAATGGTTCTGGTATGCATGTACATATGTCTCTCTTCAAAGGAGAAGAAAATGCCTTCTACGAAGAAGGTGGCATATACGGTGGTATTAGTCAGACCATGCTCTATTTTATTGGAGGTATACTGAAACACATTAGAGCACTTACAGCTATCACCAACCCTACGGTAAATTCCTATAAGAGACTTGTACCCCACTATGAGGCTCCAACCAATGCATGCTGGGCCACAAACAATCGTTCAGCTCTTATAAGGGTACCTGCAGCAAGAGGTAAGGGGACCCGTATCGAGCTGAGAAATCCCGATCCTTCTGCCAATCCATATCTTGCATTTGCCGCTATATTGGCAGCAGGTCTCGATGGTATAGAAAACAAGATAACCCCACCTAACCCTGTAAACAAGGTCAACACATACGACCTCAGCGATGAAGAAATGAAAGAGCTTGGCATCATTCCACTACCTGCAACACTGGAAGAAGCACTACTGGAACTTGAAAAAGACGATGTTATCAAGGAAACATTGGGAGAACATGTATACAATATGTTCACCACTATTAAATGGGCTGAATGGAGAGAATACAACATGATTGTGCATGACTGGGAGATTGCTAAATACTGCAGAATATAACCATAAAAAGAAGGGGGACTGCGCGTCCCCCTCTTTCATGGTGGGCGGTGTAGGTTTCGAACCTACGACCTCCTGCTTGTAAGGCAGGCGCTCTCCCGCTGAGCTAACCGCCCATCTATCTCCTCTCCCGTGGCTGGGGGAGGAGGACTCGAACCTCCACGCCGGGATCCAAAGTCCCGTGTCCTGCCACTTAGACGATCCCCCAACCGAGGATCGCTAATGCGATATGTATTATAACACAAAAGCGATCCTCATTCAAGAGGGAAATGACAAGCCACTTTGCGCCCCCCAACCTCTTTTAACTGAGGTTTTTCCTTAAAACATATATCCTTTGCATAAGGACATCTTGTGGAAAATGGGCAACCGGGAGGCGGATTCAGTGGACTTGGCACTTCACCTTGCAATATAATTCTCTTACGCTGCCTCGCTATCTTCGGATCGGGTATGGGTACAGCAGAAAGAAGTGCCTCTGTGTATGGATGAAGTGGCTTTCTAAAAAGCTCTCTAGACGGAGCTTCCTCTACAACATTACCCAAATACATGACAATAACTCTATCAGATATGTATCTAACCATTGATAAATCGTGGGCAATGAACAGATATGTCAAGCCATATTTCTCCTGTAAATCAATAAGCACATTAACAACCTGAGCTTGAATAGACACATCAAGAGCAGAGATGGGCTCATCAAGCACAATTAGCTCTGGTTGCACAGCCAATGCCCTCGCAATTCCTATACGTTGTCTCTGACCACCAGAAAATTCATGTGGAAAACGATTGGCATGCTCCCTAACAAGGCCTACCGTTTCAAGAAGCTGGTATATGCGTTCTTGCCTTTCTTCCTTGGTTTTATACAGCTTATGGATATCTAAGGCCTCGCCAATAATTTCAGCAACTGTCATACGGGGATTGAGTGATGCATATGGGTCTTGAAATACCATCTGTATTTTTCTACGATAGGGGAGAAGCTCTTTATCACTTAGATGGGTAAGCTCTTCATTCTTAAACCAAATCTTACCATCGGTAGGTTTATAAAGCCTTACAATCGTTCTTCCAAGTGTTGTCTTTCCACATCCAGACTCACCAACAATACCAAGTGTCTCTCCTTCGTATACCTCAAAGGAAACCCCATCTACAGCCTTGACATATCCAACAACCTTTTTAGGAAAACCACCTGTAACAGGAAACCATGTCTTAAGATTTTCTATCTTCAATATGACGTTTTTAGACACTTTCCACCACTCCCATCTCCTTAAAAACTTTCCAGCAGTACACTTCTCTATCATCTGTACTGACAGCTACAGGCATTTTCTTAGCACAAATACGCATAGCATAAGGGCACCTGGGATGGAATCGACATCCGGGAGGTGGAGCAATCATATTAGGTGGGCTACCAGGAATAGCATACAACCTTTGACTTCTATCCATATCAAGCTTTGGTACAGCAGAAAGAAGAGCCTCTGTATAAGGATGTAAGGGCTTCTCAAACATGCTATATACATCACCTTCTTCTACCTTCTTACCAGCATACATTACCATGACCCTATCGGCAAACCCTGCAATAACACCAAGATCATGGGTAATAAAGATAACTGCCATATGATATCTTTCCTGTATCTCTTTAACAAGCTCCATAATCTGTGCCTGAACTGTCACATCAAGAGCTGTAGTAGGCTCATCCATGATGAGTAGATCAGGATTAAGGGCAATAGCCAATGCTATCATAACTCTCTGCCTCATACCACCAGAAAATTGATATGGATACTGAGAAAGCCTTTTTTCTGGTTCAGAGATACCAACGGCTCTCAATAATTCTATAGCCCTATCTATCTTTTGTTTTTTTGTTTTAAGATTCGGATCCCTACTAAGAAGCTCCATCATATGATAACCAACCGTCAGCGTAGGATTAAGGGAAGTCATAGGATCCTGAAATACCATGGCAATACGCTTGCCACGATAAGAATTCATTTCCCTATCAGATAATTTCAATAGGTCTATCCCATCAAAGATAATTTCACCACCAACTGTTTTTCCTGGCTGCTGCACCAGTCTCATGATAGACATTGCTGTAACCGATTTACCAGAACCTGATTCTCCAACAATACCTAGAACCTCTCCTCTATCAACAGAGAAGGATACTCCATCGACAGCTTTTACCACTCCAGCATACGTGTAGAAATATGTCTGAAGATTTCTTACTTCCAATAGTGCCATTATCGTCACCTCCTCAGTCTCGGGTCAAGAGAATCTCTTAAACCATCGCCAACAAAGTTGAATGCAAGGGCTATCAGGGCAATTGTCAGAGCGGGAAATAGCATCAACCATGGAGCTGTGCGAATGTACTCAACACCATCAGATGCCAAGCTACCAAGAGAAGCCATTGGGGCAGAAACACCGAGTCCTATATAGCTGAGAAACGCCTCGGTAAAAATAGCATTGGGAATATTCAGTGTAACGGTAACAATAACAGGACCCATAGCATTGGGTATAAGATGCCTAAGTAAAAGTCTTTTGGTGCTTGCACCAAGCACTCGTGCAGCAAGTACAAACTCTTCTTCTTTTAATGTTAAAATTTGACTTCGAACAATTCGGGCCATACCAAGCCAGTAGAAGAAACCCAACGCCAAGAAAATATTGACAAGCCCTGGACCAAGAACGACCATCAATAGGATAACAATAAGCAGTATTGGTATAGCATACATAATATCCACTATACGCATCATTATCTCGTCTACCTTTCCACCCATAAAACCTGATATACCACCATATAGAACACCTATAACAAGCTGAACCATAGCCGCAAGAAAACCAACAGCTAGCGAAATACGGGCTCCATACATCACACGGGTGAATAGATCTCTTCCAACATAATCTGTACCAAACGGATGAGCAAAATTAGGAGGTTCTAATATGGCATTATAATCTTGCTTATCATAAGGATACGGAGAAACAAGTGGGCCTACAAGGGCAAATAGCAATATTATGACCAGAAGAACTAAGCCTATAACAGCTAGGCGATTTTTTCGAAAACGACGCCATACATCTCCCCAAAATGTTACCTGAGGAGCAGTTAGTGCCTCCGCTCCCATCTTTTCAGATTCAGGTATTGGCTCCCACAAACTTTTGTCTTTCAGTTCTTCAACTCTTATATCCATACTCACTTTTACCACCTCACTCATACCTGATACGGGGATCAAGCAGGGCATAAGTAATATCTGCAAGTAAGTTCATAAGAATAAGGAAAGCCGCATAGAAAACGGTAACACCCAGTATAACAGTGTAATCACGATTGTAGATAGATGTAACATAATATCGACCCAGCCCCGGTATATTGAAAATCTTTTCTACAACAAAGCTACCAGTAAAGATTGCAGCAATCAGTGGGAATAGATATGTGACAACAGGAATAAGGGCATTCTTGAGTGCATACACAATAAGAACTCTCAAACCAGACAGTCCCCTTGCCTTAGCTGCTTTAACATAATCGTTGCTAAGAACTTCAAGCATAGAGGCCCTTGTAAGACGGGCAATAACTGCTGTTGGACCTAATGCAAGAGAAAGTGCCGGCAATATCATATGTTCCCATGACCCCCAGTTTGCAACGGGAAGCCAATGCAGTTTTACACCAAAGATATATTGAAAAATCGGTGCTATAACAAACGATGGCAAAGATATAAACAATATGGCAAAGAACATGGAAAACGAGTCTATCAGCCCCCCCTGATGGAGAGCCGATATGCTACCAAGCGATATACCAACAAATGTAGCAATAAGAACCGCCCAAAAACCAAGTTGAGCAGAAACGGGAAAACTCTCTTTAATAATGTCATTGACTGTTCTATCAGGATATTTAAAAGATGGACCTAAATCACCATGAATAATATCATTAAGGTAAAGAATATATTGCTTCCACATAGGTTCATTAAGATGATACTTCTCTTCCAAATTCTTTTTGATAGCCTCGGGAACAGGTTTTTCCCTGTCAAATGGACCACCAGGAATCATGTGTGCTAAAAAGAATGTTACAGTGACAACCACCCAAAGTGCTATAACCATAAGGGCCAGTCGCCTAACAATAAACCTCCCCACTCGCTACACCTCCTCTATAAAAAGCGGGGGGACTATGCGTCCCCCCTGCAAAGTCGCATGTCAAAGTCTTATTTCTGAATATAAGCCTCTTTGAAGTCTACCCAACCAAGAGAAATAGCAGCATAGTTCTTTACATAAGTCTTAACAAGTCTTGGATTGGTGTAGAAGTACAGAGGAATAATAGGCATATCTTCCATTAAAATCTTCTCTGCCTCATGCATATACTGGACTCTCTTAGCATTATCTGTTTCATATTTAGCCTTTTCGATGAGCTCGTCATACTGAGGATTAGACCAACCTGTATCATTATTTCCACTGGTAGAAACAAACATATCGAGGAATGTCATTGGGTCAACATAGTCACCAAGCCAACCTGCACGGGCAAGGTCAAACTGCCCCTCATTACGGCTCTGAAGATAAACTTTCCACTCCTGATTCTGAAGTTCCATTTCAATACCAAGATTTTCTTTTAGCATGCTCTGAATAGCCTCACCAATCTTCTTGTGGCCTTCAGATGTATTGTAAAGGTATATCAGCTTAGGAAAACCTTTTCCATCAGGATAACCAGCTTCAGCAAGAAGCTCTTTGGCCTTCTGTACATCTTCGGAGAAGTAATTTCCACCAACCTGTCTGAAATCTGTTCCCGGCTCGGCATCTGGGATACCCGGTGGAACAAATGCATAAGCGGGCTGCTGACCAGCTTTAAGAATTTTATCGGTAATGACAGATCTATTGATAGCCATGGCAATGGCCTTTCTTACCCTAACATCCTGAAGAGGATTCTTTTCGCCACCCATGGTCTTATCGGAACCGACATTAACAAGAATGTAGTATGTACCCAGAATTGGATCGATATGGAATTCAGGTTTGCCTTTCCACTGGTCAATCTGGGCTGTCGGAATGTTGTCAATCATGTCAACTTCGCCATTCTCAAACATCTGAACAGCAGTATTGGCATCTTCTACCATGTAGAAAACCAACTTGTCAAGTTTAACCTTATCCTTGTCAAAGTAATTGGGGTTCTTCTTCAGGACGAGCTTATCGTGGTGGCTCCACTCGGCAAGAACAAATGGACCATTGGTTACATAAAGGCTTGGATCCTTATCAATGCCCTTAGGCCACTCTGGATGTGCTTTAAGAACATGCTCTGGTAGTGGATAAAGTGTTGGAAATGCTACCAGAGAAAGGAAATATGGAGCAGGCTGTTCAAGCTCTACCTGCAATGTGTAGTCATCAAGAGCTTTTACGCCAACCTCGTTGGGATCGGTGATTTCACCGGTGTTATACTTCTCACCGTTCTTAATGTAATAAAGCTGGTAGGCATACTCAGATGCAATCTCTGGAGAAAGAGCTCTCTTCCAGGCAAATTCAAAGTCGTGAGCGGTTACTGGCTGACCATCAGACCATTTTACATCTTTCCTCAAATGGAAGATATAGGTCTTACCATTGTCTTTAACCTCCCAGCTCTCTGCAACGGCTGGCTGTGGCTTACCATCTCTGTCAAGACGAGTAAGACCATCAAAAGTATGTAACATGACTGTCATTTCAGGAACACCTGTTGCCTTTGCGGGATCAAGTGTCTCAGGCTCTGTACCAAGGTTGTACCTTAGTACCATCTCTGCTTTCTGCTCTTGTCCCTGACTCTGTTCTTGCTTCTGCTCTCCACAACCTACAAACATACCAAAGATAAGTCCGAAGACTAGAAGCAAGGTAAGAAATACTCTAAATTTTTTCACTGCTACTCCCCCTTTCGGAAGTTTTTTCACATAAAGTATTATACTAAAGATGCAACTATATGCAAAAAGGAGGTCATTTATGCGAAAATCAGGACAAGCAGATTTACCACTTCACGGGGGAAAAGCACCACGCTGGCTCTTCTCACGTATGGTAAGGTTAAGCAGGGTTTTTATAGAACTTGTACTCATAGAATTCGGACCTGACAAATTTATTGATATGCTATCTGACCCATACTGGTTTCAGGCATTCGGCAGTTTCCTTGGATTTGATTGGCACTCCTCAGGTCTAACAACAACAACACTTGGAGCCATAAAAATGGCATTATCAGAACTTCCTCCCAACATCGGTATATTTATTGCCGGTGGCAAAGGTAAAACAATGCGCAAAACCCCTGTAGAAATAGAATATACAGCTAAGTATCTAAAAATCTCTCCAGAAAAGCTGAAGTCTATCAGTAAAATAGCCGCTAAAGTAGATAGTGCATGGATCCAAGATGGATATAATATTTATCACCATAACATCATCTACACGTCCGATGGAAAATGGACTGTTATACAACAGGGCATGAATCCACAAAACAAATATGCACGAAGATACCATTGGCATTACAAACATATCAACGATACACTAACAACTCCTCATTCAGGAATTGATACCAAGGAATTAGAGAAAAAAGTATTCAATCTAACAACAAAGAAGTCAGAACCTACCAAACAAAGCATTCTGCAATTGTTCCATGAGATAAAACCTTCTGAGATAGAAAGCATATTCAAGAGTCTATCGGAAAAACAAAATAGCCTTTTTATGCCTGCACATCACGATGTTCGTCTAAAGTTCAGTGGCAATTTAAAAAAGGTTATTCTCTCTACATATGATAATCCACCTAAGAATATACATGAACTGGCACTTTCCAAACTTGGCCCAGCTTCTACACGAGCTCTAGCAATGGCTGCCTCGTTACTATATGGTTCTGATATAGACTTTACCGACCCAGCTGTATATTCTTATGCACACGGTGGTAAAGATGGGCATCCATATCCTGTGAATATTAAGATATATGAAAACACAATAGCCATACTTGAAAAAATAGCCCGCTCACCGGGAGAAGAAAGCAAGCGAGCTAGAAAAATCCTCCAACAACTAGCTAATCTTCTCAAATAATGATTCTATATGTTTTAGTAGGTCATCGGCAACACCGGCAATATCATCTTTTTGTCCGACGGCTCTATATATTTCTGCAGAAAAAACAATGCCATTATCAACTTCTTCCTCAGGAATCCAAAAAGCACCGACTAGTTCATTTTCATGTTCATAAAATCTCACTAAAACTTCCTGGTCCTTGACTCTTACAATTCCATAAGCCTTTTTTTCTGCCAGCTTCTTTAAGAAATCTATCATAGCTCCCACCTCCTAAAAGACAATAGGGGCTACCGATTTGGTAGCCCCTATATTATAAGGTATAACTTACACTTAGTCTTCTTCTTTCTGAGACTCTGCTATAATCTTTTCTGCCATATGAGCAGGCACTTCGGCATAGTGGTCAAATTCCATCTGGAATGTGCCTCTGCCACCGGTGATAGATCTTATGGCACGGGCATAATCCATAAGCTCAGCATAAGGAACCTCAGCTATAATAACTTGATATTTACCCTCTGTATCCATGCCTATAATACGACCACGTCTAGAGTTGATATCTCCCATAATATCACCAACATAGTCCTTGGGCACTTTAACAGTAAGCTTGTAGATTGGCTCAAGAAGTATTGGTTTAGCATTCATCATAGCCTCTTGGAATGCCAGAGAACCAGCCACCTGGAAGGCATAATCTGAGGAATCAACAGGATGCTCTTTACCATCAAATAGTTTCACATGAACATCAACAACAGGATAACCTGCAATAACTCCCTTAGCCATACGCTCTCTTACACCTTTATCTACAGATGGGATATATGTACGGGATATAGCACCACCAAATATAGCATCTTCAAACTCATAACCTTTTCCTCTTTCAAGAGGCCAAATCTCTATGTGAACAACAGCATATTGACCATGTCCACCTGTTTGCTTAACGAATTTACCGACAGCTTTGGCCCTACCCTTTATGGTTTCTCTATAAGGTACCTTACGTGGAACAAGATTGACATCAACATGATACTTATTATGCAACCTCTCAAGAAGAAGTTTCTGCTGAACATCACCTTGTAAGTTCACCACAGTCTGATGCATTTCTGTGTCATAGAATGTCTCAAACGATGGATCTTCCTCATTACATTTATGCAATGCCTGTAAAAGTTTCTCCTGGTCAGTCTTGGTTTTAGGTTCTATGGCGATAGGCATAATAGGCTGTGGATACGGTATCTTGGTAAGCTCTACAGGGTTATTGGGATCTGTAAGTATCTGATTGGCAGATATCTCTTCTACCTTTGTAATAGCTCCCATATCACCAGGCCCAATCTCATCAATTTCTGTGAGCTCCTTACCTAAAATTTCATAAATATGGTTGATACGTACCTGTGCTCCTGTATCTTTAACAAGAACAGTATCACCTTTCTTTAGAGAACCGCCAAATACCCTAAAGAGAACAATTTTACCAATATATGTATCTATATAAACTTTAAATGTAATAGCACCAAATGGCTGCTCTATCAGAGGTTTGTCAGCAGTATATGCTTTCTCCCATATACGCTCTGCAGGGGATGGAACATCTTCTTTGATTACCTTCAAAAGCTCATCTATACCGATATCTTTCTCGACAGAGCCAGGAATAACAGGAATAAAATTGCCCTCAAGGAATGCTTCCTTCATAGCCCTTCCTATTTCTTCCTTGGTAATCTCCTCACCGCCAAGATACTTTTCCATAATTTCATCGTCTATCTCAACGACAAGGTCCATAACCCTTTCCTTCAGCTCATCGGCAAGAGCTTGAACTTCCTCGGGAAATTCATCGGAAAATATAGATACAAGCCCCTTAAAGTTTGGTCCTTCCCCTACTGGAAGATAAAGGGGCATTGCTTTCTTTCCAAAGGCATTCCAAATAACCTCAAGGTACTCTCTAAAGTTTACCCCTTCTTTATCCATCTTATTGACAAAGATAATACGGGGCATATCATGATCTTCTCCACGATCCCACAATCTCTCTGCCTGTACACCTACTTCACGGGCAGAAATATCAAGAACAAAAATAGCCGTCTCACTAACATGAAGGGCTGCACATGCCTCACCGGCAAAGTCTAAATAACCGGGAGTGTCAATCATGTTAACCTTAACACCTTCATACTCAAATGGAAGCAGTGTTAAATTAACAGACATGCCGTGCTCTTTTTCAAAATCGTCGAAGTCGGAGATACCGGGAGCCTTAATCTTGCCTACCTTCATAAGTATTTTCTCGGCAAGGGCAGTTTTACCAGTGCCGTGATGTCCAACAAGGGCTACATTACGAATAGTTTTAGGGTCTCTCATAAAGCATCGCCTCCTATTTGATTTTTACTCTTCTTCGTCCTCCAGCGACATAGTATCGTCTGGGTTGAATTCAACAATTTTCTGGAGGGTACTAACAACTTCTGCTGCATTACTTCCTTCTTTAAGAAGGAAGAAGATCGTGTCATCTCCTGCCACACTACCGGCTATCTGTGGCAGAGATAAAGATTCAATAGCCCTAGCAACGGCACTGGCTGTTCCCGGTATTACCTTAACGAGCAATATAGGGCTGTTATACTCAAACGATGTAACAGCACGGCGAATAATTTCTATAACACGTTCATTAACTCCTTCAACAGCATAATCCTGAATCATATAGCGATATTCGCCAGTAGGAAGTGCAACTCTCACAGCACCAATACGCTTGAGGTCTCTGGAAATAGTACTCTGAGTGGCATTAAAACCTGCCTCACGAAGTTTATCTACAATTTCTTTCTGGGATCCCAAAAACTCTTCTTTAAGAAGTTTCTGGAGGTACATTAAACGCTTCTTTGTGCTCTTTCTCGAGCGCGAGCTGTCTGTCACTCTCATCACTCCTTTTTCATAAATATTCACTAATCACTCTAAGAGTATTATACTGAATAATCGTCTCGTATGCAAATAAATATTCACTTTATCAATTTCACTTGTTCGTTCTTGCAAATATGAAATAAGTTCCACTCCCATAGCAGATACAGAAGGACGCACATCCTGAGGGCGATAACATTCATGTGGCATACCACACACTTTGCATAGACGACACGATCCCGGGAAGAGGGGAAAGACATAATAAAAACCCATGTCTCGAAGTTTTCTCTGAATGTTTATTAATTTATATTGGAAATTTCTCTTATACATATCGAAGTCTTCATCGAATTCATCCTGTGTTGTCACTAGAACAAACCTACTATAACTTTGCCAGAACCTTACAATATCCTCATAAGTACCAGTATAAGGAGGACAAGAAGGATAATTACCATACTCCTTGCAACCAAACTTACACATGTACAAGGGCTTTATAGAAATAGGAAGATGGCTAATTTCATCAATACTAATAGGTTCAAGTCCTTCCGCTTTTACAATCTGAAAAATATAATCATCTTTCATCGCAGTGGTACAAACCTCACGGGATATAGCGTTTCCACCTTATCACCTTCAAACGTTTTCTCTATCTTCATAAGATACTGAATTCTTTCATCACCAACAGGAACAATCATAATTCCTCCCTCTTTTAACTGGTCAAGGAGCTCTATAGGAATATCCTCGGCATGGGCGAAAACCAAGATTTTATCAAAAGGCGCATACTCAGGAAGACCTAATACATCACCTGCAAGAAATACATGTACATTGTCAAAAGATGACAGATTTTCCTTGGCTAGCTGGTACAGCTCTGGTATCTTTTCCACAGTGTACACATCTGCACCTAAGGTTGCCATGATAGATGCTGCAAATCCCGTACCTGTACCAATTTCTAAAACCTTATCTCCTCTTTTGATATCGGCACGACATATCATATCCGCAATAAGAGAAGGCTGTGAAGTAGTTTGGCCATAGCCTATAGGAAGTGGCATATCATGATCGGCATATTTCCGATAAGCACGAGGCAAAAACTGCCTTCTATCTATCTCTTCAAATGCCTTTATAATCTCGGGTCTATCAGCACATACACGTTTAACATTCTCTATATAAGACATGTGCACCCCTCCTTTTAAAACACCCTCTTATAGTAATATATATTCATAAGGAGGTATTCGCCTTGAGTTTTTTGGAGATAGACGAACAAAGCGACTTTACATGGCTAGAAAATTGGCAAAAAGCCTCATCTATTTCGGATATTATCGCCAATTTAGATAATATAGATAATATAAAAAAGAATAGTTGGCCTGTTGAAAACCTTTCTCTAGGGGAGTCTCTTGCCACTATATCTTATTTATATGAATTAAAAAATGTAGATATACCGCTCCCACTTGCCCTTGATAGTATTGTATGGACAGATACAGGTTTGATACTATTGCCATCTGAACACCTGCTTAAAAGCAGAGAAGTTAAAGAATTTGCCAATAAAGTAGCCATTGATGCTATCTCCAAATGGAAAGGACATAGTCCTTTGCTATCAGAGCTGTTCAAAACTTTGCAATCCCAGGGATTAGATGGCATTGACAATATTGTAAGTAAGGAGCAACTTAAACA
>JAADFF010000009.1 GCA_013153035.1 Dictyoglomota bacterium | reverse complement strand
CCTGTAGTACCCAACACCGCCATATGTCTTGCCCTATCTCTGCGGGCAAGATAAGATACATCCACATGGATGGGCACCTTTGTGCCATAAAGCACACCAATTTCTACAGGTATATCCATAGGGGTACCAGACATATCTTTTCTTAGCATTTCTGCCAACTTACCGCTACTGTCTTTATATACAGGCAAGCCTATTGGTGGGGCAGAAAACAAAGGCTCTATTCTACTCTTATCATCATCCACCACATGAACACCCAGCACACTACACCGTGCCATATAAAAGTTGCTACTCTTTTCTACATATGAAAGCAGTGCTCCCACACGCCATGCATGGGGCTTGTCCTCATCGTTGACAAATGTGATTTCAGCCGGATTGGGAAATATACCAGAGCTCTCACTACCAAATGGATTCAAGAAAAAGCCTGTGTTATAGGCAATAACTGAATCTACCCTGAGGATGATTTCTACCCTACCATCTTCGGTATCCCACGGCACAAGAAGAAGTGTCCCCTCTGGAACCTCATACGATGGACGAAGGAGAAGCACCTCAAGGTGAGAAGAGCGAGATGGGTTCATTATCATACCTACAAGGTCAGGGCTATACTCGTATGCCTCTTTCCATATGTTCTGAAAATACTCTGCCAGCTCAGATACAGTATCCTCATCTTCAACAAGTATGGCAACCTCTCTATTGCCATTTTCTGTTAATCCGGAATATGTGATATTGGCAGACCCTATCAGTGCCTTTTTGCCATCTACAATTATCATCTTGGCATGAAGGTTGGGATGATATGCGTATTTCACCCCTTCTATATCAAACACGCCGGGGTCCGTTATTTCAAAGTCTTTCTTCTCACTACCCCTGACAACAAGCCTAATATCTACACTATTTCTGTCTATCTTATTGATAAGTCTTCTAAACATACCTCCCTTGACCCATGCAGAGGCAAAGTAAACATAATCTGTAGACTCAGAAACAAGCCTCTCCACATAATTTGTAAAATCCCCCTCTGTGAGCACCTTGCCTTTAATGTCTCTAAAATCACTCATGCCAATACCCCCTTAAATAGTGGTGATACATAATATCTACATCAAGAAGTTCATTGCCCTGAAAGAGTATATACATGCCCCCAGTCCTGCCTTTTATGTTCTGCCATACCTTTTGCCTGAGAATATAAGAAAATATCTGCATGTCAGAGCGGGACAGCCACAGTGGCTTGGCAAATAGCAGAACAAAGTAATAGACATCTCTTCCTTTTATAATGCTTTTTTCCAATGTTTCATA
Source organism: Dictyoglomota bacterium (assembly GCA_013153035.1). GTDB lineage: Bacteria > Coprothermobacterota > Coprothermobacteria > Coprothermobacterales > JAADFF01 > JAADFF01. The sequence continues at coordinate 2,409 of JAADFF010000009.1, read as the reverse complement.
TGTAGACAGATACTTCTCTATCAGCCTTTCTTGGAGAAAAGACACCTTGCGAACTTTCAGCCTCTTTACCTTTTCGTACAGGTTATGCCATACATCCTCTGGCATGGTGCGTATAAACTCCATAAGTGGCTCCACATCTTCATAGCCACGGGGCAAGACAAATGAGGGTTGTCTTAGTTTAAATAGCAGTGTTTTCCACCCACTACCCCATGGTAGTGCCTTATCTGATATCTTGTCATCCTCAAGAAGTCGTTTCACCACACCAAGCACAGCCCTTGGATGTGCAAACCTCTTCACCTCTATAAATATGACACTGTCTTCATAGTCATAAACGGCATCAACAAGAGGTGGTACCCTTCTGTCCTCTCGGTGAGATCGTGCATATTCTTTGAGGTCATCGCCGGCTATACCATCTTTGCTTGAAAGCATAACAAGAAAGGGCTCTCTGCCCTTACACTTCATACCATAGAGAATATCGTCTCTGTCCCACACAAAGTGATTACATGGCACCTTCAAGCACCTCTATTGGCACCCTGAGTATAGGGGCATCGTCGGGTATACCTTGAGACATGGGTATAGAGGAAATAACATTCTCGGTAAAGTAGAATATCTTTCCATCGGTTACCTTACTTCTTACATATGTATATACAAAGAAGTCGTGGGTAGTTATAAACACCTGCACACCATCGTGGGCAAGCCCAGAGAGCTTATCTATCCACCACTTCCACAGTATTGCATCAACCCCGGCCTCAGGCAAATCCACAAGAATAATATCTCCACTCTTCATCTCTTGAAGCACCGCCATAAACACCTTTGCCTTCATGAGCCCTCCATATGAGGCAGATATGCCAAGCTCCCTTTCCGCCTGTGCGTCAAAGTCGTAGCCGCGTTTTTTCCATGAATTGTAAACCCCAATGGTCTTGCGTATATGCAATGGCAGCTCTGTATAAGCTCCTGATTCAAAGTATGCCTCACAGCTGGGAAAGTAAAACACCGTACCATTAAAGGCAGAGTCAAACTGCAAAAACATCTTTGCATCGCTATCAAACCTCATCTGAGACTTAATCTCTTCTATAGGCACACCGGTTCTCGTATTGCATATAGAGGCAAACAAAGATTTTAGAAAGAGGGTTTTGCCTGTGCCACTACGCCCAATAAGCATGTTAAAACCAGAGGGCTGAAACACATACTCTTTACCATCGGTGATATATGAAATATTTTCTATCATAATGTTCATCTCCCCACAAATATGTTATCTATACAAAAGATAGCACATAGCACACCCAGAATATGAAATAAAAGGCTGGATGGGAAATATGGGGTTTACCCCACTAAGAGATTCATCATACCGTGCAATGTATGGAATAAAGCCATGATACAAGTTTTTCCTTATGGCATCTTCTACTCTGCTGGCATTATCTCCTGCAAAGCCACTACCGTCATCTGCATACTCCACAACAAGCACCAGTTTGCCACTACTGTGAAACCGACTTAGATAAAACAGTCTATGGCCGGTGGCACTGTCAGGCTGCGGTGTAGTACCATTATAAAAGAGAGACTCTACCCCTATGCCGTCTATGGCATTTAAAATCTCGCCATTTTTATACCTCACGATATCTTCAGCATTTTGTATAAACACATAAAATGGCTGTTTTTGGATCCTCACATAGCGAGAAATCCTTTCCACAAAGTCTATCATCAAAGAGGCTGTTTCCTCCTCTCTGAGATAGAAACCTTCACCATTATCTTCATCTGCCCAATACTCGTAGATATCCACCTTGTCAAGGTATACACCTTCAAAGCCTTGGGCTATCACCCTGTCAAGATACTGAAAAATAATGCGCTGCCACTGAGGATACCAAAACTTTACGGCATAGTTACCTTGCCAACTGGGGTTTTCTCTACCAAGCCACGGAGGTGGCTCTCTATACCAGCTATCTTGCCAATACCACCTGTAGTCTTCAGCCTCACCAATGCTGATATAGACAATGGGCACAATACCGGCATTTTTCAGCCTCTGCAAATCTTCAGGGCTATATGCCCCTTCTTCTGTACCATCATATGAGTAATCCATCACGACTATATCCGGATGCATGGCAATAATATCATCAATCTTTCCATCTTGCAAAACATAAACCCAAGAAGAAACTCTATGGACGATATGAGAAGAATATGAAATATTTTCCGCCAAGACATCGAAACCCCAACATAGGCCAATTATCATACATAAAACAACACACACTTTTTTCATATAGATATCACCATAAATATTTTAGAGCCAAAAGAGGAAGGCCGACCCTAAGGTCGGCCTATATATATACAGGTGCGGGGGAGGGAGTTTATATAAAAGGGGATCCTTGGGAGGTAAGCCCCTTTTAAGCTATAGGCTTCATACTATCACGATAGATA
>JAADFF010000045.1 GCA_013153035.1 Dictyoglomota bacterium | reverse complement strand
TACGACTACATAGAGATGTGGATAGGTAAGAGGGCTTACAAACTGAATGGTGAAGATAAGGTAATGGATGCAGCACCGTTTATAGACCCCGTAGCATCTCGTACTGTGGTGCCACTGAGGTTCATATTGGAAGGTCTGAGTTTTCAGGTGAAGTGGGATGGAAGTGCAAGGACGATAACGGTAAAAGGGAGTGTAAGTAGAGGGAATCGGACAGTAATTATCAATATGCCGAAGGTAAAGCCTAGCAAGAGAGGGAGATACACGGTGTATATGGGAAATCCGAAGGTTGAGGTAAAGGATAGGAAAGGGACATACGTGGTAGACATGAGGAACTACAAAGGGCAAGACATGGGGATACCGTTTATCTATGAAAACAGGGCATATGTGCCTGTAAGATTCATCAGTGAAATATTTGAAGGGAAAGTAGGTTGGGATGGAGCAGAGCGGAAGGTTACCATAGAGAGATAGGATCTAAAGGGAGGGCTACTATGCCCTCCCTTTTACATTTAGTATTAGACAAGGGATAATTTTTATTGGAAATTTACCTGACGGGTCTACACTATTTATGGAACCTCCTTATTTCCTCTTAGGGAGTTTTCCTGCTGTTTATTAAATTGGGGGTGTAAAAAATGAAAAGACTGCTTGTTTTCATTCTTGTATTTGTATTGTTTTTGTCGGTCTTGGTTATTGGGTCTTTACCATATGCCGAGGCTACTACTGGTATGGCCTTCTATGGCAATATAAAGACGTATCGAAATGTTCAGTATATGGTGGATGTTGCCAAAGAGGGGAATACAGAATATATTGCCTCTACACATGCTGTTTATAAATATGTGAATGGTGTTCTGAAAGGTACATATAACCTAACTTCGTCATATTATGTTCTTCGTGTATATCCACACGGACCGGATAAACTCTGGGTTGTTGCTAAGATCACGAGAAATTCTCAGAAGTATCTGTATGTTATTCTCGTTGACAAGAGAACTATGCGTATGCTTCGCTATGTTAGCTATAAATTTGCAGTGAACGAGGAACCCAAAAGGATAGATATTGAGTTTTTGGGAAAAATCATTAGTACCTCTCCTTTAAAAACAGAAATTCATAGAGTCATAGTATTGATGAGATTTCCTAGTAGTGATAAAAGTAGTTTAGTGCTTGTGGAAGCTGGTCCATCAGGTAATACTCTGGCTATTAAAAGGAATAGACTTTTTACGGGAATTTACGCTGTGGATAGTCCTAGCTTGTTCTCATCCTATATGTATTTACTGTATTATGGAAAAGTATCTCATAAGATGAAAATTTACAAGCTTAACCCTAATGATCTTTCTGTTAGTTATACTGGTAGAGGATTTTCCATCGGCCTTATCAATGATGCTGATATGGAAATGAAAGGGACTGAAAGAGCCTATATCACAACTATTCAATCATCTGGTGCTTCTTTTATATCTGTTAATATGACAAGTGGAGCTCTTAGATCAAAAACCTTTGCCTCATCCGGCATTTCTCTTCTGTGGGGAATGGCTATGAGAGGTAATTATGTTGTTTCTGTTTTTGGAGGGAGTGGTGGTACCTACATTGCCCTCTGGAATGATGGAAGCTACTATTATTTAAAATCTTCCACGTATTCCTATAGCATAAGGGGAAGAGTTCAGGTAGATACGGGATATGGTATCTCTAATGGTATATTTATACCGCTTGGGTTACAAAGATACAATGGCTATATTGTACAGTGGCATAAAGGACGTATTTCCGTACCTTCTGTAAGTTTGAAAGATGTAAGTACTTATGCTAGGCGCTCTGATGGTTGCTATTACACCTATATAAACAGAGTGTCACTTCGGGTTTTTGACAATGTGTTGGGATTACTGCAAGTCATTGATCGTACCAATAGCAATACTGTTATGGGTGGCTTTATGTTGCATGGTGATGGGCAAGTTCGCTATTTAAATCTTCACCTGTCATCTCGTAAAAGATATGTGTTAGGGGTTGCCAATAGTGTTTCTCTGCGTTACTACAAACTTTTAGGTAGCACAACAACATCGTGGAAAGGATACTCTTCAAGTTCTATATGTCTTTTGTATACAGAGGCAAGACCACCTGCAATCAGTGTGTATCCTACAAGGACTACTGCCAATCGGGTGAAACTACGTGTATCTTCTTATATTCCATCAAAGCATAAGATAGTTGTACGTGTTTCTGGTGCTAGTACTTATACAACATCTGTGACATTGTCGCAAGGCGGTGTTAGGACCATATATTTAAATTTACCTAAGGCAGGAAACTATACAGTCGTAGCATATGCACTGGTAAAATCTGGTCCATATACTGTGAATAGCGGTTATTCCAACTCCGTGAATGTTACACGGTATGTGACAATTAATAATCCTACGGTGAATACAGCCACACGTACTTATATGCGTTCTCATGTGATGAAGGTTCATGTTGCTAAAACAGGTACCCTCGAGGTTAAAGAGGGAAGCAAACTGTATACATTTAAAGTGTCAGCTGGTGATAATCAAATAACTGTACCACTAAAGAATAGAGGTACTCATACTATTCAAGTTAGACTATGTGTTTCAGGTAACTGTTCCAGTTGGAAATCTTACAATATTGAGCTTTACGACTATATAGAAATGTGGATAGATAAAAAGAGTTATATGCTCAATGGTTCGTCTGCAACAATGGACACAGCTCCGTTTATAGACCCATCGGTAAGTAGAACAGTTGTTCCACTGAGATTCATACTTGAGGGGCTGAGCTTTGAGGTCAAGTGGAATGGTACCGAGAGAACTATAACGATTAAGGGTAAGGTATCTTCTGGAACACGAACAGTTATTGTGAGCATGCCCAAGTCCAGTGCCGAGATGAGAGGGAGATATAAAGTTTATCCTGGCAGTACAACAGTTGTTGTTACCGACTCATCAGGTACCCATGTAATAGATATGAAGAATTACCAAGGCCAAAATATGGGAGTGCCGTTTATATACAATAGCCGTACATTTGTGCCTGTAAGATTTATCAGTGAGATATTTGAGGCCAAAGTTGGTTGGGATGGAGCAGAGCGTAAGGTTACTATAGAACGATAGGGTATATAGGAGGGGGTTATCCCCTCCTTTTAACCTTGCCGTACCTTTTTAGGATTCTATGAATTTCTTTGTGATCTGGCAACTGTTCTTTTTCTAATTGTGATAGTATTTTTCCAAATTGTTCCCAAAATTCTTCATCATATACATATTCTTTGGTATCGAGCTCCATAGTGTCCGTTTCTATAAATAGTTCTCTTTTTAGTTTCTTTACCCTTTTAAGACGTTTACCTATGTAGTGTGTTTCTTCTGTGTAGTTGATGGTGTATTCTGTTGTTGCCGCGTAAAAGTGGGTAATTTTATAGTTACGAAACTCACTTTCTGTAGTTTCTGTAAGAATGACAGAGTTTGATCTTTTCGATATTTTCGCAGCTACAGTCTTTATATTGCTCTGTATGGTATACCAGATGTCGAATATATCCTTTCTGTTATTCCAAGTGGCTTCATACGATATTTGCTCGTTATACCGACGGTGTGATTCTCTTTCTACATAATTATCCAGTGTGATCTTCACATTTAAAAAGTCAAATCGATATACAGATTGGTAGTAGGAATAGTCAATGGTCATATAGTTTATTAAGTTATTATCTTCTACCCAGAATGTTATTATTAGAGGCTTTCTGTTATGGTATTTAGATAAAGCCGGTTTTATTGGCCATAGCAAGCATTTGGGAGGAATAGTCATTTCTACAAGTTCTTTTAAGGTATCTGCATCATAGTTTATGTGTAGATTAGAAAGCATCTGGGAGACTTTTTCCAAAACAAGGGAAGCTATCTCTTCAGCCGATGGCTCTATAAGCACAAGTATATCCTCGGCCAGTATATCGTCTTTATTTCTTATTCTTATTAGCGCCATCTGTCTGTCTCCCCTTTGGTTAATTATATAGCTATATGAAATATAAGTTGTATCATAGTAAATATGAAGACACTGGCATGGCTCTATATAGCTGAGTACTTATTCGGGGCAGCTCTGCTGTCACTTATTGTGTGGTTTGTTATGACAAAATTTGAAGCTTGGCTAAAGAAAAAAAGCTATCGCTTTGCCGAAATTTTGCCATCGCTAAAGCTTTATAGCATACTCTTTATCTTTCTTTCTGCCTTTTATCTGATTATACCCTATCTTCCCTTGTCGCCTTATATGCGTAGTCTTGCCCATAAAACAGATGTGTTTCTTCTCTTTTTCCTGATATTCTGGGCCATTGGTGTATTTGTGGAGTTTGTGCTGGGTCTTTACAGTGAGGTTTTCTTTAAAAATATGCCCATCACAGGGCTTTTATGGTCAATACTGAGGTGGACAATCTTATCTATAGGTATACTTGTAGCCCTTGATGCCATAGGTGTGCCGATAACCCCTCTGATTACCACTTTAGGTGTTGGTGGTGTGGCAGTGGCGCTTGCTGTTCAGGATGTGCTTTCTAATATCTTTTCAGGTTTTACCATGATTGTTGCCCATCAGATTAAGCCCGGAGACTATGTCATTGTTGGTGATGAGATAGAGGGGTTTGTCAAAGATATTACATGGAGAAATACTGTCCTCTATGCTCCTATGCAGGGGGTAGATGTTATTGTGCCTAACAATAAGATGGCTCAAAGTGTTGTTAAATCTTCTTCTGCAGGTAGTGGTAAGTTTGGTATTGTCGTATCTGTAGGTGTTTCTTATGGCTCAGACCTTATGAAGGCATATAAAATTATTTCCGATGTGGCTATGAAGATAGCCGAAAATGTGCCAGATGTCAATAAGCAATATCCTCCTATAGTGGCCTATCAAGAGTTTGGGAACTCTTCTATTAATATCAATGTACTATTTCGCATGCACAATCCCGCTCCACTTGCACGATGGAAGGTAACAGATATGTTTGTTAAAGAGGTGAAAAAGGCCTTTGACGAGGCCGGAGTTGAGATACCATTCTCTCAGCATGATATACATATAAGAGATATCAATACCGCGCAGCTGGAAAAGCTTATGGGAAAAGGGGGAAGCAAGCATGGTTATACAGACAGGCAATAGACAGGCTTATGAGAACTTTAGAGGTGGTAAGGGAACAATATATATCACATGGTTTGTAGAGGATATGCCCTATAATGGTAGTCCGCTGAGAAAGATTGCCTTGGTTGAGGTGCCCCCGGGGGCCTCTGTTGGTTTCCATGTCCATGAAGGTACAGAAGAGGTGTATTATGTGCTTTCTGGTAAGGCAAAGTACATAGATGGGGATAAAGAAGTTGTTATTACTGGGGGAACTATTACCATAACCCCTGAGGGCACCGGTCATGGCGTTGAAAATATAGGGGAAGATACCTTGAAACTTCTTGCCGTTATCAACGAGGTGAAGAGAGGGTGAAGATGAGAAAATCTCTATTTGTATTTATGGTCTTTTGGCTTTCCATGACTTTGCTTTTGGCTGGTTGTGGTAATACAACGGGTCCTACTGCTACAGTGTCCCAGACATCTACAGGTAGTGTTTCAGCTACCACAAGTGTAGATAACGTTCCTAAAGGTAGCATTGCTTTTTGGGGTAGTGTTACATGTGCGGAGAAGTGTGCGAAGGTAGAAAAGGAACTAAATGATAATGGTATACCATTTCAGCTTTGGGAAATTAACCCTATTATCTCTCCAACTACAGCATATGAGTCTTACGATGTGCTGATTAAGGTGTTAAGGGCTTTAAATCCTCCAGATAAACCCACACTTCCTATAGCTCTGTATTTTTCAGATACAGGTAGCATCAAGGGAGTGTCTATAGGTATAGTAGAACCCACAAAGATCATAGATATATATAAGAAGGCGCTGGAGAATACTTCACCTTATCTGTATATGAAAAATGCCACGGTGAAGATAACATCTACACAGATGCAGGCTGTAGAAAACCTTGTTGGGCAGTGGCAAAGGGTGAAAAAGCCAACGCTAAAGCAAATGCAAGATGTTTATGTAGAAATTGAAAATTTGCAGATGCCTTCAGCTACCGATACAGTGAAGGATGGCTTTCTTGTATTTGGTACAACATCGTGTCCCTATACCAAAGGTATGTATCTCTGGCTTAAGAAGATCTATGGAGAAGACCATGTGAGGTTTATAGATGTTTCTCGGTATTCTGATGAGTATGGAAAGCTGACAAGCGTACTATTTGGTAAGGAGGCAGAGGGTATTCCTCTTGTTATGGCATTTAGAGGTGGCAGACCGGTGCTCGCATGGATAGGATTTAGGCCACCATCGTATATAAAGTCTTATCTGGAGACATACCAAGATGGTTTTTATGTGTGGAAAGAAGATACCTTTCAGAGAGTGGAAGAAGATATTGCCGAGAAAGCTTTGAAAATAATTGATGATATGCTCCAGAGATAATATAAAAGTTTAATTGCTATGAAACTGATGGGGGCGGTGAAAAGTCACCGCCCTTTTTCATTTTTGCCGTCAGAAGGAGGCAACAAGTTGTTTGTTTGTATTATTACCCAACATTACACTTTTAGTTTAAAATATCAGTAGAAATAAAACATTGCGGGGTGATAGATGTGGGATTTCCGATGGAATTTTTAGATACCTATAAAGAAAAAATGGTGCCCCGAAAGGGGAGTGAGAAAGACTTTGTTGTAGAGATAGAGAGTATCTCTGAATTGTTTGCCATTATTGACAGTTTTATTGTAAACAAGGTAAGACTTGTCACTATTACCTGTTATCCAGAGCCGAAGGGAGACAGATTGTTTTTAGAGTATCACTTTACCGATGGTCCCAGCGTCATTTCTTTGAAGATTCAGGTGCCTGACGATAAGAAAGTACCATCGCTTACGCCTAAACTTCCCGCTGCTGGTTGGGCTGAAAGGGAGATTATGGACCTATTTGCCGTGGAGTTTGAAGGTCATCCCAACCCGGCAAGGCTGCTGATTCCAGAGCATATGGAACGTGGCGTTTATCTAAGGTCTTAAAGGGGGGAACTGCAGATGTCTTATAAATTTCCACTTGGTCCTTTTCATCCTTCCCTTGAAGAGGGAGAGTACTTTGAGTTGGAGATAGAGGGTGAGGTTATCAAAGAGGTCAAGATGCGTATTGGTGTATCGCACCGTGGTATAGAAAAGCTTGCCACAAAGAAAAACTACATGCAGAACTTGGGTCTTGTTGAGCGTGTTTGTGGTATATGTTCTATGCACCACACATGGGCATATGTGCAGGCTGTAGAGAAGGCCTTGGGTTTGCAGGTGCCCGAGCGTGGCGAGTATATCAGGGTTATTGTTGGTGAGCTTGAGAGACTTCACTCTCACATTTTGTGGTTTGGCCTTGGTTCCCATGCCATTGGCTTTGACTCTCTATTCATGTTTCTCTTTGGTATAAGAGAGGCTGTTATGGATGTTCTTGAGGCCATATCAGGCAACCGTGTTAACTATGCCATCAATACCATTGGTGGAACGAGGAGAGATATCAAAGATCCTGACATGATACTAAAGATGCTTGATGAGCTTGAAAAGAATGTTGCCAAGGCCGTTGATGTTGTCATCAATGATAAAACTTTCCGTATGAGAACTGAAGGTGTAGGTAAGATGACACCAGAGCAGGCATATGAGTGGGGTGTGCTTGGTCCTACACTGAGGGGTACAGGTATTAAGTCTGATATCAGAATTGATGCTCCTTATAGCGTGTATCCCGAAATAGAATTTGAGGTGCCTGTGGTAGATGGTGGAGATATCTTTGCCCGTGCTGTTGTCAGAGCCCTTGAAGTGCTTGAGTCGATCAAGATTATTAGGCAGGCACTGAAGAAAATGCCATCTGGACCATACAGAATTCCAAGGGTACCACCTGTTGTGGCTCCAGCTGAGACCATAGCAAGGGTTGAAGCACCCCGTGGTGAGCTGATTTATCACCTTATCTCTAACGGTACTAATAAGCCCCACAGGTTGAAGATAAGAACACCTACCATTATGAACTTGCCGGCCCTTGCTGAGATGATGAAGGGTGCTTCTATTGCCGATGCACCACTACTTGTGCTTCATGTTGACCCATGTATGTCTTGTATGGATAGATAAGGGGGGATGACTGTGAAAGGGAAGGCATTTATAGGAATTTTCATCTGGGCATTTGTCCTGTGGCTCCTGTTGACCATGTCTTTGAATGTGTGGGAGCTTGTCACAGGTGTGCTTGTTGCCCTATTTGCGGCATTTGCCGGTGCTTCTATGCTTGCTGAAACAAAGTGGGTAGATGTGCTGGTAAACCCTGCTAAGTGGCTTGGTTTCATTGCCTACCTAGGTGTGCTGTGGATAGAGATTGTGAAGGCATCTATAGATGTTTGGATGAGGGCAATGGGACTAAAAAAGCCCGATGTAGACGCCGGTGTGGTTGCCATACAGGTGCCTAACGAGTCTGTTGAGTCTATGGTGATGCTGGCCAACTCTATAACGCTGACACCGGGAACTATCACGGCAAAGATAGAACCAGAGAAAAAGACGCTATATATTCACTGGATTGCCGTTGGCGATAAAGAGAAGTGGTACGAGGATATTGCCGCTGCTCTCAATCGCGGTGTAAGGAGGGTTTTGCCATGAGTGTGTGGGTTTACATGTTTGTAGGACTTATACTACTTTCCATTCCCATGCTATATATTGTGTTTACCGGTAAGACCATACTGGAAAAACTTGCAGCTCTAGATACCATAGGGGCTATGGGAATTGCTGCTCTTATGATGTTTTCCGCTTATGCCGGAAGAAATATATATATGGATATAGCCCTAACACTGGCTCTGCTTGATTTCCTTGGCAACCTTGCCTTTGCCCGCTTTATTGCAGGGAGGTGGGACTAATGGACATATATGCCTATATCTCGTTTGGCTTTGCCTTCTTGTTTCTTATAGGGTCTGTTGTTGGAGTATTTCGCTTTAAAGACGGTTATCAAAAAATGCAGGCTGTTACCATTGCAACAAGTATGTCAATGTTCTGGTTTGCACTTGGTGTTGCCCTCTACAGCATGGATATAACCACGGCTGTGAAGGCACTTCTTGTGTATCTCTTTATGCTAATCACATCTGCCGTGTCTTCCAATATGGTTGTTAGGGCTTCTCTTGAGGCTGGTATTAAAGTGGAGGGTAAAATCAACCTCTTTACAGAAGGCGGTGATGAGCAGTGATTTATGTACATATAGGCGTTGTAACTCTGATGGCACTTGCCGCCATATACATACTGTTTAGCAATAACAATCTTTACAATGTTGTTGCCCTTGAGGTTATCGGTGTGCTTGCCGTGCTGGAATTTCTGCTTCTTCATGCTCCCGATGTTGCCATTGCAGAGGCCGCTGTTGGGGCAGTTCTTAGCCCATTTGTGTTTCTTGTTGCCATACGCCTCACAAAGCGAGGTGAGGAGAGATGATGAGAAAAATCATTGTTGCCGTGGTACTTATAGGTATTTTCTTCTACCTCGGCCTTAGCGTCTATAGTGTAAGGACATTTGGTGACCCAATGGGTGCCACATATGTGGGTATGCATATCCTCAAAGATGCTATAGGAAGAACACATGCCTCTAACATAGTAACTTCTATCGTGTTTGGATACAGAGGATATGACACGCTGGGTGAGGCAACCATATTCTTTGTTGCGGTTCTTGGTTTCTACTGGACAATCTCCCGCATGAAAGGGGGTAAGAAGAGTGACCATAGTAGCTGATAAGACAGCAAGACTGCTGTATCCTTTCATACTGGTCTTTGGTGCTTATGTCATCATACACGGACATCTTACACCGGGTGGAGGTTTTCAAGGTGGTGTGGCAATTATAGGAGCTCTTGCCCTTGTATACCTTGCCATGGGAATAAAGGCCGTCTACCAATATGTATCGCTCCGAAGCCTAACCATTGCCGATAGTTTGGGAGCCCTTCTATTCCTGCTATGGGCATTTCTGGGACTTGTATACACTGGCTATTTCTTTGGTGATTTTGTAGGTAAACTCTGGGGCGATGGGACATTTAGAAGCTTGCTCAGTAGTGGTGTTATAGCCTTGATGAATATCTCCGTTGGTATCAAGGTGCTTGGTGGTGCCGGCGAAATTGTTGTCGGACTTGTAAAGGGGGTGGGGGCCGATGCTTAGTGTTATCTTTTACGGCATACTCATGGTGATGTTCCTCTTGGGACTGGCCGTTTTGCTACTGTCTAAAAATGCCATCAAAGCTGTTATGGGGCTCGCCGTGATGACAACAGCTCTCAACGTGTTTCTTGTGTCCCTTGGCTATGTTAAAGGTGGCACTGCTCCTATATTCTTTGATGTAAGTTTCACGACAAAGGCTGCTGATCCTATTCCTCAGGCCCTTACACTGACATCTATTGTTATTGATATAGCGCTGACAGCTTTGGCACTGGGTTTTGCTGTGTATCTATTTAAGAAGACAGGATCTGTAGATCTTCGTGATATGAGGAGGTTGAGGGGATGATGGGGTTCTTAGGACTTGGTGACCAGTGGGCATCACTGCTTATAGTATTTCCTTTGCTTGGTGCCTTTCTCATACCGTTTGTATATGCCTTTGTGAAAAATAAAAAGGTATCTGCATGGATAGCCATACTGACCACAGGTGCCGGTCTTATAGTGGCGATAGATACACTTATGAAGGTGCTTGGTGGTCATACCATAGAGGTTATTATGGGTGGCTACATACCACCTATGGGTATCAACTGGAGAATAGATATATGGGGAGCCCTTCTTACAACGCTTATATACTTCATAGGCTTCCTTGCCACTATCTACTCTATGGGTTATGTGAAAGAAGATAAATGGGTTCAGTACTTTGCCACTATGCAGGTTATGATTGCCGGTGCAGTAGGTGTGGCGATGACAGGTGACCTGTTTAACATGTTTGTATTCTTAGAGGTGGCATCTATTGCCGCATATATTCTTGTATCTACGGAGGCTGAAGCTTCTACGCTTGAGGCATCATTTAAATATCTTGTGCTTGGTAGTATGGCAACCTCTTTCATACTGCTGGGTATTGCCATACTGTATGGTGCATATCATACACTGAATATTTACGATATCGCCTCTAAAATAGGAGCCCATCCTATGCTTGATATTACCGCTATAGCACTTCTTCTTGTTGGTCTCGGTGTTGAGGGTGCTATGTTCCCACTAAACAGCTGGCTTCCCGATGCGCACCCATCTGCTCCATCTCCCATATCTGCTATGCTTTCAGGTACTCTTATTAAAATAGGACTTGTGGGAATTGTCAGGGTCTTAATTATAGTGAAAAATACTCCTTACTTTGACAGAATACTTCTGATTCTACTTGTGTGGGGTATTCTCACCTCCTTATGGGGAGAGCTTTCTGCCCTTAGGCAGAAAGATGTAAAGAGAATGCTTGCCCATTCTTCATCTGCCCAGATGGGCTACATCGTGGCAGCCCTTTCTACATTTACACCTATTGGTATTGCCGCAGCACTGATGCACATGCTGGTGCACGCTTTATCTAAGGCCCTTCTGTTTATGTCTACCGGTAGTCTGATAGAGGGTAGACATACAAGGGACATAGAGGGGCTCAAGGGTAGTGGAAGGAATCTCTCCGGTGCTATGTATGCTGTAGGTGCACTTTCTCTTATGGGACTTCCACCACTGCCAGGTTTCTTCTCTAAGTTTCTTATCCTTGTATCTGTGTATCAGAAATGGGGACTGACCCCTGTAATATTCATTCTTCTTGCTGCAGCTGTAGAAATCTTCTATTACCTCAGGCTTACAGCTGTGCTATTTGATGTCGGTGAGAAGATCAAGGAGAATGGTTATATACTCCTTTCTGCTCTATTGCTTGGTATCACAGTAGTGGTACTTGGCTTTATGCCCCATGTGCTTGAGCATATTGCCACTGCCGGCAAAGATACACTATCATCGGTGCTACCATATGCCTCTCTTATGCCATCGGGTAGTTTTCTTATAGCACTGGGATTGCTTCTTGGTTCTGCGGTGATATGCCTTATACCCGGACTTAGGGTTGTTGGCATATTGCTTGGAATTGGTGCCGGTGGCTATGGTGTATATACTATGCTTGGTGCCACGGTGCCTGCAGTTGTTTCTGTGCTTGCCTATCTTGCCGTGTTTGGCGTTGCGTTTGTTCATATGCAAGGTGATGGCAAGGCAGATGGCGTAAAAGATGCCCTCTTGTTTGTGGCTTTTGCATCACTCCTCGCTGTGCTGAACACAAGCAGCATGTTTGTGCTTCTATATTTCTGGGAACTCATGAGTGTGATGGCATTCTTCATGTTCCTTACAGAGTCCCGCAGGGCTATGAGTGGCGTTTACTACTCCACCATGATGACTGTTCTTTCTTACATCTTCATGGTAGGTATTGTTGCCCTATATGTCGGTACTGGTAGCTACGCTATGAGCAGTCTTTCCTATGTATTTGCCGCAGCCCTTGTAGGTGTGGCAATGGCCCTCAAGCTTGGTATGTTTCCACTTCATGTCTGGGCAGAGTATGGATATAAAGAGGCACATCCTGTGGTTGCCGGTTATCTATCTGGTGCTGTTTCTAAGGTGGCATTCTTCTTGCTGTTTATAGCTGCTGCCTATGCTACACTGCCGGCTAAGCTGAACTATATTCTTATACTACTTGCCGGTATTACGGTTGTATGGGCTGGCTACAGGGCTATTGTTGCAGATGACCTCATGGGGATACTGGCATATTCTTCTATCAGTCAGATGTCTTATGTCCTTGCCGGTGTGCTTATTGGTGGTGCAGCGATGAGTGGTGCATGGCTTCATGCACTGGGCCATGCCGTATTTGAAACGGGTTTGTTTATTGTTGCCTATGTGATACTTCTTATCTATGGAACCACAAAGATAGATGAGCTGAGAGGTAAAGGTGGGGTACATCCCGCCATATTCTACCTTGCCATAGTCTTGTTTATGTCTCTTGCCGGTGTGCCACCACTGTCTGGCTTCGTGTCCAAATGGCTTATGTATCAAGGAGCCCTTGATGGTGGCTTTGGCATTGTGGCAGTGCTCATGATGATTGGTTCTGCCATGTCTATGATGTATGGTCTGAGGTTTATCATTGCCCTATCTGGCAAGCCCCAGAAAGGTGGAGAGCTTTCTATCGTGCCTCTGGCTATATATTCTCTTATCACATTGGGACTTGGTATCTATCCGTGGCCTTTCTTTGAGAAGTTATCTACTGCCCTTGCACCATTTAAAGTAACTGTTCCGCTGACATGGAAAGAGCTTGTGCTTGGCACATCTGGTGGTGGAAAGTATACAGCGCTGATGATTATTACCCTGTTTGTGCTGTCATTTATCTTGTTCCTGATATTCTACGGGCTATCTGCTCCAGCAGAGAGAAAAGGTAAAGTATTTAGGGGTGGTACTTTCTACGAACCTACAGATGAGAATCTACCAGCTCTTAGTGATATGCTCTGGCCTATGGGACATGTAGGTCAGTATATTTCCTACTTTGATACATGGCATCAAGGTGTGGCATTTCTTACACAAACAGTTGCCGATGTGCTTAGGGGTGTTTACACGGGATATCTACCGGACTATGCACTATATGTCTCTATCACCCTGGCAGTAGTGCTAAAACTTGCACACATATGAGGGGAAAGGGGTGGTGATGGTGAACATATATATAACATACATCGTATTGGGGCTACTGCTTCCGCTGGTTGCCCTTCTATATGATGGTATAGAGAGAAAGATGACAGCTCGCATTCAGGGTAGGGTAGGACCTCCTATTACCCAGTCTTGGCTTGACTTTGTCAAGCTTCTTACCAAGAAGGTGAAATTGCCTGAAGATACGAATATGCTTATGCTCTTCAGTGGCCTTGTGCTGATGTTTGCAGGGGCATTTATACCGCTTATTATGGTGTTCATGAGAAAAGGAGACCTGATACTACTCATGTATTTAATGGTTGGTGGAACTCTGGGAATACTCCTTACCGGTCTTGCCTTTCGTAGTCCCTATAGCCGTGTGGGTGTATCCCGTGAGATGCAAATGGCATTTGCCTATGAAATATCCTTCATCTTTGCCATTGTCATTACCATTATGGTAACGGGCTGTCGCACACTTGAGGCTTGCAGTGCTTCTTCTATACCACTAATAAAATGGCCACTACTGCTTATTCCATTTATTTTATTCCTGTTTGTGGCCCCCGCCAAGGTAGGTGTTGTACCTGTGGATATTGGTGAGGCAGAGAGTGAGATAGCAGAAGGTCCCTTTGTGGAGATTGGTGGAAGGTATCTTGCCATAGCCAAGCTCTCAAAGAGTATGAAGATGCTTGCCCTAATGCAGTTAATAACACTCTTGTATCTGCTTCCTGCTGGCGTCACAGGTGTATGGTACTGGATAGCCTCTTTCGTTATAGATGGTGTACTTGTATTCTTCACCATATCTGTGGTAAGAAATGCTGCCAGTAGAATAAAGATAGATCAGGCGGTGAAGTTTTACGCCACAGTACCGCTTGCCATAGGTATCATAGGACTTGTCATTGTATACCTCATGAGGGGGTGGGGAATGTGAGTTTGTGGAGCCTGCTGTTTGACCCAGAAAATTCTATTTGGGTGTATCGTATCAATGCCGGTTCATGTAATGGTTGTGAGATAGAGATAACACCGCTGTTTACCCCACGATATGATGCTGAGAGGTTTGGTATCAAGTGGGTAGGCACACCGAGACATGCCGATGTTGTTCTTGTTACCGGTCCTGTTACCGCTGTTGCCAAAGAGAGCGTTATGGAGGTTCTCTCTCAGGTACCCGATCCCCATGTTGTCATTGCTGTTGGCTCGTGTGGTGTGTCTGGTGGTGTATTCAGGGGAAGTTATGCCCTTGAGGGTCCCCTTGATAACCTGTATCCTGTTGACCTTTATGTACTTGGTTGTCCTCCTAAACCTGAGGGTATACTCACAGCCCTTCTTGAGGCAAAGAAGATACTAAAGGCAAAGAGAAAAGGTCAGTATCAGGAGAAACCCCTTGTGGTTGATCCTGCAGGGATGGTGATGGGACGATGAAGGTCGGTGTAATACTGAAGCACATATGGGAAAATCTGTTTACAGAGCCTATGACAAAGAAGTTTCCTAAGGAACCAGTGCAGTTGCCAGAGGGTTTTAGGGGAAGGGTTGGCTATATACCCGAAAACTGCATTATGTGTAATATGTGCGTGCTGAACTGCCCGGCAAATGCCATAGAGATTAAACCCGAAGAGGATGGTAAACGTTGGACACTGCACTACGATAGGTGTATAAACTGCATGATATGTGTAGAGGTGTGTCCTGTAGAGGCCCTTTACAACGATGACAAAGAACCGTTTAGGGTGACATCTGACAGGATAAGTGCTATAGAGACGGGAAAGGTACCTATGGTGTCCTGCCCTATATGTGGTAAGAAGGTGCCAAGACCCTCTAATACCATGGTAAAGCGTATGATGAAAGAGGTTACACCAAGGAACCTTTTGAAGGCAGCGGTATGTCCTCAGTGCAAGAAAGATCATAAACCTGAAGAGATAGATGCCATCATAGATAAGATACTTGAAGAAGGCTCTTATCCCGATATGGATAAGCTTCTGGGTAAAGAGGGTTTAAGGTAAGTATCATGCTGTAGGTGGTGTGTGGGGAGCTTCGGCTCCCCTTTTTGTTTTGCCATAAGTCTATGGTATATTAATGAAAAATGATGTATGAGGTGGTATATGTGAAGAAAGTTAAAATTTTCCTCCTTGGGATAGTGGTTTTTGCATTGTTTTTTATTTCTTTTAGTGCCTTTGGCAGTACATTTTATATCAAAGTGTATGGCAAAGGAGGTCCTATTTATACCCTAAAAGGCAAAACGCCAGCAGGTTCACTTGTCGGCTATATGGCAAAGTTTCCCATATCTCCCACATGTCTTACTGTGCTGACACCACCGGGTGGCTTTTCGCAGGATGGTGTGGGTCTTGACAAGATGGTAGAGGCAAGAAGTGATGTCTATGTTGCCATAAACGGTGATTTGTTTAATCGCACCAATATGTACTTTAAAGCTCCTATTGGCACATATGTTGCCGATGGCCATATTTATCATTATGTGGGTGCTTCCACCCGAGGTAGCTTTATAGGGTTGAAAGATGGAAGATATATGTGGATGCGTGGTCAGCCCTATATATACACATTTTTAGAATCCTCTTGTTATACCGATAATGGTCCATGGGGTAAAGGTGATAGGTGGATACTATTTAACCCAGAAAATGGACAGCACGACTGGAGCAAAGTTAAGGTTGTGATTTACACTGAAGATGTTAATGAGTATATTGATGCTTCGTGGGGCAATGCCTACCTTGTCAGAGATGACAAGGTGGTGGGTAGATTAACATCACCAACCAACCCACATGAGGCTGGTGGCATGATGGTAGTGCTAAAAGATGGAGAACTTTGTAGTGGTGATAGCATCTCTATACGTTCATATGTGAGGGTGCCGTGGAGTGAGTGGTTTGGCGATAATACCCCAGATGAATATGTTCCCATAGAAGATGTATCTGTTATCTTTTCAGGTGGTCCTATGCTGATATATAAGGGCGATAAGGCCGATTTCTGGACAGATGATTATCACACGAAGAGACATCCTTTCTCCTTTATTGGAATGACAAAGGATTTCAAACTTACCATGCTTGTCTTTGATGGTAGACAAAATGGATACTCAAACGGTGTTTTAACCAGTGAGGTTATTGATTGGGCTATGAAAAACGGCTTTGTGTATCTTCTTGCCCTTGATAGCGGTGGTTCTACAGTGATGGTAGAGCGCATAGGTGATGATGTCAAAGTTGTTAATAGGCCATCTGATGGCAGGCCAAGGCCAATGCCTGTGGGTATAGGCTGGAAAAGTACATGTGGAAGTGATAGACCATGAGAAGATACTTCATAGTTGCCGTTATATT
>JAADFF010000040.1 GCA_013153035.1 Dictyoglomota bacterium | reverse complement strand
GCACTATATAAAATATAGCTGGCATGACTACAAGCTTTAAGAGAATGATGTATATATCATATATTTTAAACTGTATGGCCTTCAGAGATGAACCTATAATGAGCATGACAAGGGGACCAGAGGCACTACCAAGCATAGAAAATGTATCAACAAGCACCTGCCACATATCATGGGGTATGATAGGAGACATACCTCTCAGGGCAAATCCCACAAGCATGCCTATCATAGGAGGAGACAGGAGCTTCTTCCAGCTAAACTGTCCTCCAAGAGATGGATACACAGCAGCCATAAGCACTATAGACTGACCTATAGAAAAGGCAACGGCATAAGGCATGGCGCTTTCTCCTATCATGCGGGCTACCAGAGGAAAACCTAAAAACCCCGTATTACCCATTGTTGTCACCATGGCAAGGAGTGATGCCGTCTTTTTATCGTAAAAAAGCATAAAGATTCTCAGGAGCACATACCAGATAGCAAGGGACATAAAAATGGCAAGGAAAAATATATACAGCGTATCTTTCTCAAGGGGCGATTTCATTACACCACCACCAACAAGAGCTGGTAGAAGTATATAAAACAGCACCTTGGTAAGGTGAGATCTTCCATCATCTGTGATGATTTCGTACCTGCCCGCAAACCAGCCTACAAGTGCCACCAGTATAAACACAAGTCCTGACAGTATTGGATTCACTCCAACCCCTCCCCTTCACACAATTTCTTCTTTTATAATACCAATAGGAAGGGGAAGGAGGGATAGGGATGGTTATTACAGGACTCATTGCCACCGCTGTCAATGCCACTGCCGTTGTTATTGGCAGCTTGACAGGCTTTTTCTTGAAAAAAGGATTACCCGACAACATCAAAGAGATTTTATTTTTCGGCGCTGGTCTTACCACACTGGGTATTGGCATGAGCATGATTATGAAGGTCAACAATTTCCTCATTGTACTGGCATCCATGGCTATCGGTGGCGTTATTGGAGAACTACTCAACATTGAGGGATTTCTGAAAAAACTGGGAGACAATATGCAGGAGGGCGATTTCTCTACAGGATTCATGATGTCATCTCTACTATTTCTTGTTGGTCCCATGACTATTGTAGGATCTATCAATGCGGGGCTAACAGGGGATGCATCGCTTATATACCTCAAGTCACTCCTTGATGGTATATCTTCATTTATACTAGGCTCTATGTACGGACTGGGTGTTACTGTATCAGCCCTATCGGTGCTTATCGTTCAAGGCTCTATAGTGCTCCTGTCTTCATATCTGGGCTTTCTCACACAGCCTATGTACCTCAATGACCTTGTGGCCGTTGGTGGTGTTATGATTCTGGGTATAGGCCTAAAGGTACTCGACATCAAGGACACCCGTGTAGGTAACTTTCTACCCGCTCTTGTTGTGGAACCACTACTTGTGTTTATTATCTCTCTCTTTTAAAGAATAGGGGGGGTTTTTCCCCCTCTTTTATACCTACCAATATCCCTCTCCCAAAATGTTAAATCCACTTATAATATTTTTAGAGAACATCAGTGCTTAGGGGGGATTTGTATGAAGATTTATATTTCTCAAAACATCTCTGAACCTATCCGCATGCTTATTCTTGAAAAGGTGAGAAAGCACATAGCACATGCCACCGGTGAAGAGGTATCAGTGGAAATCAGAAAAGACTATGCCGATTATATCATTGAGCAAGGAAACTCCTTTAAGACTAAAGGAAATATCATCTACATTCCTGCCTCTGATGCCAGCACAACACAGAATTTCATTGTGCCACTGGTATCTTACATAACCGGCAATGCCATAGGACAGAAGACACTGCAGGGTAGAGAAGATATCCGCTTCCCATCACAAACACCTATTCCATCCATTGTCGTGTTATGGGGAGAGGCAGATGAACCTACATATATACTCCCCAAGAGCCCATACTATATTATTCTCACCATTGCCGAAAATCTGGCACTATACCATCTTCTAAACCACTCACCTATTAAAGATAAGGTTAGCTATATTATGGGAAGCATAGAGAAAGCTATAGGACCTTATTTCTTTGTGCTTACAGATAAACTGTCATCATCGGCAGTGGGTATTGTATCCTACGACAAAGCCTTTAATAAGATGTGGGAAGACATACAGAAGGGTAAAGGCAAGAAGTATCTTTTTATCAAAGGACTATCTAAAGAGCTAACCCACATTATCACGCCATATATTAAGGAGATGGGCTACAAGGTTGTGTCTTTGGTACAGGAAATAGACGGCACCGTTGATGATATTGCCCACATCGTGGAGTATAAAAAGGAGGGGGCATAAGCCCCTCCTTTACACAGCATAAAGTTAGGAGAAAATTCTGTTTCGCATGGAAATATGCCGTTGGCGGTTATACATCCAATGCCATACCTCAACATACTACGGCATCACATAAAAAGTGCTGTCTCCCGCCTCTACAACATAGCCATCACCAGATGGATAAAGGTCTTTAATACGGACATCTGAAGAAACAGGTATATCCCACAGCACCTTGCCTGCATTGTCAAGAAGCAAAACACCATTGCCGTCTGGCCCTGCATATGCTACAGGGTGAATATCATCTCTACGACTATATGACGGATACAAGGCATATAGCTTATCACTCTTGTAGTCAAATATCTTTTTCCCATCAAGAGATAACAGCATCACATGCACGTAGCCATCTGCACCTATGTAGCCCACTATGGTGTTGTCTATGCTATCTATATTTAGGAGCTTGGCATACCTCTTTATATCACCTTCATACTGCCACTTTGTCTTAAGAGAGCCATCAAGGGCAACCACCGTGTAGCCCTGTGTGTGCTGGTAATACAACACCACCGGCATATTATCGTCTTTACTACCTACCACTGCTATCATCTTGACAGGACCTTTTAGCTCATACTGGGATTCTTTGCCGCCCTCTCCATATAGCTCTACATAGAAATTTTTCTGTCTGTCATCTGCCAGAAGTATGCCTTTTCTGTCTATCCAGCGGGCATAAACCCGTGTACCCTCACGGTCTAATGTAAAGTCACCTTTTATGTGCCCCGAGAGAGTATCTATCACCACAAGATGTTGTTTAAAGACGTTTTCAGCATATATACCGTGTATGGTATCTTCTGCATAAAGGGCCGCGAGAGCATCTTGAGCCTGCTTAGGCTTGGCATACCATAGCACTTTGCCATCCAGAAGCACAGAGACAAATGTACCATCTTTCACGGCTATAAAAACAGCCTTGTGTCCCTCCACATCTCCCACAGACAGCGAAGATATAAACAGAGGTCCTGGCTCCGGAGCCCAGTCAAGCACCTTTTTTCCGTCCACATCAACCACAAGAACCCTCTGAAAACTGTTTCTTCCCTTGGTAATGTAATATGTGGCTATATACCCTTCATAGTAAACAGCACGCCTCCACATATTGAATGGCTCTTTTTCCGTCTCTATAACTTTGTCAAACACTACCTCACCATTCCACTTGATAAGGTGAAGTTCTCCTTCTTTCAGCAAAAAGAGGTATATATACCCTCCCTGAGATATGGCACTCATGAGTGTGCCATCTGTGGAAAATGACTCACCGCCTCTGTCCTCTATAACAACCTTTTCCCCTTTCTGGAAAACGGCAAACGGTGTGCCCGTATACTTTGGCAAATTTATAGAAGCCCCTGAACCGCTACCACTAGGGGTGGTAGATGTCTCTGTTCCTGTACTCCCCGTTTGTGTAGATGTGCCTCCACCAGATGCACCCGTAGATTCTTCAGGCTTCTGAATCTGTAAGCCACACCCCATAAACGCTATAGATAAAACAAGCATAAAGACAACAATATATAAAAACCTTTTGTGCTTCATAGTGGTTCCCCCCTTTCATAGGTATTGTAAATCAGAAGGAAGACATTTTAATGAATGAAATCAGGTAGGGATTGTGCATCACTTTGATACGATTTCAATTCCTCTAAGTAGACATCTTTTACAGTAAGAGGTCTAACGAGTGTTGCAGTAAAAGAAGTTTTTGACATATCCCAT
>JAADFF010000023.1 GCA_013153035.1 Dictyoglomota bacterium | reverse complement strand
CAGGTTAGTGTGTCCTTGGTGCAGAGCCAGAGACATATATGGGTTGCCAACTCTCTTGGCAACTATACAGAGGAGTTTAGGGTGCTGACAAGACTTGCCGTGTCTGCTGTTGCAAAACTGGGCTCTTATCTTGAGCGTGGTTTCTCTGCACCGGGAAAGGCTATTGGTATAGAGCTATTTGAGACATCGGTAGATCCATATGAGGTAGGACAGAAGGCCGCTAAAGTTGCCGTGACAAACCTCAGTGCCATAGATGCCCCCTCTGGTAATCTGCCTGTTATTTTGGCACCAGGCTTTGGCGGTGTCATATTCCACGAGGCAACAGGTCATGGTCTTGAGGCCGATGGTATCAGAAAGGGCACATCTGTTTTCAAAGATAAGATTGGCCAGAAGATAGGTACAGACAAGGTGACGCTGATAGACTCTGGCACATTGCCCGGTGAGTGGGGCAGTGGTCAGTTTGACGATGAGGGCTTTGAGAATCAGCATACTGTCCTTATTGAAAACGGAGTTTTGAAGGCATACATGGTAGATTATAGGGAACACCTCTTGACAGGGCTTCCCCATTCCTCTAGTGGTAGAAGACAGAGCTATCTTCATGCTCCACTGCCTCGTATGAGGAATACATATTTGGCACCAGGGAGTGACAAGTTTGAGGATATGGTGGCAGATATCAAGAAGGGTATATACGCTGTGCGCTTTGGTGGTGGACAGGTTGATCCATCTACTGGCAACTTTGTCTTTGGTGTCACAGAGGGTTATCTCATAGAAAACGGCAAGATTGGTAAGGCCGTTAAGAATGTCACATTGGCAGGTAATGGACTGGAGATACTCTCCCATATTGTGGGTGTTTCCGGTGAGGAAGACATGGACTTTTCTCCGGGTATGTGTGGTAAAGGTGGTCAAAGCGTGCCTGCCGGTATAGGCCAGCCATATGTGTATGTGGATAGCATTCTTGTGGGGGGGACGAAGTGATGATGGTGAGACCAATGGTGGAATATATCATAGATAAGATTAAACATATGGGATTTGAAGGAGAGGTATTTGCCTCTGAAGGTTATAGAACCTCTGTGGATATGAGGCAGAAGAATGTAGAAAAGGCACAGAAGGTATCCTCCAAGGGATATGGTATTCGCCTGTATAAAGATAGGAAGATGGGATTTGCCTATTCCAATGATTGGAGTAAAGATGGTATAGATAAGGCCCTTCAGATGGCAAAAGGTACATGGGAGCTATCTGATGAAATGCCAGAGATAAAGTTTCCCGGTGGCTACCATGTTAGAGAAGATGAAAGAGAGGAAGAAGAATCTGATATTAAAGATATTCTCTTGAAGCTGGAAGATAAGCTGTATACCGATAGCAGGGTGTTTACCGATAACTCCAGCGTTGTGCAGTCTTGCAGTCGCTTTGTTGTAATGAATACAGCCGGTGGTCTTGTAGACTGGTGGGAAAGCATGTCTTACCTGATGGCATGGGTTCTTCTAAGAGGTAAAAAAGGCATGAATGGCTCTTTTGCCTTTACATTTGGTAAAAAGGCTTCTGAGCTGGATATAGACAGTGTTGTATCCCGTGCCATAGCCCGTGCAGAATCTTCTCTTGATGGTGAGAGGCTTTCGGTGTCCGATGTTCCTGTCGTCTTTGACACCTATGAGTTTGCCATGATATTCCTCTCTGCCATCGGTCAATTTGACGGTGAGGCAGTGGGTAGGGGCAAGTCTTATCTTGCCGGCAAGAAAGACCAGCGTATAGCCGACTATGGCTTTTACCTCATAGATGGCCCTGAGCATCCTGATTTGCCATTTAAAATACCATTTGACCATGAGGGTATGCCAGTGCAGAAGAAAGAGCTCCTTTCCAGCGGTGTTGTTCGTTCGTTTATGTACGATCTCAAGTCTGCTGCTGAGTTTGGAGCTGTTTCAACAGGCAATGGCTTTAGGCATTCTTGGGCATCACTTCCATCTGTAAGCCCTGCCATTACATATATTGAGATAAAGGGTAAAAAACCATTGTCTGACCTTGATAAGTACTTCCTTGTGACCTCTGTTAAGGGAGTGCACAGTGGATTTTCCCCTATTAGTGGTACAATGTCAGTTGGTGTTGACGGTGTCTTCATAGATGGAGACAAGCGCATACCCGTGCAGGGTGTCACCGTCAGTGGTAACTTCTGGGAGATGCTTGGCAGAATAGCCGCAGCCGATAGCGATGTAGAGTTTCTCACAATGGGTAGTGGTGTGTTTGGTGCACCTAAGGTTGCCTTTGAGGGACTGAAGATAACGGGATAATTCTCCTCCCGTAGAGGGTAGGCGGAGGGTATATACCCTCCGCTTTTTTATTTGTCAGATTATATTAAGAACAATATTCTTTTTATGCTTTTTTACGCAACTAATCATATAATAGTGGTGGTAAGGGGGTGTACATGGTGAAGAAGATCGAGTGGTCAGATAAGTTTATGTTAGGTATTCCCGAAATAGATATGCAGCACCGTTCCCTTGTAAATAGCCTGAATAAGCTTGTGGAAAAATATGATACCAACCCCGGTGAGATAAAAGAAATATTAGATTTTTTTGTTGATTATGTGCTTCTGCATTTTGAAACGGAAGAGGCGTTAATGGAGAAATATGCTTATCCCGATATGGACGAACATGTAAAGGAGCACAGGGCGTTTACCAAAGACCTCAACAGGCTTATGGACGATTTTATTATGTTGGGTCCATCTCCCGAAATGGAGAGACGTATAGAAAAAGGACTTGTGTCATGGATAGAAAATCATATTATGAATGTCGATAAAAAGATGGGGAAGTATTTAAAGGAGAAGATGGGATCCTAGCCCATCTTCTCCTGGAGAGATTATATCTTGAAGAAGGAAAGCTTTTCCGTGAGTACGGCAACAATATCTTTCAGCTTATGAGAAGTATTACTCAAATCTTCGGATGTTAGTTTTAGTGTGGATACCTCTACCCCTATACGTTCTATGACATTGGTTAGATACTCTACAGACGATTCCACCTCTTTCAGAGAAGAGGATATTTGCTGTGATGCTGCTGTTTGCTCCTCTGAAAGTGCGGCCAAGGATTCTGCTTTTTCACTAAGCACTCCTGCCTGATTGTGTATATTATGGAATATATTGAGGGTTTTCTCTTTAACTTCTACTGTTTGTGTTATACCCTCTGCTACACTTCCCATATCTGTTTTAGCTTCTTGTATTCCCTTTATAACATCTTTTAATACCTGTCCTATTTCATCGGCTGCTCTTCTGCTTCCCTCTGCCAATTTTCTGATTTCATCGGCAACAACGGCAAATCCCTTACCTGCCTCACCGGCTCTTGCTGCCTCAATAGCGGCATTAAGGGCCAAAAGGTTTGTCTGTTCTGCGATGTCTCCAACAGTTTTAACGATATTGCTGATAGTATCGGTAAATTCTAGTAGGTTCTCAACTTTATCTGATGCATTTTGGCTACGGGAAGCCACTTCTTTAATAGCATTGTCCAGCTTTTCCATTGCTTCAAGACCTTCTTCTATAGCAGATGTTAGCTCAGCAGAAATACCAGCCATGTTGGTTGCAGAATCGGCAAGTTCAGATGTACCACTAAGGATTTCAGAAACACTATCCAGAGTAGCTGATATATTTTTCTCTATTTCCTCTGAATGCTGACGAGAGTTTTCTACAGAGGCTGAGAATTCTTCTACAGAATTTTCTAATGTTAGCGCTTTTTGGGCTAAATTTTCGGACATCTGTTCAAGAGCTTGGTTAGTTTGCACAACAGAGAGAATAATGGGGGATAGTTTATTCTTTATAAAGTCTAGAATCTTGTTAACGGCTATACCAACTTCTGTTTTTAGTGCTTCTTTCTGTGTTTCTATATTTATGTATCCGTTCTCAAGTTTTTCAGATACTATTTCAAGCTCTTTGGTGGCCTTGAGGGCATTGGCTTGGATGTATATGCTATAGATGACAATGATAAGTAATATTGCCAGACAGGCTACAATTAACCCTCCTGTTAGGTATATTCCATTTGCTGTACTGGCTTT
>JAADFF010000019.1 GCA_013153035.1 Dictyoglomota bacterium | reverse complement strand
AACATTGCACAGATGCTCAGGCATATACAGATGTCTACGAAAGATGTTGAAAAAACGACGGCAGAGGTTGTTGAGGCTGTTGACAAGACAGCACAACTTGCAACCAATGTTGGTGAGAAGTTTGTTCATATTGTTGATATGATTCGCGATATGTCTGCTATGATAGAAAATACCGCGGCAGCAGCTCAGGAACAGAGTGCCGCTGCTAGAGAAATTACCGAGTCTGTAACCACTGTCAGGCAGTCTCTTGAGCGGGTAAAGATGAGTGTTGAGAATATAGCCGATGCTATTAGGCAGCAGGCACAGTCTGCTGAACTCGTTGCCCGCAGTGGTGAAGAGCTGACTCAGATTGTGGCAGCACTGAACGACAAGATAAAAGCCTTCAAGTTGTAGGACACCCCCCTACAGCACTTGATACTAGGGAGCCCCATCGGGCTCCCTCCTCTTTTTTTTGAAAAAGAATAGTTTTTTTGAAAAGCATAGCTAAGCAGATTATTTTCAAAAAGATTCATGATGATGGTAAAAATAAATATTTACCTTGTGTATTGATGTGAAGTTTCTTTACATGTTCAATTTATGCATTATTGACTCTATCATATGATACTGATATGCATCTGTATGATAGTGAAGATGGTGATGTTTCTTGGGAAGCTTATTCTATATATGTATGCAGATAAATGGTATATGCAGGTATATATGTTATGTGCTGATAGGATACGGTTTTTGCCTGTTTGTGTGATCGTTATATAACTAAGTGTATGCATTAAAGCCTTGCATTCGAAATGTTTCTATGAGTATGTTTTTGCATTTATATTTCTAATATATGAGAAAGAATGTAATTTTTGAAGGGTGTGTTTGTAAAATAAATTTGCATCACTTTTGAAAGGAGGTAGTACTATGAAGAAAGTACTAATTGTGTTTACTTTGCTGGCCTTAACCTTATCCCTTCTATCAGTTCCAGTTGTTCCAGGCTCAGTGAAGACAATAAACGCTCAAGTAAAGCCTCAGTTATATCTTAAGAATGGTACACCACCCAAGATTAAACCGGGTAAAAACTATGGAGATGGGCTTTATATTGTTCAATTTAAGGCTCCAGTAAAGGCCGAATGGAAGTCTACTCTTGCTAAGATAGGGGTATCTATTGGTGACTATGTGCCTGATTATGCATTCATTGTTAAGGCTAATGGGGCTCAGTTAAAGGAGATTTCTAAATTGCCTTATGTTAGTGCTGTCTATGAGTATCCTTATGAGTATAGAGTTTCTAAAAAGGCTAGAGGGGCTAACGACCTTCTAGTAAAAACCTTGGCTCAAGGGAAAGGAAAGACCTACAGAATTAAGGGCAAGAAAGCCGAAGATGTATTTAAAATGGATCCGTTTGTTTCATGGGTTGAAGCTGTTCCTGTGAGAAAGCTTTACAATGATGTTGCGGCACAGATTATAGAAGTTGATCCAACCGCTTGGTCTTATTCCGCAGAGAGTTTAACAGGAAAAGGCCAGATTGTTGGTATTGCAGATACTGGTGTTGATACTGGTGACATGGATACTTTACACCCCGATTTGAAAGATGCCTTGTTGAAGGTTTATGCTTTGGGTAGAACCAATGATTGGTCGGATCCTGCTGCGCACGGCACACACGTTTTTGGTTCAGTTGCCGGCAGGGGTGTGGCATCAGACGGGAAAATCAAAGGTATGGCTCCCGAAGCCCAGGTTGTTTTTCAGTCTGTTTTAGATTCTCGTGGTGGACTTGGCGGTTTGCCAAATGATTTGAATGATCTCTTTATTACTCCTTATCAAGATGGTGCTCGTATTCATACAAACTCTTGGGGATGTCCATTGGAGTATTGTGGTAACGCATATGATACAGAGTCACAGCAAGTTGATGAGTTTACTTGGAATTACTCCGATATGACTATTCTATTTGCAGCGGGTAATGATGGTTATGATTATGATAATAACAAGGTTGTATATGATTCTGTTACTCCTCCGTCTACGGCCAAGAATTGTATAACTGTTGGTGCCTCTGAAAGTTATAGAGTTGGTAATCCTTATATTCCAGATGATTACGAATTTTATGCAGATAATATAAATGAAATAGCATTGTTCTCTTCCCGTGGTTGGACATCTGATGGTAGAATCAAGCCCGATGTTGTTGCTCCCGGTACCTGGATATTGTCAGTAAAGTCTCAAGTTGCAGATGATAGTGAATTTTGGCCTGGTGATACGGTTGAAGGTGACGGTGGAGATTATGCATGGATGGGTGGCACCTCTATGGCTACTCCTATAACCGCTGGTTTTGTTGCAGTGGTTAGGCAGTATCTGCAAGATATTGTTGGTATCAAAGATCCATCTTCTTCTTTAATCAAGGCACTTCTAATAGCTACTGCTAAACCATTAGGTGATGCTGTTGTTTCTAAGGATTATGGTTGGGGTAGGATTAGTATGGATAATATACTTAATGGAAATAACCTGCTACTTGATGAGAGTGATACAACTTCTCTGAACACAGGTGATAGTTGGACTTATACCTTTGATGTAAAGGAATCTGGGAATGTCAAAGTTGTGCTTGTGTGGAGAGATTATCCTGGTTCTCCAGAAGCCTCTAAGTATCTGGTCAATGATCTTGACCTTCAAGTAACAACTCCTAATGGTACCTCTTACTATGGAAACTATATGCTTTATGATTCTCCAGATAGGATAAACAATGTAGAAGTTGTATATTTGCCGGATGCGGCTGTTGGAACCTATACGATTAAGGTGACAGGATATAATGTTCCAGAGGGTCCCCAGCCATTTGCTATAGTAGTTTCTGGAGCATCTGCTGGTTCCTCTTCATCTGATGATGATAACAGTGGAGAAGATGATACACAGGCTCCAAGCGTTAGCATTACATCTCCAGAAGATGGTAGTACTCTTAGCGGTAATGTTACTGTCACCGTTAGTGCATCTGATAATGTAGGTGTTTCTAAAGTTGAGCTTTATGTTAATGATGACTTGTATGCTACAGATACTACATCACCTTACGAGTTTGTTATTGATACATCTAAGTACGATGATGGAGAATATACTATTACGGCTAAAGCCTATGATTCTGCTGGTAATTCGGCAGAATCATCTATTAAAGTAACATTCTCCAATAGCAGCGATACGGAAGAGGATAATGTAGCCCCATCAGTTACGATAACTTCTCCTGATGATGGTAGTTCTGTTAGAGGTAGTGCAGTTTATGTCTATTTCAGTGTTTCCGATAATGTTGGGGTTAAATCTGTAGAGGTATATGTTGATGGATCCTTATATACTAGTGAGGAGGTATCTGACGGAGATTATTATGTTGCACTATCTCTTACAAGAGGATGGCATACTATAACTGTTAAGGCATATGATGCAGCTGGTAATGTTGGAGAGGATTCTATTAGTATCTATAAGTTGGGAAGATAAAACAACAAAAATAGTTTTAAATAGGGGCGAGAGTAGTCTCGCCCCTTATTTTGTATGTTTTGAAATATAGTGTATACATTTTGTATGTATATGGTATAATCTACATAGAGAAAAAACATGGGAGGTGGTCAGCATGTGGTTCTGGGGTAGAGGACCAGGATGGGGATGGCGCCGTGGATGGGCTGCTTGGGGATATGGCCCATACGGCTATGTCGATCCTCAGTATGCTGCAGAGATGGAAAAACAGTGGCTTAGACAGTATGAGGCCTATCTTGAGGCAGAGCTGAGACTTGTTAGAGAAAGACTTGCTCAACTAGAGGGCAGGGTGCCTCCTGCACCACCTGCCGAACCTGAAGTGTAATAAAGGGAGGTGAGTAGTATGCCTTATGGAGATTGCACAGGACCAGATGGACTTGGTCCAGTATGGGCCAGAGGAGGATATGGTTATCCTGCTACACCGGTAAACTATGCTGGAGGATATAGAAGACCTTATGGATGGTTTGCTCCTTACTACAATTGGGGTTATGCCCTTGGCCGTGGCCTTGGTAGATGGTTCGGTGGCTTCTTTGGTGGATACGGCATGGGCTTTGGCCGTGGAAGAGGTCGTGGCTGGGGCCGTGGTATGGGATACGGTATGGGATATGGCCGTGGTTTTGGCCGTAGAGGCGGAAGAGGCTTTGGCGGTCGTGGCGGTTTTGGCCGTGGAAGAGGACGCGGTGGATGGGGTTGGTAATACCCCTTATCCTTTAAGCACAAGGGGCGGGGTGTCCGCCCCTTTTTCTTTGTAGAAAAGTTTACAGATGTTGGTGTGAAAATACGTTGTGATATTCATATGAGATGTATACACTTTTTATATATGTGGTATACTTGAAAGTGTGAATATATATAAACTTTTTGGGAGGTGGTTAGTATGGTAGTTATACTATCTGAAGGTCCAGATATTAATAGCCCGGTAGCAAGCAGATTTGCCCGTGCTCCATATATAGGTTGGGTGCAGCCAGATGGTTCTGTTCAGTTTGAACCGAACCCAATGCTGAACGAGGCACACGGTGCCGGTCCAAGATTTGTCATGATGCTTTCTGAGGCCGGTGTTACCGATGTTATATCTGGTGCAGTACCTGGTACCAATGCCATGACAGCCCTCATGGAAGTGGGTATCAATATGTGGGATGCATCTGGTATGACAGTAGCACAGGCCCTTGAGGCTTTTAGGAATGGTGCCCTTCAGCCTACGCCAGTAGCTGGTCGCCCTGGTGGTGGCATGGGTCCTGGCATGGGTGGAGGTTTCGGAGGCGGCTTCGGTGGAGGCCGTGGTAGAGGCATGGGCGGAGGTTTCGGTGGTGGCCGTGGAATGGGTGGCGGCCGAGGCTTTGGCGGAGGTCGTGGTATGGGCCGTGGCAGAGGAGGAGGATTTGGAGGTGGCAGAGGTGGCTGGTAATTTCTGCGTCTTTGCCACCTCTCCCTCTGAAAATGCTAAGCTATTCAAAGGTTTTTGTAAGGTGCCGTTTATTGGATTTGTTGAGGGCGATGAGATTGTATGGATAGAAAACCCCTTTGTGGAAGATAGTGGTGTTGCCTCTATTTTTCTGAAATTTTTACTTGACAAGGGTATTACCGAGATTGTCTCTGGCGATGCCCCGGGTGCCGGTGTGTTTCCCATACTAGAGCGTGCCGGTATTACCGCATATAAATATGACGGAACAGTAAAAGATGCTATAGATGCCTACA
The DNA here is from genome assembly GCA_013153035.1 of Dictyoglomota bacterium. Classification (GTDB taxonomy): domain Bacteria; phylum Coprothermobacterota; class Coprothermobacteria; order Coprothermobacterales; family JAADFF01; genus JAADFF01. Next base: position 12,619 of record JAADFF010000019.1, on the reverse strand, counting down.
GAAATGGCAAACTTGTGCCTGTAAAAGATGGATTTCCCAAAGGTGATTGCAGATAACAGAAAGGTGGTGAAGCCCTGTGTACATAGCTGTTATCAGTGGTAAAGGCGGTACAGGTAAGACGACGGTATCTGTCAACCTTGCATATGTTGCTAGCCAGCATGAACCAGTTTATCTTGTAGACCTCGATGCAGAAGAACCCAATGGCCATTTGTTTTTTAAAGATAAGATAGAGTGGCAGGGAGAAGAGACAGTTTATAAGAAACTGCCCCGTGTCAACTTAGATATATGCACTTTCTGTGGTGAGTGCCAGAAGGCATGTCAAAAGGGTGCCATTGTCGTTGGGAAAAAGACTGTTATGGTCTTTGACAACCTCTGTCATGGGTGTATGCTGTGTCAATATGTGTGTCCTGAAAAGGGGGCTATCACAGAGGAGTTGAAACCTATTGGTTATGTCAGATGGGGTAAGGTTTCAGATACCCTTGATTACTATATGGGACTTATGAATATTGGTGAGTTGTCTGCAACACCTGTAGTGCGCCAGGCCAAACACAAGGTGCCTGGTGATAGGCTCATCATTGCCGATGGTGCGCCTGGTGCATCATGTCCTGTTGTTGAGGCCATAGATGGGGCAGACTATGTCATACTGGTAACAGAACCAACCCCGTTTGGACTTCACGATCTTGAGGTAGCCCACGATATTGTGCGTGAGCTGGGACTCCGTGCCGGTGTTATCATCAACAGAGATGATAAAGATAATCCATTCAAGCCCCTTGAAAACTTTATAAGAGATAGGGAGCTCCCCATTCTTGCCCGTATACCATTTAGCAGGGAGATTGCCAGCGTTTATTCCCGTGGTGGCATCCTCGCAGAGCATTTGCCATTTGTCAGGGATATATTTGAGGATGTCTATCATAAGGTGGTGAAGCACGGATGATACAGATAGCCGTTATCAGTGGAAAAGGTGGTACAGGTAAAACAACGCTGACAGGTTCTTTGGCGGCATACTTTAAGGGTAGGATTGCCGTAGATGGCGATGTTGATGCCTCTAACCTCTATATGCTATTTGACCCCGAAATGAAAGAGAAGCACGACTATGTAGCTTCTAAAAAGGCCGTTATTAACAATGAAGGGTGTATAAAGTGTGGTATCTGTAAAGATGTATGTATCTTTGATGCCGTGCGTATAGATAAAGAAGGTAATTACTACATCAATACCTTTGCATGTGAAGGATGTGCCTACTGTTACTATGCATGCCCTGTTAAGGTGATTGATATGTACGATGAAAAGTCTGGTGAATACTATTGGGGCGAGTCAGAGCGTGGGCCCATTGCCTATGCAAGGCTGTTTCCTGGTGAGGAGACAAGTGGTGGTCTTGTGGCCGAGGTAAGGCGTATTGCACTTCAAAAGGCCCTTGAAAACCCAGAAAAACCGTCTATCATCATCGATGGTGCCCCCGGTGTAGCATGTCCTGCCACATCTTCTATTACAGGCACAAACTATGTTATCGTCGTTACTGAGCCTACAGTATCAGGTCTTCACGACCTTGAAAGGGCTGCAGAGATGATAGATCACTTTGGTATACCATTTGGTGTTGTTGTCAATAAATATGATCTGTCTGAAGAGAAGACTGCCGAGATAGAAAACTGGTGCCGTGAAAATGGTGTAGATTTTCTTGGCAAGATACCATTTGACCCCCAGGTGGTGGAGGCTACCCGTATGGCAAAGCCTATTATAGAGGTGTTTCCTGATAGTCCGTCGGCAAAGGCTATTATGGGTATTATCAAGACCATAGAAGAAAAGTTCCAGATATAGTGGGGAGGGAAACCTCCCCATTTTTCATTGGAGGTGGTTATCTGTGGAGTATAGATATGTGTTTGGTCCTGTGCCTTCTCGCAGACTTGGGCAGAGCCTTGGTATTAGCCCTATTCCCCCGAAAACATGCAACTACTCATGTGTCTACTGTCAGCTGGGACGCACAAAGACATTTACCAATACGCGGCAGATGTTCTTTCCACCAGAAGACATCTTTGCAGAGGTCAAAGATGCCTTAAATAAATATACCGATGTGGACTTTATCACATTTGTAGGCGAGGGAGAGCCCACCCTGTATTTGGGAATAGGTGAGGTCATCCGCATGATAAAAGACTATAGTCCCCTTCCACTGTCTGTTATTACCAATGGTGCCCTTTTATACGACAAAGATGTGAGAAGAGACCTAAAACCCGTATCTGTTCTTATGCCAACCTTTGATGCACCCGATGAGGATACATGGAGAAGAATTAATAGGCCCCATAGAGACCTCAAATTTGAAAAGGTTATTGATGGCTTGTTTGCCATGAGACAGGAGATGGAAGGCGAGATGTGGTTAGAGGTTATGCTTGTAAAAGGCATAAACGATGAGGAGGATACCCTTTATAGGATGAAGGAAGTCATAGATAGGCTAAAACCCCAGAGGGTATATATCAATGTGCCTATTAGACCACCGGCTGAAAAGTGGGTGGAAATGCCTGATAAAGAGACGCTGGAAAGGGCTACTCAGATACTGGGTGCTATACCACTGGGTAGTATGGAAGAGGGTACATTTTATGTGGCTGGAGATAACCCCGTAGAAGGGATACTGCGGATTATTAAAAGGCATCCTATGCGAGAAGAGCAAATACGTAAAGTGGCAGAATGTAAAGGTTGGGATGTAGAAAAGTTGCTGGAAGACCTTGCCTCCCGAGATGATGTTGAGATAGTGCCAGCCCACGGTACATATTTCTACCGATACAAGGTGTGGAGGATATAATAGATATACAGGGGTGGATATCTTTTTTAGTGAGGGAGGTTTATTTTATGTGGTATGTTTTAGTGGCTATTTTATTTTTTGCCATAGGTTTTGGAGTGGCATACCTTATAAACTGGAAATTGTTTAGGGATGTGGCTCATGCCAAGAAGGTACTGGAGGAGCATAAGGAAGTGTATGAGTCCCATGTGGCAGGATACGAGGGAGATATGCTCACGAAGTTTATACAGGCTCTCAAAGACCTTCATAATGAAGTTCAGATGCTAAAAAGTCGGGTGCATGGTATTTCCAGTTCCATAAGCGATACATCTGAGGCTCTTGGTATGCAGAGGGAGAGCCTGAGAAAGGCTATGGAGCTTATTGAAGAGTCGTCTAAAGTTGTGTCGGATTCTCTTAGCAATGTGGAAAGTATTTCTTCCCAACTCGATGTCGCGGCCCAGTCTTTGGCTAGTAGTGTTGAAGTTCTGTCTCAGACTATTAGCACCATAGAGGCTTCTACTACTGATGCTGAGCATAGCCTTGTGCATGTGGAGGCTTCTATTGGTAAAGAGGTGGAGAATATACATTCGGATTCTCGGCGACTTAAGGAACTGGAGAGAGCTGTTGGTGATATTGAGAATATTACGAGTCATATTGAGTCTATTGCAAACAAGACGAAACTGCTATCTCTCAACGCCTCTATAGAGGCTGCCCGTGCTGGTGAGGCAGGCAAAGGTTTTTCTGTGGTTGCCATGGAAATAAGGGATCTGGCTGATAGTTCTCGAGAAGCAGCAGAAGAGGTAAGGCAAACGGTGAAAAATCTTGTAAAGCTTATTCATGAGGCATACGATAATAGTCTTACCCGTATAGAAGATGTGAAAAATCTTCAGAAGCTGGTAGCGGAGACCAACAATAAGGTACGGGTTATTATGGATGCCATAGAAAAAGTAGATATTATGGGGTCAGACCTTGCCGCCGTGTCTGAAGAACTATCTGCTTCTGTGACAGAGGTTTCTGACTCTATCAAGCGTATAGCCTCTACTATGGATAGGCTTGTTGAGTCTATTAAGGAAATGGCATATGTTGAGAATGAGATAGAGAGGATAGATAAGTCTATAGAAGATTTGCTTGAGAGCATACAGTAACTGATTATATTGTTGATATCAAAGGGGATGGTATACCATCCCCTTTGATTTTTAAAGAAAAAAATCTCTATAAAGCTTTTTGCTTATTGTGTGGAATAGAGTCTCTAGTAGCATCTGTGTTTCATAGCAGAAGTTCGAGTAGCGGGATTCAAAGACTATGTCATTTCTTTTTCTTCATGCTATTCATATTCTTTAGGGTGTTAATAACGAGTTTGGCGGCGAGGGAAAGGGGATAGAAAATGTACATATGACCTTCTTGCTCCTCGCCATCAATCCACACCGTAAACTGGACAGAGGCCACTTTGCCTTTCATATTTTTCTTGATATCTTCAAGCATGTCTTCGGTAAGACCGTTTTCCAGTAGAAGGAAAGTGGGGGTTGTAATGTCTATAAAAGCTCCTGTTAGCTCAGATAGTGCCCTTGCAGCGGCACCCATCATTTGATTCATGGCCTCCATAAGAGCTGAAGACGCGAGATCGTCAAGCTCTGAAACTTCCATGCCCATAGGGGCAAGCATGAGGTTGGCTATTTTGATAGCCATGCCCTCTCTCAGTGTCATCAGTGATGAGCCTGTAATGTCGCCCTTATAGTTAACAGATATGAGGATTTTCATATCACCGGGATTTTCTACCACGGGCTTGTCACCAAGCCATACCTTTGGTGAGGTAAACTGAATTTTCCTACCTGTGAGTTCCGATAACGAGATAGAGGCAGCACCCATGGCAATACTACCAATTTCACCCAGCATGGACATTAGGGCATCGCTGTTAACTGCACTTTCTTCGGGCATTTTTACCACCTATCTTTGTATTCACTCATCACTCTATTATATCCTATGTGTCTTACAATGAAAAAACCCACCGCCTCAGGCGGTGGGCCATGTTACCCCCATTGTCTACTTACTCTTTGGGCTCAACGATAAACTTAATAGCTGTGCGCTCCTCCTCACCGATCTTGACATCGGTAAAACCGGGGATGCACACCAAATCAATACCATTTGGTGCAAGATAACCACGAGCGATAGCGATTGCCTTAACAGCCTGGTTTACAGCACCAGCACCAATTGCCTGCAGCTCGGCCTCACCGCTCTTACGGATAACCTCGGCGAGAGCACCGGCGGCCTTCTTAGGGTCAGTCTTAGCAGAGATCTTCAGAACTTCCATCACTTGATCCCCTCCTTTTCTAATGGGTTTTTACCCGATATTTATTATACCATTTATCTTTTTCTTCCAATATGGGTGAAGGAGTGTAAAGTGTCCATTTTTATTTCTATGGAGTATACCGACAGAGACAAGTTTTTCTATAAAGTCTAACTTTTTTACTTTGGGATACTTTAGCTTAATAAGTTTTTTGGGTGCAACAACTTCGCCCTCAGTGGCTACAACTTTTAGAAGAAAGAGAGCAGGCTCTGGAAGACTGTTTATAAGGTTTTGCCATGCTGTATCAAGTCCCGATTCCCATATGTCTTTTGCAAATTCTGGATTTCTCACCTTGTTTCTAATATATAGTGCTATCTCTAACCATATGCGTTTGCCTTTCGGTTTCTCTGCCGGTGCCTTTAATATCTCTTCTACCATATAACGTGCTGCATCGGGACTGTGGGCGCCAAGATTGATATCTCCATGTCTGTCAAGCATAAGTGTGATTGTTGTATCACTGGGTTTAATGCCCCCAATATGGACATCGTACATATCTTTATCGGCAAATAAAAGCACAGGTGTATCAGTTGCCAGTGCCAGCTTTTCGATGTCCTCAGCCTCTATGTGCACATTTCCTTTAAGCTTGATAAACCAGAATGGTCTTGGCAGTGAACGAATAAGAAGATATGCAAGTGCTGTTTTTCCTGTCCCCGGGTTCCCTCCTATTGTCAGTCTGCCCTTTCTGATAAATCTATCTTTGATGTCATCAAAGTCGAATGTGTGTACAAGATGGCTGCTACGGTGCACAGGAATGTAATCAATCGCTGGTGATATCATCTTCTTGTTGGTAATAAGATAGATATCAACGAGTTCTGTTTCAGGTAGCCCATTCACTTCTGTGTACTCCCAGCCCATGCTACGGGCTAAAATTTGTCTCATATTGGCATCTTCTACATTGGCCTTTAACCAATATGAAAATGCGTCCCTAATAATTTCTTTCATATCTATCACCTCTTCTATTAATATATACCTTGTGGGGGTGATATTGTATGTTGCCACTTGTGGGAGCAGGTGAAATGTCACTGCAAGATGCACTGGTGCAAGAAGCTCTTGGTATTCCCGGTTCTGTTCTTATGGAGAGTGCTGGCAGAAGTGTTGGTGAATTTATACTGACAACATTGGACCCGGCAGAGGTAACTATCCTTGTTGGACCGGGGAATAATGGTGGTGATGGTTATGCCGTTGCCAGATATCTATTGTCGTGGAATATACCTGTAAAGGTATATGCATCTGAACCAAAGTCACAGCTGGCTATTATGCAAAGGCGTTTGTTTACGCGCTCTGGTGGAAGAGTTTTTCCTCTTAAGGATATCTTTGCCGTTGAGAGTATGGATGTTGCTGTTGATGCCCTGTTTGGTGTGGGACTGAAACGACCTTTAGATGGGATATATGCCGATGTTGTTAGCTATATGTCTGAGGTATCCACCCGTGTAAATATTGCTGTAGATATGCCATCGGGACTTTCTGCTGATACGGGTATGCCTATGGGGAGTGTGTTTCCAGCTGATTATACTATCACATTTGGACTACCTAAGCTGGGACTATTTCTTGAGCCGGGCTTTATGTTTTCTGGCAAGATAAGAGTCGATTCTATTGGAGTACCCCTGTCTGTATGGCTATCTGGCATATCTGTAACACATTGGGCCGTGGTAAAAGAGGATGTTCAGGTAGCTCTGGCATCGCTAGTGTCTCCTAGTCATAAAGGTGAGGCGGGAAGACTTCTTATTGTCGGTGGTGGGGACATCTACAGTGGGGCACCACTCATGGCAGCTCTTGGTGCCATGGCTATGCGTACAGGGCTTATCTATGTTGCTGTACCCGATAAGATAAAATCTTATGTGGCTGGTAGATATCCAGAGCTTATTGTTATAGGATGGAACGAGTTCGATACGGCATTGCTTGACAAGATTGATGCCATTGTCTTGGGACCGGGTATGAAGGAGTTACCACCTTTTATAGACAATATCTTAGATATCCCTATACCCCGTGTTGTTGATGCCTCCGCTATACGCAGGGATATTCTTATTGGCATGAAAGGTAGTTATGTCATTACACCTCATCCTGGTGAGGCGGCACGGTTGCTTGGCACTGATGTAGAGAAGGTGAAAAACAATAGACTGCGTACCACTCAGGAACTTCTTAACTATGCCCCTGTTGCTGTGCTCAAAGGTAGACGCACGATTACGGCTTCAGGCTCTGTGAGGTGGATTAATACATCGGGCAATGAGCTGCTGGCTGTTGGAGGTTCAGGTGATGTGCTTTCAGGTATGATAGGAGGCCTTATTGCCAGAGGACTTGACGTAGCCACAGCATCGTGGGCTGGTGTGTATATGCACGGTTGGTGGGCAGATTATATGAAAGAAAAGGGTGGTATGTTACTGCCCCATAAGGTTATCGATATAGATTTCTTTACAGAAATTTTTAAAAGATCGTCCTGATAATCCAGTAAAAAACAGGAATGAGCATAAGGCTTGCCACAGTGGTCAGTGTAACCGCTGCGGCGGCCTTTTTACTGTCGAGCCCTGCACCTGATGCATATATGACACTGGCCATCATAACGGGCATTGTTGCTTGAAGCATTATAGCCATAGCCGCTAAATAACTGAGATGGGTGATATTGGGTATCAGTGGCAAGAGGTACAAGGCTACAAGTACAACACCCAAGTGAACGACAGGTGTAATAACGAATTTTCCAATGAATGTGAAGAATAGGAATCGTATGTATTGAAATATCCCTCTGAAGCTGGTAATAAGACCAAGACTGAGCATGATAAGGGGACTTGATGTTTTTCCCACTGTTTCTGCTATTGAAATAACAATATCCCAGCCACTGGCCCATGAGGGTGGGGTCATTGGTATGATAAATCTCAAAAGGAAACCAATAATAAAGCCTATAAGTGGAGGAGATAGAATCTTTTTCTTTTTACCTTTGCCTCCCAGTGTAGGGTATATGATGGTGAGAAATGTTGTTGTCTGGGTTATGTTATATGCCACGGCATATGTCAATGCAGAAACACCCAGCAAACTTTCTACTATAGGATAGCCCATATATGCGGTATTACCCATGGTGGCAGTAATTTCCAGCAGTTTCCCTTCATCTGGAGGGACAAATTCCGCAAACAGGAGCTTGATAATAACCCATGTTAGCATTATGGCTATAAAGGCAATAATGGGCACCAGCCACATATCTTTGGGAATATTGGCTGTATATGAAACATACAGAAGAAGTAAAGGAAGCGTGATATTGTAGACAATCTTGGTTAACCTGTCTCCGTCTTTTTCATCGATACTCGGAGATAATACCTTGTATAGGTATGCAAGGAGCATAATACCAGCGAATATTAGCACCTTATGTATAGCCAATATTAAACCCTTTTCCATGGCTACCCTCCCTTTTTGTGTTATATTATGCCACGACACTCATTATAATGGTGATAAGGAGGTGTATGTTGTTGTCGGATATTAAACAGATGCGTATCGGTGAGAGGCATGCAGCGGAACTGAGCGGTGTGTCATCGGACAATCTCAAGGCTATTGAGTCTGTTTTTGAGGTGAGTATAACGCTATCGGGCGATGAAATATACATCATAGGAGAAAAAGAGGCCGTCGATATGGCCTATCAGTTTATCAAAGGACTTTTGGAAGGTGACCATATGGATTATTCCCCTGAAGACATGATTCGTGTTGCCAATGACTTTGTCCATGGAAAAGTAAAAGGAGCCGATCTTGCCCCCGATGCTATTGTCAAGACGTATAGGGGTAAGGTTATTAAGCCTAAAACTGCAGGTCAGAGGCGTATAGTAAAGGCCATACAGGAAAACGATGTGGTATTTGTTATAGGACCGGCAGGCACAGGTAAAACTTACATCAGTGTTGCTATGGCTGTGGCGTATTTTAAGGCACACAAGGTTTCCCGTATCGTCTTAACAAGACCTGTTATAGAGGCTGGAGAGAAACTTGGCTTTTTGCCCGGAGATATTCTTCAAAAGGTTGATCCATATTTTCGACCCCTTTACGACGCTTTATATGACATGATGGGATTTGATAGGGTAAATAAATATATACAGAAAAACATTATAGAGATAGCTCCCCTTGCATACATGAGAGGGCGTACATTCAACGACTCGTTTATTATCATGGACGAAGCCCAGAATACAACGATAGAACAGATGAAGATGGCGTTGACAAGATTAGGTTGGGGTTCGAAGCTGGTCATCACCGGTGATATTATGCAGATAGACTTGGAGCACCCCGGTAGAAGTGGCTTACTCCATGCCCTTGAGGTACTGAAGGATGTCAGGGGTATTGCCATGGTATTTCTTGATGAGACTGACAATGTCAGACATGATCTTGTTCAGAAGATTATCAGGGCATATAAGGTATATGAAAAAGAGACAGACTATGACCGATTGAGAGGTAGGTTGAGCGGTGGCGAAGAGTAAAAAGCGTAAATCTAGGCTACTCCACCTGATAATTGGTTCTATTATCTTGTTTGCGACTATTGCCGGCTCTATTTTTATTACATATGTTCCCGTCTCCGTAGGGAAACCTGCACCGTCAGATATCTATGCCCGTAAGACTGCTATTGTGGTAGATCAAGATGCTATTAAACTCATGAAAGCTGAGATATACAATGCCCTTTTGCCACCTCGATATCGTTTAGTATCGGTAATCAACCTGTTTTCTACAAGAATAGATGTATTAACGACCCTTATGAACTATGACGACTTTTCTCCCGGAGACGTGGTTAGGTATAAAGATGTGTTTGGAGCCGATAGAGCAGATAAGTTGGTAAAGTTGCTGCTGAGTGTTAGCCCTGATGACTATCCTATCCTTTCGGGGCTGATCTATAAGGTTGGAAATCGCCTTATATATAACGGAATCACAAGCCCTGATGATATAGACAAAGATATAGAAAGAGCTCTGTCAGACGAAGGTGTTTTTTCTGAATATAGGGAAGTAGTTAAGGGAATTCTCAAGCTGCTTATTCCCGGTGTTACAGATGATGTAGATGAGGCTTATGTTGAAAGCAAATTGGTGTCCCAATCTCTGACCTTGTCTACTCCTGTAAAATTTGTTTCTAAAGGAGACCTCATATTGAAAAAGGGGCAGATTGTCGCCCCGGCTGATATCCATATTCTCAATATGGTAGGCTATACAACCACTGGTTTCTACTCTAAGTTGGCAGAAGGTTTAGTTCTAACTGCTCTTATTGCATTGGGTATATATGGTCTTTACCTGTGGCGGAGACAGAGATATGGACGTACGGTATTTATGCTTCCCTATATTATGGCTGTGTGGTATGGCCTGTTTTTTGTGCTTATGTGGTATTTCCCCTATGAAAGGGTAGGGTTCTGGGTGGCATGGACATTGGGGCTTGTTCTGATGTATGCTGTCCTTGGCACCCGTATTACCATTGCAACATCGATAGCCGTATTGGCTATTTTAATATGGCGTTTTTCTGTGCCAACTATACTCATTGCATCGGCTCTAATACTCTTGTTTGGTTCCATATATCCGTTTAGACTCATGCGCATGGGTAAATATATGCTATCGACAATGATTGGGCTCATGGCATATTCTGCTGTGTCTACAGGTATAGCTTCTTATGTAGTGGTGGGTAATATGAAGGCAGCATTACTTGAGGCTATTTGGACCGCTGTCATGGTCCCCGGTTCTGTTATTGTTGTGTTTTTCCTCATACCATTTTTAGAAAGACGCTGGCGCATTATTACGCCGCTCAATCTTATCAGATTGATGCAACCAACTCATCCACTACTGAAGAGACTATCTATGGAGGCACCGGGTACATATCAGCATTCGTATGCTGTGGCAATACTCTGTCAGAAGGCAGCTGAGGCCATTGGAGCAGATTCATTGCTTGCATATGTTGGAGCACTGTATCATGATGTGGGTAAACTCTATCATCCTGAGTATTTTATAGAAAACCTTAAGCCCGGTATGCCAAATCCACATGATGAGTCTCCTCCATATGTCAGTGCACAGCGTATCAAAGCCCATGTCAAAGAGGGAGTTAAGCTTATAAGAAAATATAAACTTCCTACCATTCTTGAAGATTTTGTTACAACCCATCATGGCACTATGCTTATAAAATATTTCTATAAGAAGGCCAAGGCTCTTGGTGAGGAAGTTTATGAAAAAGACTTTCGCTATGATGGTCCTCTACCATCAAGTAAGGAAACAACAATTCTTATGCTTGCTGATTCTATTGAGGCGGCGGTAAGGTCTATGCCTGACCATTCAAGAGAGGCTATATGTGCCAAGGTAGAGGAGATATTTAAGGAACGTCTCGAAGATGGACAACTTGACCGTTCAAGGCTGTCATTTGAAGAGATGAATAAGATCAAAGAGGTATTCTGCGATGTACTGAGGGATATGTATCATGGCAGAATACGGTATGACAATGTAGAAGAAATATATGGTAAGAAAAATAAGCAGAAGAAAGAATCTAAGGAGCCTAAGGATAAACAGGAGAGCGGGGAGGGAACAGACAGTGGGAGTAATGATGACAAGCGACCATCCGTCAATAAAGATTAGTGAGGCAAAGGTCAAGGAAGTTGTTAACCTTGTTCTTTCCAATATGGGGTATTCACCACGATACAATGAGGTGCATGTATATTTCACCACCGATGATGTTATTCACAAGCTTAATAAGGAATACAGGGGAATAGATAAGCCTACAGATGTCTTGTCGTTTGAGATGAATACCAAAGTTCGTTCTAAGAAAATATTGGGAGAAGTTATTATTTCACTGGATACAGTAGCACTTCAAGCAGAAGAACATAAGGTACCATTTGAAGAAGAGGTCTTTCGTATGCTTATACATGGCATTTTGCATCTTATGGGTTATGATGATGAGACAGAAGAGGAGTACGAGAAGATGATGAAGGTTCAAAAATCGCTGGAGGCAAAGGTCTATGAACACCTCAGAAACACCTTCGGGCAATAGACTTTACAAGTCTTTTATCTATGGTCTGAGGGGTATTCGTTTTCTACTAAGTCAACGCAATTATAGAATAGCCATATATGTCACCACTGTAGGTGGCCTGTTGTTTCTTTGGCTTGATAGGTCGTTTTTGCCTATATTTCTTGTTATGTCTGCCGTGGTTCTTGTGTCTGAGGGAACAAACTCTGCTATAGAAGCTTTGTGTGACTTTGTTCATGAAGATCATCATCCTGTGATAGGTAGAATCAAGGATATGGCAGCAGGGAATACTGTTGTTGCCGTTGCCATAGCATCTGTTATAGGGTTATGGGAATTTATAAAATTATGGGGTCCCTTATACGGTATAGGACTATGGGCGGTTGCCATCGCAGTGATATTTATAATTTTCTCCATATGGGGGTGATACTATGACCAGAGATGCACTGCAGGAATATATACCTGTTTTAATTGAGAAGGCCCGTGAGGCCCAAAAACATTCCTATGCACCGTTTTCACACTTTCATGTGGGTGCAGCTGTGCTTGCAGAGGATGGCCGTATTTTTAC
>JAADFF010000021.1 GCA_013153035.1 Dictyoglomota bacterium | reverse complement strand
TCAAGACCACTGTCATAGACAACTTTCCACAGATCCACATTGCCCTCCCCTGTAGAGACAAGCGCAGACTTTAGCCTCTGAGGTTGTAGATACTGCCAAGCCTCTCTGATCTCCCTTATACATGTATCGGGCATCTTATCTACCAGATACGCCATATCACCGGTAAATGGTATATCTCCACTGCATATAAGGAAGACAAGTGTGCGCTCATCAAGATACTCGGTAAACTTATGGGCCTGCTGCTGCATACGCCTGCTATGGTATACACCATCTGGCCAGTGCTGAAACAGTGGCTCTATATCGTCCACCCTATCTGCCAGCACACCAAGGGCAGAAAGGGGAAACTTTTCTTTGTGGGCAAGAAAATCCTTTGCAGAAAGGGTTACATCCTCTGCGAGCACCCTCAGCACATCTACATCATCTATCTGAGCCAAGATATCCCATATGTCTTCCTTCATAGAGGCAAGGAGTGCCTTTCTCCTTTCGGCATCAAGGGATAAGAGGACCAGTGCCTTCTGCTGACCACCGAGGCTGTCCCATATGGGGGTATCCACAAGGGCATGCCCATAGCCCTTCATAATGATGTCGGATATAAACTGTTCATCGGCATACTGTAGCACATCAGGTACAAGGGCATGTGCCACGATACCCTTGGCCTTCATAAGGGCATATAGATCTTCATACATCCCTCTTTTTAGAAGTTCATCTACCCCACTCTTCACATCAACACCATCAAGAAATGCCCACCTTTTCACCATATGGTAAGGTGCATTTTCAGGCACACCGTTTTCATACATGACCTCAAGCATACCATCGGGTATACCCACAAGTATGCGAGACAGTATCTCCCTGTGTTTCCTAAACACCTGTGGTGGTGCACTTTCCCACGGCACCCGTATGGTGGCAAGCACATCATCAGATGGATCTACGGCCATAATGTGCTTCCACAGGCTATCTTCGTCAAGGAGAGAATACATACCACTTTTTAGTATGCACCGTGAGATATTCTCAGAAGGCCGTATCATGGCAAGGTGCTCACCATCAAGGGACGATATAAGGGCACATATAAAGGGTATAGGTATACCCCGGGCATCAAGACCGTGGCTAAGCCACAGGAGTAAAAGCTCTGGGTATACCTCTTTTTCTCCCGATAGACTATAGAGCCTCAGCGATGCCTCTGCGGGTAGTGCAAAGAGCATATCCTCCAGCATGTTCTCACTGGCAAGAATTTTAGCAAGCTCAGACACCTGTGACTCTGGGGCAGACAGCACAAATGAAGAGATGAGAGATGGTGGAATATGCCTCAGAATATCTATAGCTTTTTTCCTATTGGTACTGTAAAGATGTAGTGTCATGGATACATCAAGGGCAGAACCTGATATGACCTCGTCTATCATAGTGATATCGAGAATATCGCCGAGTCTGTCAGAAACAGACATGAGAAATGCCATAAAGATATCTTTATCTATACGCCGAATAAGACGTCTCATAGTTCGACGGTCTATCTCTCTCAGCAGTTTTAGTATGGTATCCTCATCAAGTGCTGTAAACACCATATTCCAATCTTTGCCTGACAAACGGGGGGCAAGGATAGCCCAAGAATCTCTATCAATATCTCTAAGAATACTCTGGGTAAGATATACCCCCCACCTCCCCATATCACCCATGCGGTAGGCAGACAAAATATATCTTCGTGCCTCAGGAGAAACCTGAAGAAGCACTCCACCGTGGGGCAAAACCCTCCTCAGAGAATGCATAGACAAACCCACTACAAATGCCTCCAGAGTATTCTCCTCAAGGCTATCAAGAACAATCTGTAGTGTATCCTCATCAAGACGACGTATAACAATGTCGGGAGACACACTATCTATAATCAGCCCTATAAAACGGGATAGAGCTTTCGGCTTAAGGGCTGTGACAAAACGACTAACCTCATTATCGGGTAGACGAAAAAACAGCACAAGTGCCCCCTCAGAGGATACAGACATAGCCAGATACTGAAAAACCTCACGGGAAGCATTCTGTATAAAGGAATTAAAGTGCTTGCTGTCTATCCGAAACAAGCTATCGTCTATTTCATATGAAGAGGCCCTGAGGATTTCCTCAGGGCTTTCTGAAAGCTTCTTACTTAGCGTTTTTTCATCAAGCCTATATAGGCTCAAAGGGCATCACCTTAGCCCAGTGTAGGTGGGCCAGAGTTTCTTTTCATAAGATCTACAAGCTCTGATGTATTCTCGGCAATACGGGTAAGGGCCACAAGACTCTCATTGATAACACGAATAAGTACAACCCACAGGAACCAACCAATAATTCCTCCAACAAGATACATAAGGCCTGTGGTAGTGCTCTGGCGGAACCCTTCAACAATGAAGTAAATAACGCCAATGGTAACACCAATAAGTTCAAGGGCATAAATGATACCTACGACTGTAGGGGTAATAAATTTTCTAAACTTGAAATCAAACATCTAAAGCACCTCCCTTAGAGGTTAATATATATTGTGGTACTTACCACCTCACTGATATTCTTTGAGCTTCTCCAGTAAAAACTTGGCAAGTTTCTTGTCTGTACCCATAATATGGTCTGCAAGCCAATCAATAAGAAATTTCTCTACATCCTCAACAAGGGAGGCACTGCGTCCCTCTTTGAGATACTTGGCGTGAAGCTCCTTCACCTTCTCTTCAAACCAACGATGAAGTCTTTTGTGTTCCTCTGCCTCGGGATAGTTTGTTTGGTCCATATACATCTCTTCTGTACGGAAGTGAACATCTACATACTCCTCCAAAAACACAAACAGTTCGTCCATAGAAAATTCGTCATCAACACCTTGGAGAACATCTATAAGTTTATTAATCTTATTGACAAGTTCTCTATGCTGCATATCCATCACGGCAAAACCTGTTTCCAAGTCTTTGTTCCAGATAATCTTTTTCAATGACGACACCTCCCAAGTACATATCCACTAACATTATACCCTTATGCGGTGCATATTTATACATTTCATAGGTCGCAAATAATAAATATCCACTTATCAACATATATAGTTATCCACACGATAAATACGGACTTTCCCAAACTTATCCACAGTTATCCACAGCTTCTGTGGATAACTTTGTGCTTTATACATGGGAAAAAGTGACAAATGATTGAGTTTCTTTCTATACACTCGGACAAAAGCAATTTGTCACAACTTATCCACAGATGTTATCCACTTTTCCACAGTTGCATATAACACGCTAAGTGAAGGACGACGTGAAACATCGGGATCTATAGCACGGGCGAGGATATCTTTCAAAACACCCAATCTCTCCATAGGTGGATAACCCTTGGGAGGACGAAGTTCACTATACCTCAGTGGTGAATATCCCTTCCTTTTTACCTCAAAGGGGGATATATCTTTGTGGCGTACAAACTGAAATGGTGAAAAACCATCCATGATAATACGATGAATGATAACAGCCAGTACATAGACCATACTTCTCTCATCTGCCAGATGCATACCGTCAAAGAACTCAGGGGGAGCAATATCTCCCGCTATGACACGGGCAGGTATCCTCTCCACCTGATACGAATCGGTATCTATAAAAAACACCTCAACCTTATCAGCATGTATATGCAGAAAAATATTCTGGTCATTGAGATCTATGGGCAGTACTGACACAGTATGCAACTGTGCTACATAACGGGTAATATTCCTAACAATATGGGCTCGTGTCTTTATATCCCACGGAAACATGCCTGCTCTCATTTGACGATAGTCGAGATAACTGATAAGTATCATATTGTCATCACGGGGCAAACACGGCATAAGAAAACCCACAAACCGACCCAATCTATCAAACAACATATGGTGGGGTACTAGAACATGGGCAAAGAGCTCTTTATAATCATTTTTTGGGGCATACTGCCAATATATGCTCTGAAGTTTCACAACCTTAGGCAAATTTTCACTGGCAACGGAAGGTTTATGGTATATCTTGGCACACCCTTCATCGGTGATGTAGATACTACCCTCTCCACCACCGCCTATGCGGTCCTTCAGCATGAGAGAAGTTCCATCTTTTTTAAATACCTGCATAGGCTATCACCACCGACTTATCATCATCATTGATATCCATAAGCCTCTCATTATAAAGTAGCTCTGC
>JAADFF010000033.1 GCA_013153035.1 Dictyoglomota bacterium | reverse complement strand
TTCGGGACCGAGGGGTATAAGTAAATATCTATCTTCCGGGCTCTGGGAACTTTTCAGTTCTACTCCCTCTGGAAGGTCATTCATGGTATTGAACATGAATGGTTGCCTTGTTTTTATAACATAGTCGGTTAGGCGTCCTTCTTTCTTCAGATAAGGAAGTTCTCTACCCTTATATATTCCCCTAAATACGGTGTAGTAGATCATACCTGTGCTTTCAATGTTGCGGGCGAAAGCACTGCCGATACATGGTATAGATTTCTCGAACTCTTTTACTATCCACTCTTCTACTTCTGTTTTGGTATAGTTGCTAACAAATTCTTCTATAAGATTACGTATGTTTATATCTGTCATCTGTGTTGTGCCTCCCTCTCTATATTCTACTGTCTGGGATATAAAAAGGTTTATTAATTGGCCGATATCTAGACATGTTTATAAATATAGCCCTTCGTATAATAAATATTGGGGGTGATGTTTATGAAAAAATGGGTGATAATGACTATCATTTTATCGCTTGTTGTCATGACATTGCCGATGGCCAACATGGTGTTTGCCTCAGATAATGAATATGTCAAGACAGGCACCATAGAGGCCACATTTCCGCGGGTTTATGGAGATAAGCCTGTTCATGTAAAGATTAGCTATGAGCTATCTATTAGTAAAGATTGGAACGATGCGTGGCCCTTACATTTGAAGTATACAGCCGTTATAAATGCGGAGGGTCTATCTAAGACAGTGCAGTGGGAGGACGATTTAGACGAGTTTGACACAAGTGTTTCTGTTTGGACCTCTTTTCCCGACCAGTTAGAGTATCGTCAGGAACAATCGCTCAAGAATTCCGGCGACAAGGAGGAATATACAGAGTTTCCGTCTCAGCTATTTCTTGTCATCGATGCACCACCATTCTGGGGTGGGTCTGATGTAGGGTTTAAGGCATGGGCGAAGAGCCAGTTTGCCAAGACAAAGGTATATCTTGCCCTTGAGTACACGGCAGTAAGGGATCTCAATGTATGGTACAAGTCTGCCAAGCTGGATATAAAGCCATTGAATATTCCTGAACCAGATGGTCGTGTGATTGGATATGAGTCACGTCTGAGTTATTGGGTGATGACAGCTGGAGATGGGAAGTACTATCTATCTGTTGATTTCCCACAGTACTCTTACTATGTTTCTCAGTCAGGTTGGGTTCGTATTCTATGGGAAGATTCCCCTCTTCTTGCCGATGAGGGATATGTGTATTTCGTGTTGTTGCCCGGTAGAGGTTATAGAACCAGTGAAGATGTTGTCGGTTATGTATACAAAACCCCATACAATGGTTCTTACCTTAGGCTTGTTAAAGGCCCAGGTTATAGTAACTATTTCATACCATACGCATCTGGCAGTAATATTGTAAAAAACTTACTTGTTGGCAATATTGGTGCAGAGATTGAACCTGTTAAGGTCATAAAGAAAGGGCAATGGATTCGTCAAGATGACGATACATTGAGAGCGTTTGTTGTGGAATATCCTTCTATTCCTTGGGGTCCTGTATTTTCTAGTAGAGCATATGAATATTACTATGCTTGGGATAAGTATGAACCACAAACCTCTCAGTTCTGGACAGTGGGAGTACAAAGACAGTATACAGATAACGAGGGTAAAGTGCACACTACCGATTACTTTGAAAATGGCTATGCCTGTGCTGGTAGCTATAGTGACTTTATAAACAGGGGTCTTCAGTTTGAAGATACCTATGACTGGAACCGTGTTCCTGCTGTTGATAGGGCACTTGCAGAAAAAGTCTATGGTGTGCCCGATGGTTTCTTAAATCCTTGCTATGCCTCTCGCACATTCCGCTACAAATGGCTTGCCGACTGGTTCTTCGGTGCCATATATCAGAATGCAAAGTACAAGTACATACCCGGTAACGCCTACCTTGAGGTGAAACTCGGTGATAAGCACATTAAAGCCTATCGTGACGGTAAAGATGTATCTAAAGATGTAGATGTTCCGGCTCAGATTATTGGTGGCAGAATGCTTGTGCCAGTAAGACATATTTCCGAGCCACTTGGTGCTAAAGTTGGATGGGACGGTAAAGAGAGAAAGGTCACTATACAGCTAAACGGCCATACTGTCGAGATGTGGATAGACAACCCGATAGGTAAGGTTGATGGTAAACAGTACAAGATGCCATCAGGTATACCACCCCAGATAGTAAATAATAGAACAATGGTGCCACTAAGGTTTGTGGCCGAGGCACTGGGTGCTGAAGTGCAGTGGGACTTTTATTACAAAAAAGCCATTATTAAGTATCTTCCAGATAGATATCCATCTCAATGAGAGATAGGGGGCCATGTGCCCCCTTTTTGTGTTTTTAGGAGGTGATATGTATGGGTAAAGTTCTTTTCTGGATACTCGTTATTGTGGCGGTATATATTCTTTTTGTTGTGTTGTATAAGCTGGCAGATATCTTCAAGAGAAAAGTCGTATACAGAGAAGGCTGGACAGGTACACTGGTCGATTTTCGTTATACTATGGAGATAAAGAAAAACCGCTCTTATACACAGCTTACGGAGGCATTTGCTGGTCAGAAGATAAAAGCGATTAAGGAGAATTTTGCCAAGCTAGGTATAGAAAACCCTGAGGAGTATGTTGATATCAGGCTTGTTACGGAGGTAGAGGAGACAGTAGAGGTAGAAAATGAAGAGGGAGAAGTCGAATACACCACCCAGACAGAGAGCTACACAGAGCATCTGAGCAAAGAGCAAATAAAGGCTATCATACAAGCTGGAGATGTACCTCGTGTTTCTGGTACTAATGTCTACTATGAGATAGCCATCCCGTATGTGGAGGAGACACTTGAGATGATGTTCGATACCCCTTCAGGTAAGCGTATTGCCATTTATAGGTATAGAGAAGATTTGGATTCAACAAGTTTTCACCTACCACTAAAGGACCTCGCCACTAAACTCAAGAAGGGTGAAAAGTATACCAAGAGACCTGAGCATCAGTATATAGATGGATTAGAGGTTATGGGAGCATCTGTGAAGTACAGAAAAGCATAATAGGGGGCCCTGTTAGGGCCCCATTTTGATAAAACTCTCTTCCATTCCGCTTTTTGCTATAAGTTGTACAATAAAAGTGTAGAAAGTATTTGCTATCATAACATCTCGGTGGGGTATCAGAGAAAAGCAAAGATGTTGTATATGTTTTCCTCTGATGTATCCCCTATGTTGTGAGAAAAGCATATGTGCTTTCCTCAGTGTTGCCTTAGTGTAGGGGGTGGTTAGTATGAAGAGGTTGTCGTCTCTTGTATTTGTTGTTATTGTTTTGTCGTTTCTTGTGATAGGTTGTGGAAAAACTGCTGCTCCTAATGCTTCATCTAACGAAGGAAATCAAGAAGTATCGGAGGGCAAAGTTACCAAACCTCCGTTTGTTGCCAACTATTCGTGGTCAATGTATAAATCTGGAATGAGACTTTTCAATGATGAAATGGAGAGTATCATTGACGATACCATGGAGGCATTGAAAGATCCGTATATTATTCATTTCAATCTTGGTTCTAAGACCAAAGGTAGTGGTGTGCAATATTTTGTTATGCTCTTGTTCAGAACGAGAGAAGGAAAAGTTGATGATCCAGTTTCTGCAGTGGTTAATGCTTTAAAGAAGCATGGTTTTAATCCCAAAGTGGAAGGTGAAGGCTACATTCAGACAGATAAAGGGCCTTTCAGTGTAACTTATCGTCTTCATGATGAGAAGAATTCCTCCTCTTTAATCTTCATCTACAGAGCACCTACTGTAGATGATAGATACTCGTATGGTTATGACCTCAGTAGGTTTCACCCGTATCCTTGGCACGAAGAGCATATCTTTGATGTTTTCAATGAAATAGGTTGTAGCACAGAGCACTTACACCCTTACTACGGTAGATCCTACTTTTCGGTACTGGTTAGAGAAAAGGTTATGAAGGACATTGAAGTATCGTACCTGTGCGACATGCCTGGTATTGATCCAGAGGAAGCCGTTTCTACTCTTCAAAAACTTATTGGGGGAAAGGTTAGAAAAATTGGAAAAAATAAGTATGAGCTTGTGGGTGGTAGTTATAAAGATGATTTAGAAATCATCAGTGTTATGGCAGAGGGATACTCAGGTGGTTCTACTATTTTGTTCGATATAGATACTAAGTCATTTGAAGACAAGTAAATAGGTGGGTGTTTATTAGGGGCCCGTTTGTTATTGCGGGTCTCTT
>JAADFF010000050.1 GCA_013153035.1 Dictyoglomota bacterium | reverse complement strand
CTGAGGTATCTGCCAATATAGCAAAGAGGCTGCTCTACCTATGGAATATTCCAGACAAGATTATAAAAATAGTCTATGATGCTATATACAATCATAGATTCTCTAAAGGCAGAACTCCCCAAACTATCGAGGGAAAAATTCTCAGCGATGCCGATAAACTAGACGCCCTTGGTGCTATAGGTATCGCAAGGGTATTTAAACATGACTGTGGCAGAGCCATAGAAGATGACATTAAACACTTTTATGAAAAAATCGTCAAACTACCCCACTTGATGTATACAGAAGCGGGTTACAAACTGGCAATAGAAAGGTTAAAGGTTGTAGAATATTTTTTAGAACAGATACAAAAGGAGTTGAACAGTGAAAATCAATAGTAAGCATTCTCTAAAAGAATTACCATCCCAAGTTGCTAAAGCCGCTATTTTATCAGCTCTACTTGCTGTTATCCCTATAGCATTTGTAGCATACCAAACAGGCTCTGCTATTCTTAGCATCATTTTTGTATACCTACCTATTATGGCCATACTCACACTACTTTATAAATCGATAGAATATTTGCTTACCTTAATAGATGAAAAAAATGCCACAATCGATAGCATGAGATCGCAGATATCCATATTAAATAACGAACTTGATGTTCTCAAACATGTAGCCCAATCAAAACAACTCTATGAAAAAAGGCACAGTATATTCAAAGAATTTGTCAAAGAACTAGGCAACACTACAACACCTGAGGATGTTATTCATATACTCGAAGAGTTTTTACACAGACACTTTCAAGGGGTTAAAGGGTTCTCAATACTTATTCGGGGAAAACAGGCTCTCTCTCCTGCTCCTCTAATAAGAAAAGGAGATACCTCTCCACCCCAAATAAAATTGGAAATCCCAGGTAGAGACAACATATTTTATGTTCATATAGGATATATTCCAGGCTATGTATATAGCCATGAGATAGAAGACATACTCGAACTTTTTAGTCTTGCATTGAAAAAATGGGAAGATTTAAAAGGTTCAATAACAGATCCATTAACGGGAGCATACAACAGACAATTTTTGGAACTTATAAGAGACTATATAGAAGATGAAAACTCACAATATACCTTATTAATGATAGATCTTGATGGGTTTAAAAAGGTCAACGACTCAATGGGCCACGAAAAAGGGGACGAGATTCTCAAAAACACCGTCCAGAAAATACAAAACAGTCTCAGAGGCAATGATATTCTCATCAGATATGGAGGAGACGAATTTGTTGTCATAGCATCTGATACAACAATGGAAAATGGTCTGCGGGTGGCCGAACGTATAAGACTATCTGTTAGAAACAATCTTATCTCCGCAAGCATAGGAGCAGTATTTAAACGCAGGGGAGTGAAAGCCAAGCTAGAAAAAATTATCAAGCTGGCAGACGCTCTTATGTATATCGCCAAGAAGGAAAAAGATAAAGTAGTTGGTGGAAAGTGGGAGGGAAAAGAACCCTCCCAAAAATGATTTATTAGAACAAATCACTACCTTCTTCTTTCTTTTCTTCGGCTTCTGTTTTTTCTGCAGACTCTTTTACTTCCTCTACCATAGGTTCCTCTGCTACAGATGGCTGTTCTTGTATATCAGACACAGCTTCAGAAGAAATTTCTGTAACTTCCTGAACAGGTTCAGTAGATGTTGAGATTTCTTCCTCTTTGCCAGCATCAAGTGCAGCTATTTCCTCCTTTTTCAATTCTATTTCCTTCTGCTTCTGTGCTATCTTCTCTTCAACCTCAGCAACCTTTTGCTTGTATTCCTCTTCTGTTTTAACAATCTCTTGCTCTTTCTCCTCG
Organism: Dictyoglomota bacterium; assembly: GCA_013153035.1. Classification (GTDB taxonomy): domain Bacteria; phylum Coprothermobacterota; class Coprothermobacteria; order Coprothermobacterales; family JAADFF01; genus JAADFF01. The sequence goes on along the minus strand of JAADFF010000050.1, from coordinate 2,500 downwards.
ATTTTAGCCTTATACTCCTCTAAAATCTCTGTAAATTCTGTTTTCCCCTCAAGATATAGATCGTATATCTTCTCACCGAGTTCTGCCTTAAGATCTCTAATGGCTTTCTGAATTAGTTTAATGGCATTTTCTTTCTCTTTTTCAAGTTTAGCAATCTCCTTCTTAAGGCTACCGATATCAAACTCTATCTTCTTGATCTCTGCAAGGATAGATGCCTTTTTAGCAGCAATAGATGCCGCTTCTCCACCTTTCTCTACAACCTGCTTAACTTTGTCCCAAAATCCCATAGGGATCACCTCCTTATATAGATAGCAAATGCTACCTAATATTATTATAAATCACCAAACTTCTCACGAATCTCTGCACGACCCTTCACAATAAAATACATGCCCAATATCATACCTATTAGTATCACCCAAACACCTAAGCCTCCCAATGTATCGGTGAGAATAAAGAAACCGCCCAGAAAAAGACCACCAAATATAAAGAGAAGACCTATAAGTGCACCTTTTCTCATAGGAGCCCATGCCTTTTTAAACTCCTTTTCGGTTTCCTTCAGAATCTCATTGACAACACTCTCTTCAAAATGCATTTCAAGCATCTTTTTCGCTATTTTTCTAACATCAAACCAGCCATGTTCATCTCCGTAACTGATGATATCAGCAAGTATCTTAGCTCCACTCTCCTCTGACACATAATTTTGCAACACATTACCAAGACTATGCAAATAGACTTTTACCTGAAGAACCACCTGCTGTGCCATCATCTGCTGGTTATTATAGAGGTTGAAGCTATTCATATCATCACCTCCTATTTTGTTATACCAAATAATTTTGCAAAAGAAAAAGGGAGAAGCATAGCTTCCCCCTTACCGGTACTAATATTAACTTTGCAACTTCTACTCTCCGGGATACACAACCGTTACAGTGCGAGTAGTACCATCCCAAGCAACAGTGGCTCCTAAAGCCTCAGAAACAAATCTTATAGGAACAAGAGTACGTTCATTTCTGATAACAGGTGCAACATCCATCTCATAAACTTTGCCATTGACATAATATGTCTTCTGTCCAACAAACATCTGAATGGTATCATCGCCCAGCTGAATGGTAATCTGCTGTGTTGCTTCATCATAATCTACAATAGCAGAAAGTGATTCTGCAATAAACCTAACAGGAACCATTGTCCTATCATTGATGATAGTAGGAGGTACATCAAGCTTTACTTTCACTCTACCTACAATGGCAACAGGATCATCTATCTTCATGACAATCTTTAGTGCACTTGGATACACATATACATAGTGCTTTACAAGTTTGTTACCTGCAGGGTCGATAACCTGTATCTTAAACACATTCACACCGTGGAACATCCTAAAGAGAGCAGACTTAAAGTGCCCATCTTTATCAGCCTTAACCTGAGAGGTTGTTCCCTCTTTAATGCCTTTCATCTGCTTAATAATCACAACAGAGTCAGGTTCCGTAATACCTTCAATATAAACCTTTCTACTGGGAACAATCTTGGATGTTGGAGATGTAATTTCAAGACCAGAAACATGCAGATCAATAGTAACCTTTACAGAAGATAGTATTTTATCCTTTGTACCCACACCTATTTCATAAGTACCCTCACCTGGGACGGTAATCTGGTATTCAATCTTTCCATCAGTAACATCTACAGTAGCTATCTGTTCACCACCGAGGTAAACATAAGCTTTGTCTGTCCCCTTAACCATAGCTACAAGATCTATCTGTTTGCTACCAATAACAGCACCATCGGATGGTTTTACGATCGTCATAGAAATCTCTTCTGTACCACCCTGGATATATGGATCAATCAGTATTCCAGGTACCCTCACTGGACTTTGCTTCGTCCAGTCTAGCACCTCTTCCTGCTTGTATCCTTCCGGTACTATCAGGTCTATTATGTTCGGATCTTCATTTCCATCACTGCCGCCTCCAAATGCCCATTCCTCTGCCTTCGCCTTGACCTGCCTTATGCGTCCCGGCCCGTATCCATCTTGTCCAAGTACCATCGCTACTATCTTCGACCCTTTCCCTATCTCTCCTATCGCTTCCTTCGGTATCCTCAGCTCTACCCACCCATCTTCTCCATATGTTACTGTGCTCGTCGCTCCTACCTCTTTCAGGTCTGTCCCTGCTATCTCTCCTCCATCTACTGTGTATAGCTTGCTTTCCCAGCCTTCTAATCTTATTCCTTCATCCCATTTGAAGTCATTTGTGAACATCGCATTCATGCCTTCCAGTCCTTCGTCTGTTCCTCCATCTTTGTTGTCTATGAATACCATTAGTGTTTGCTTGCTTATTCCCCATGCTCCATTCCATGGATTGTCTACATTCTTTAGCTGCCATCTGAATATGTATGTGTCTCCTTCACTTCTTGCCTCAAACTTCAGCAAGTCAAAGTCTCCGGGCTTGAATACCGCATTCGTCGGATAGGTGTATGTGCCTGGCCCATAGTCGTCTCCTTCTGGATCAGATAT
>JAADFF010000005.1 GCA_013153035.1 Dictyoglomota bacterium | reverse complement strand
TTGTGTTCTTTGGTATATATGCCTCATTTATAGCATTTTCGGCCCAGTGGGGTAATAAATTTCTCCAAGATGTCTATCATATATCTAAGACCGCTGCAGCTAATTATGTTATGGCATCGATTGTAGGACACATGCTTGGTGCTGTTACCCATGGTAGCATGTCTGATATGCTACGCAGTAGAAGATGGTATATGGCCACCGTTGTTGGTATATACGCATCTTTGTATCCCATCATGATATGGGGTATAAGGGCCGGTTGGCTTACTGTGGGACTGGCACTTTATATTATGTTCTTCCTTATAGGTTTTACATCTGCCGGTCTGATTATTTCTTATACTGCGTCTAAAGAGGTTAATATGCCAAGATTTTCTGGTATTGCCACTTCTATCGTTAATATGGGTGGTTTCCTTGGTTCTGCTATAGCCCGCCCATGGTTTGGAAAAATTCTAGATGGTTATGTGCTGAAGGTTGTTGATGGTGTAAAGGTGTATAGTATAGATGGATATATAAAAGGGTTCTGGTTCTTATTCTTCCTTGCCCTCATTGCGTTTGTCGGTGCTTTGCTGACATATGAAACAGGGGCACAGAATAGATATGAGGAGATTATAGCCCGAAAATAGAAAGGAAGTATCTATATGTTGAAAATAAGCACGGCCGGTATCCCCCTATCGGCTCCAGATAGGAGTGTGATAGGGGGACTTGAATATTTAGCATCACTGGGACTTGATGGTATGGAGCTTGAATTTGTTAGGGGTGTATACCTCAAGCCTGCTATGGCTGAAAAGGTTAGGTATACAGCTGAGAAGTTAGGTCTCACATTAACTGTTCATGCTCCGTACTGGATCAACTTTGCTTCTCTTGATGAAGAAAAACGTATTCGGAGTAGGAAGTATCTATTTAACTCAGCATATATTGGTTACCTTGCTGGGGCAACATCTGTTGTCTTTCATCCTGCATGGTATCAAGGAAGGCCATCTGATGAGGTGCTTGATATTGTGTGGCATGAGTTGGAGATGGTTCTTGAAGACTTGGATAGAGAAGGAATACACATAGATATTAGACCAGAGTTAATGGGAAAGACGTCCCAGTTTGGTTCTCTTGATGAGCTTATCAAGCTGTATAAGATGTCTGGTGGTAGGTTGAAACCTTGTATCGACTTTGCCCATCTACAGGCTCGCACCATAGGCAAGGTCAATGGCTATAACGATTGGGATTATGTTCTTACGAAACTGGAGAAGACTATGGGGCCAGAGATACTAAAGGATATGCATATCCATTTTTCCGGTATAGAGTTTGGGGCAAAGGGTGAGATACGACATCTACCGTTTGCCGAGGCTACTATCGATGTTGACGGTTGGCTATCTCTTATGGTAGATAGGGAGATAGAGGGTGTTGTGGTAGTTGAAAGTCCTATCCTTGAAGATGATGCAATGATGCTAAAAAATCGATATGTTGTCCTTGAAAGGGGGATCAGCACTTGGAGATAAAGGTGATGTTCCGCCTTGGTGGTGAAATTGGCATAAAGGCACAGGGTACCCGTGAGCGTATGATAGAGGTTTTGATGAAGAATATCGTAAAGAGAAGTAAGCGTTGGGGTATTCCTGTCAAACCTTACCAGAAGATGGGTAAATGGTGGATAGATGTCTCGTCAGAGCAGATAGACGATATCATACTCCTTCTTCGTACCACTCCCGGTGTTTCTCGTGTATCGAAGGCTCTTGTTGGGAAAGAGGAAGAGTGGAAAGATATGCTTGACAGTTTTGTACCCCAAGAAGGTCCCATAGCTCCATATTTCTTTATTTATAAGACCGATAATGTTGATAAGGCAAGGCAGTACAAGAAGGAGATACTTTCCTATCTTACATCTTTGCAGAAACAAAGGTTTCTTGCGGCAGAATCCTACGATGGTCTTGAGCCTTTAGAGGTGTCTCCTGTCAGCATAGGTGCAGAGCTGAAAAATGGTCAGTTTATTATGTGGGATATGAATGGAGAGGCACAGGGTATGCAAGGGCTCCCTATACATGTTGAAGAGGCAAAGGCCGGGGTGCTATTCTCCGGCGGACCCGATTCTGTGCTTGCAGCACTACTTCTTATGAGACGTGGGGTTGATGTGGAACTTATTTACATGGACCAAGGGGTAAAGGCTATGACCGAGCGTGTAAGACATCTGGCCTCTGGTCTTGCCGATGTTTATCCTGAAGGTAAAATCAACCTCATCATTGTGCCTTGGAGGGAATTTCTAACACAGGTAACGAAGGAGTTTAAGAAAAACACATGTATGGTTTGCAAATATAGTATGCTTAAGGTTGCATCATTTATAGCTAAAAAGCGTGGATACCAGTTTATTGCTATGGGTACTATAGTTGGTGAGCAGGCCAGTCAAACGCCTTATGCTCTTACTTTCACAGAACGTGGGGCTTTTGTGCCAGTAATGCACCCAGTAGCCGGCTATGCCAAAGAAGAGATATTTGACCATCTGGCCCGTTTTGGTATGCGAAAAGCTGTTGAAAAGGCTGCTCCCGGTTGTGAGTTTGTACCGCCCAAGGTTGTTTCCAAACCGCGTATTAGCGTTCATGATCTCAGAAAACTGAAATTTCCGAAGGATTATAAAGTAGAAAAGATAGATGCCCAGAAACTGTGGCAGTTTTAGGGAGGGGTAGATATGTTTGATACATCGTGGACCATATATCAGATGTTTCCAAGGTACTATGGCAGTTTTAGGGCTATGACTGAGGATCTTGAGAGGCTTAAAAATCTCGGTGTCGATGTGCTTTATCTCATGCCCTTTCATCCTACTGGTGAGGAAGACAGAAAAGGTGCATATGGTTCTCCGTATGCCATAAAAGATTACTTTGCCATTGATCCCATGCTTGGTACAGAGAGAGACCTTGCTGTGTTTATCTCAGAGGCACATGCTTTGGGATTTAGGGTTATCTACGATGCTGTGCTTCATCATACGGCTACAGATAGCAATATTGTTAGAGACCATCCTGAGTGGATTTTAAAAGATGAAGAGGGTAATTTTACCAGGCAAATAGAAGATTGGTGGGATGTCTACGATTATGACTTTGATGTAGGCGATGTTTGGTATTATCTTGCCGATGTTCTTGCCTACTGGAAGAACTTTGGCTTTGATGGTTTTAGGGCAGATGTTGCCGGTCTCATACGCACAGATTTCTGGACATTTGTCAAAGACCAAGTGGATCCCGAGGGCGAACTCATATGGCTTTCAGAATCTCCTCAGTATGAACTGTGTCAGGTGTTTGATGCCATATACAACTACGAGCTTTACAAGACCATGTATGCTATATGGACAGGTACTGGCACATACGACAAGATGTATGAAAAGGTATGGATGATGAACGATATCTATTCAGAAAAATGTGTGCTTGTCAATTTCCTTGAAAATCATGATTGGCCACGTGCCGCAGCCATGATAAAGGAGCCAGAGAGACTTCTTCACTGGACAGTGTTTATGTATTTCCTTCCCGGTGTACCTATGATTTCGCAGGGGCAGGAGTATGGGGAGACTGAGAAGATGGATATTTTTTCTTCATATAGCACGTGGACAACAAAGGATAGAGATATGAGATGGTTTAACCTCTTTAAAGGGTTAAATAGACTTCGCCATAGCCTTGGTGTATGGCAGGAAGGAGATGCCGTCCCCTTAAGGGTTGATGCCCCCGATGGTATATTTGCATTGCTTCGTTATAGCGATGAGGAATATCTTCTTGGTATTTTTAACCTCTCAGGTGTATCAGTAGATGGTGTGAGGGTGGAGCTGGGGACACAGTGGGATAGTGGGGTTCAAAAGGCCCGCGATATCCTTTCTGGCAAAGATGTTGAAATCAAAGGTTTAGGTGATGGCTACGCCTATGTTCCTATCGATGCCCCAAAACTCCTATATCTTCCTAAGTTATAAGAAGGTGGTTGTATGCCGTCTGTAAGGGATGTTGTTGTCGTTGGTGCAGGGCTCTCGGGACTTATGGCTGTGTATAGACTGAAGGCTCTTGGTATACCTACAATATGGGTTATTGGTGGTGGAGTAGACCGTTCCAATAGTGTTCTTGCTCAAGGTGGTATTGCCGCAGCCCTATCTCCTGAAGATAGTGTGGATGCTCACTTACAGGATACCGTTATTGCCGGGGACGGACTTGTGGAGGAGGATGTAGCCCGAGGAATTATTTCTGAAGGAGCACAGATTGTCTCACATCTTGTACATCTCGGAGTGCCGTTTGATAAAAATCCTGATGGCACTCTCAATATGACCAGAGAAGGTGCTCACTCTCGGAGGCGTATTCTCCATATCAAAGATGAGACAGGTAAAGGCATGATGCACTATCTTTTCAAGTTTGTATCAGGTGTGGAGAAAGTAAGGGGTAGGCTTGTTGATCTTCTCGTAGAAGATGGCGAAGCATACGGTGTCAGGGTGAAGACAAATGGACACACAGAGGATATATATGCCTCAGCTGTGATACTGGCAACAGGTGGGTATACAGGTATGTATATCCACTCCACAGGTAATGCCGATCAAGATGGGGTGGGTATTGCTCTGGCAGCCCATTATGGGGCTGTGCTTCGAGATACAGAGTTTATACAATTTCACCCTACAGTGTTTTTTGGTGGAGGTAAGGCATTTCTCATCACCGAAGCAGTGAGAGGTGAAGGGGCTATTTTACTTGATAGTAAAGGTGAAAGATTTATGGTAGAAGAGCATCCCATGGCAGAGCTTGCCCCTCGAGATATCGTTGCCCGAGCCATTCATCGGCGTGGTGGTGCATATCTAGATTTTCGTCCCATTCAAGAAAAAGGTATTGATATAGAAGAGAGATTTCCACATATTGTAGAGGTGCTTCGCAAAGAGGGTATAGATCCACTAAGGGAACTTGTGCCTGTATATCCTGCTGCCCATTACTATATTGGTGGTATAAAGGTGGACTGGTGGGGTCAGAGTGATATAAAGAGGCTTATGGTGATAGGGGAGGCAGCCTCAACGGGGCTTCACGGTGCAAACAGGTTGGCATCTAATTCACTGCTTGAGTGTGTGGTTATGGGCTATCGCTCAACATTCAGGGCGTGGTGGTATGCCACCCAAGAACCCCATAGAGAGGTTCCCAAATTCGAATCTAAAGAGTATGAGAATCTCTCTTCCGATGGCCACCTCAAGGGGCAGATGAGTCGTCATGCAGGTATTATCCGTAATGGTTATGGACTGAGAAAGGTTGCCAGAAAACTGCTATCACATATGGAAAATGGTAATCTACCACTTGGTTCTCAACGATGGGCCCAGATCATGCTATCCGGTGCCACTATATGTAGTGGATGGTGGCGTACGGAAAGCAGAGGGGCTCACTACCGTGAAGACTACCCCGAAAAGTGGAAGGAAAAAAAGCATAGCCATATTACACTGAAAGAAATCAGGCAATGTCTTGAGAGAATGGGAGGAGTGTAATATGTTAAATCCTATCTATATAAGAGAGAGTGTGAAGAGATTTCTGTCTGAAGATTTACACTTTGGCGATATCTCTATTCCCGATGTACCGCAGATGAAAATACCCGTTCGTGGTGAGTTTATTGCCAAAGATGAAGGGGTGCTTGCCGGTAGTATCTTTGCCTCCTATTTTTATGATGAGATTGCCCCTGTAGATATACATTGGTATAAGGAAGATGGTGAGAGTTTTCGTATAGGTGATGTACTTGGATATGTAGAGGGTCCAGCCTATGCCCTTTTGATGGTAGAACGCACATATCTTAATCTTCTGCAAAGGCTTAGTGGTATAGCCACTTCTGCCCGCAGGTTTGTTGCATCTTTACCGGAGGGATTTACCCTTCTTGATACACGTAAAACGACTCCGGGGCTTAGATTGTTTGAGAAATATGCCTCATGGGTAGGTGGCAGTGTGAATCACCGGTATACACTTATGGATGCCGTGATGGTAAAAGATAACCATATTATGGTCTTTGGCTCTATTACTGGGGCAGTAGAGGCCGTAAGGAAGACAGCCCCGTATACGGCGAAGATAGAAGTTGAATGTGAAAATGTGGATATGGTGCTTGAGGCAGCTGGACTTGGGGTAGATATCATAATGCTTGACAATATGAATGACGATGATATTGTGAAATCTATTAAGATTATTCGTGATATTTCACCCACCACCGCCATAGAGATATCAGGAGGGATTACTGTCGATAGGGTGAAATCTCTTGCAGAAAAAGGTGTGCTTGGGGTATATGTGTCTTCATCTTCTACTATTACAAAGAGCACATGGCTTGATATCTCGTTTGAGGTGATGAAGGTTTGAAGTACGTTATTGTGTTTATTGGCGGTGGATTTGGGGCATTGTCTCGCTTTATTATTGGTGGTCTTGTACAAAATATGTATGGTGGAGATTTTCCCGTTGGTACATTTGCCGTAAATATTATTGGTTCATTTCTTATAGGTTTTCTCTTTTCCCTTGAAGGGTTTGGTTTTCTATCCTATGAGAGTCGTCTTCTCCTCATGGTTGGCTTCCTTGGAGGATTTACGACATTTTCATCGTTCATGCTTGAGAGTGTCAATCTTATACCATTGCCTCAATTTTGGCTCAATGTCGTGGGACAGGTGGGTGTAGGGCTTATTAGCGTCTATGCCGGTATTATTGTGGGGAGGTGGATTGTATGAAAATAGTAGAGGAAGATGTATTGCTAAGAATATTTATAGGGGATAGTGATAGGTGCAAGAAATGTAATAGATACAAGGGTAAACATATGTATGAAGCTATTGTTCTCAAGGCCAAAGAAATGGGACTTGCCGGTGCTACGGTGCTAAGAGGAATTATGGGTTTTGGAGGTGCTAGTAGGGTTCATACGGTATCTGTGCTGAGACTCTCTGAGGATATGCCTGTTGTTATAGAAATTGTCGATAAGATGGAAAAAATAAAGCCCCTCCTTGAGTGGCTTGATGAGGTGATGGTGGAGGGGCTTATCACCATGGAAAAGGTTATGGTTTATAGATACACCAAAGGCTAACGGGTTAGCTCAAGCATCTTTTCAATACCCGCTCTTGCCCTCTGGGCTATATGCTCTGGTACATGTACTGGATATGTTTCTTCTTTGAGACTTCTTAGTATATCTTCTGCTGTGATGGCTTTCATGTTTCTACATACCATAGGCCGTTTCACAGCGTAAAAATCTTTATCTGGAAAGAGTGTTTTCAGCCTGTATATCATACCCACTTCTGTACCGACAATGAACTCTTTGACCTCCGGATGTTCTTCAACATAGCGAATCATTCCACTTGTGGATGTTACGATATCTGCATATTCCCATACTTCAGGTGGAGTTTCAGCGTGCACCATCACATGTGCCTCAGGGTGTTCCTTTTTTACATCCAGTATATCTTCTGGTTTGAGGTAGTTGTGAACATAGCAAAAACCATCGTAGAAGATAAACTCTTTATCGGGAAAGTGGTTTGCCACCCACCTGCCTAAATTTTTGTCTGGTAGAAATATGATTTTCTTGGTATCTACTTTTTCTATGATTTTTAGTGCACTAGCAGATGTAACAACAACATCACACTCTGCTTTGACCGCTGCTGTTGTATTAATGTAACATGCCACCAGTGCATCTGGATGCTGGGCTTTTAGTCTTCTTACATCTTCAGGTTCTATCATCCATGCCATACCACACCCTGCACTGGGTACAGGGTGAAGTATCGTTTTCTCTGGGGCTAGTATCTTGGCAGTTTCTGCCATAAACCTCACACCGGCAAATATAATCTTTTTCTGCGGTATCTGCGTAATCTGCCGTGCCAGTGCCAGAGAGTCCCCTAAGAAGTCTGCAACATCTTGCACAATGGGTGGTTGATAATTATGAGCCACAATAACGATGTCTTTTTCTTTTTTGAGTTTCAGTATCTCTTCTTTTATCGACACGCTTTATTCCTCCTTTATACTGGCTTCTATGAGTAATTTAATGTAGTATTGCTTTCCATCATTTATCATCGTTTTTAGTTTTTCAAGGTCGATATTCTTGGTAAAGTAGGCCATGGCCTTATCATTTTGTTCTTTGTATAGAAGTTCAAGGGTTTGACTCAGATAATAGGCCACAGATGATAGCTGGGTGCGAAATTCTTTGAGTTTTGCATCAATAGTCTCATTACCACTTTCAACAGAAATAATTTTTAAGGTTAAGCCTGCTACATTGACGGCATGGGTCAGTGTCTCTTGGGCTGTTGTAAAATCTTGCTCTAACATCTGGTCGTGGGCCGTTTTCAGGTCATCGTATAATACCTCTGCAAGGTCATACCCTACAATGGCTTTCTCCTGTACTGTTGTCGTCGCTGTTCTGGTTACTGTTGCTGTGCCTATGGTTTCTTGTACCACCTGTGTTTTTAGCTTCTGATAATAGTTCCACATAAAGAATATGAGGGCAATATTGATAACAAGTATGATGAGCCATACAAGAGGGCTATCCTTTTTCTTTTCTTGTGTTTCTTGGCCATTTGCATTCTCGTTTTCTGCCATCTGTGGTCCCCTCCCTTATCTGTTGTATTTATATTCTACTATGAGGGTGCCTATGTTAGAATGCTAACAGAAAGGAAAGAATGGAGGGGTGTCTGTGGAAACAGGTTGGTGGCTACCTGTTTTGTTTGCCTATTTTTTGGGGGCAATACCATTTGGATATCTTATTGGTAAATATATGTATGGTGTTGATGTGCGGAAAGAAGGTAGCGGAAACACGGGGGCAACCAATGTTTACAGGGTGCTTGGTGCCAAGGCCGGTGGCCTTACGGCTCTTCTGGATATCTCTAAAGGTTTGATTCCCGTTGTTGTTGCCCGTATGTTCTTCAGTGACCCTAAGGTGTGGGCTCTAACAGGTGCAGCTGCTGTTGTTGGGCATATATTTTCTGTCTATTTGAAGTTTAGAGGTGGAAAGGGAATAGCCACTTCATTTGGGGTGGGACTTGGACTTTGTACAGGTTGTGCTCTGTTTGCATTTTTAGTATGGGTTGCTGTGGCCTCAATTACCAACTATGTTTCGTTGGCATCTATGATGGCATTTTTATTTGGCACTTTGTGTGCCTATTTTTACGCCCCTATGCCTGTTACTTTGACATTTCTTTTTATGTTTTTGCTTATAGTATTTGCACATCGCAGCAATGTTGTCAGGCTTATAAATGGAACAGAGCGAAAAACACGTATGCCTTGGCAGAAGAAGAGGGATGTATAAAAACTTTTATTATCTGGTAATCCCTCATGTGGAGGGTGTATCATAAAAATCTTTGGCGGAGGTGAATGGCATGGTTATACTGAAAGATCATGCACTGATGATTCAAAATCTTTATAGAAAGGGCGAAGTAGATGTTAGCTCTTATAGCGATGCCCAGCGTGAAACACTGTGGCAGCTTGAGCTTGCCGGACTTGTCCGTCTAGCTGGTATTGATGAGTATGAACTGACATTTGCAGGTAATATGCTTGCAGAGATTATGGAGAACCTTATTGAGGCAGGTAAACTGCCTAAACCTGAGGAGTGGGAAGACTCCTTTAGGTGGGTTGGCAGTGAAGTGATATCCATGATTAGATATAGTCGTCAGGCTCAGAGCAGGGTGAAAGGTAGGGTTGCCGATGAGCTCACAAAGAGAGGGTTTGCCGAAGATGGTAAGTTAACCCCAGAGGCAGAGGCACTCTCTGATGTTTACGATGCAAGCCACCCCAGACTGGTTATTACCAAAGAGCTTGCAGAGTACATTAAAGATATGCCACCAGGTCCCGGTGAGAGGGGAAGACTCCCTGTTGGTGGGGATAAGCTTCTTGAGCTTGAGTCTATGAGACTTATCGCATTCTCTGTTCCAACATCTGACATCTATGCCCTTACAGGACTTGGTCAGCAGATTCGCATGGCCCTTAAGAAGGGTGCAGCAACATTTATGGATGTTGTCATCGATGAGAGCATCTTAGAGCTTATTGCCCGTGCTATGAGGGGCGATATGCTTTCTGAATCTGAAAAAGAGATACTCATGATTCGTGGTTTTATGGGTATGAGTGAGGAGATACTTCCAGCCGGTGAGCATCTCTATCTTGCCTATAAGATTTATCGCAAGGGTGTTTACAAGAAGATTCCAACATTCCATGTTGACGACCTTGAGATTAAGCTCATGGATGTTATTGAAACTCTGTGGGAGAAGTTTGAGCAGAATCCTGAGATATTCCCCACAGTAGACCAGATTAAGAAATATGTCAAGGAGAACTGGGAGTTTAAAGAGTATGATGTACCTCTGGCACTGTTTAACCTTGAGGCTTTTGACCTTATTACATCTCGCGAGCACCGCAAGGGTAGTGGTAAATACCTTGTCTATGAGATAACACCTTATGGTAAAGAGGTTATGGAGAATCGTACAGGTAAGGATGTAAACTCCGAGGCAGTTAAGGCCATTACCATTACCCGTCTTGAGTTTGCAGCACCAAATGTAGAGTGGTATAACCTTGCCCGTGAGGAAGGTCTTGTATCTGACGCATATCCTACCAAGGCTGGTTTGATGTTTGCAAGACTGGCAACAGAAGTTCGCAAGAGACCACTGATTACCAAAGTTGAGGCCAAGCTGTTGGGCCGTATACCATTTACAAGAGGCCTCTTTGTAGAAGAAGAGCTTATTCAGCCATATTTCAAGGGCGAAGAGGAAGATGCACGTGTTGGTTTGCAGAAACTCGAGGCTAAGGGGCTTGTCAATCTCTTACCTACAGGTGTTGTTGTTCTCACACAGGCTGGTCAGTACATGAAGAGAGCTCTTTCTGGAACACCAACAGGCTTGGCAACACCTGTTACACCACTTGTTATCAGGTTGCTAGAGGCAGTTAGAGAGGTTGGTTCTCTCTATGTCAAGGAGCACAAGGTAAGAATTAAACCAGAAAACTGGAAGTATGTAGAAAAGGCTGTGGGTGTAGACCCAGATACCTTTAATAAGATACTTGTCCTTGCCCGTGAGGCTAAGTTTATTCTGACAAACAGCCTGTCTGAGGCAGGTCAGTATCTGCTTAAGGCTGTTGATGAGATCAACAAGAAAGAGCACGACTGGGTAGAGGTTCTTGTAGAAGTGTAAAGAAGCATATAAGCGTTTGATAGAGGGGAGGTGTGAACCTCCCCTTTTTGCTTATCGTTTGAAACAAACTTCATGGTGAAAATATGCGGACACAAAATAGAAGTTGATTATTAGGTTATATCGTGGCTTCTATCGGGTTTCTGTGTATCTAAGAAAAGCATTTTATTTGTTGGGAAGCATACCCTCTCTTGTTGCAATAAATGTGGCTATTTCTCGGAATATGGGGGCTGCTACTTGGGATGCAAAGCGTACACCTTTAGGAAGATGCTCTGGTCTGTATACACTCGTCATAATAATATACTCAGGATTGTCTGCTGGAAACATACCAATAAATGTAAACATACGCTGTTTAGAGGAATATTCTCCATGCATGGCAATTTCTGCTGTTCCTGTTTTTCCTGCAACTTTGATCTCTTTTCCGGAGACAAACACCCTTGCCCTGACAATAGAGTCCTGTACTACTTCGGTTAGTGCCTTCCTAACTGTATCGGCGACCTTTTCCGATATAACCCTCTTGGGGGGCTTGTGCGGGGCAGGTATGTATTTATCTCCAATATACACACCCTCTAGTAGGGTAGGATTATATAATAACCCTCCTGTTGCAATAGGGGTATATGCTCTAAGAAGTTCAATGGGGGTTATGTAGATGCCATATCCAAAGCCCGATACTGCAAGGTAAACATCGCCTTTAGGGGGAAGTATACCGGATACCTCACCGGGAAGCTCTATTCCCGTTGGTTTGTCCAGTCCGAAGAGTTTAGCTTCTGATATATAGTTTTCATAGCCTAATTTCAGTGCTATTTGTGCAAACACAACATTTGCCGATAATTTTAGTCCCTTCAGTACTGTTGCATTTTTTCCAGCAGGTATAACAGATTTGATGGTATACTTACCTACCTGAAAGCTACCGGGGTCATCAAAAGTGTCTGTGAGCTTTAATCCGATTTTTTCCATTGCCCACATAAGTGTGAGCGGTTTTAAAACAGAGCCCATCTCGAAACGTCCGCTAATGACAGGATTATAAACGGGCTTTCGGTTTTTATCAAGTCGTGTGGTTGGTCTAATGGCCATGGCTTTAATAGCCCCTGTAGGGGTCATAACAACAATCCACGATGACATGGGCTTGATTTCTTCATCTATCTTATCGAGCAGGGTTTCTGCTTTGTACTGTATGCCTAAGTCTATTGTGGTTTTAACGGCTATGTCCGGATTTCTTAGAAGGAAACTCTTATAGGGTATGTATTTGGTGCGCAGTATATCGTTAAGTGTTAGTTCAAGACCATCTATACCCGTGCCATTTGGTGTGGTGAATCCTATGATAGGGGCTGCTATTGTGTACGATGCAGTGTGATGGGGGTATATGCGTTCTTCTGTGTCGTCTACCCACCAGTATTTATAGCTGGTATGTTTTACTTTAATAGGCATGTCTGGTGGAATCTTCCCTTTGATAATGTTTGCTACCTCTCTGATAACATTTTCCTTTTTTTCACGGGGAGCAGATGGACTGATAAGTCCTAATCTGTAAGCAATCATTAGGTATTGTCCTTCTGTTGAAGGCTCATTGGGGTTTACCCATAATGTATAGGTGGGAATAGAGTATGCCAGTGGCAGATTGTATTTTCCTCCTTCTATAATAGCCCCTCTAACTCCCTTACCTATGTTGATTCCAAATGGGGAATATAGCTTTAAGAGTGTGGGACTGTAGCCGAAGATAATGGTCATATGAATACTAATGAACATAAGAAACGCTATAAAAAGCAGTATTACAATAACAAGAAAGCCCTGTCCTGCATAACAGGGCTTTCCACCATCAGCTTGTGGTGTACTTCTCGGCTTACTGCTCTGTTCCGTCGGGTTGATCTGTTGAGTGCTTTTCTGATTTCTCAGAAGTTTCCGTCTTTTCTTCCTCATTGTTTTGTGTCAGCCTTTCTATAACAGCTAGTTGTTTATTATACATTTCTCTGAGATTCTTTAGTTCTTCTTCCAGTTCCTGTACCTTCTTTTCTAAATCTTGTTTGGCGTTAATGAGCTGCCTGTTTTCATCTACAAGTTTGTTCTTTTCATATTGGCAATCTGCAAGTTTTTGTGCAAGCCCTGATATAGACCTTTCACTGTGTTTTGAAATGCTTTGTGCAATAAGTATAGTTATCAGTATAAAAACAAGATATAGGGTGGAGAGAATAATTACAACAATCCCCGGTGTTAAGCTAACAGTATATGGTGGTATACCGTAAGTGATTGGTTCCATTCCCATCATGGGTATTGCAGCAATGGCTGTTATGATTAACATTAAGATAACGATTATCATGCTTATTATATTCATATGACCGCCTCCTAGGAGAGTTATTTACTATATTATAAAGCACTAAAAGGTTTTTCAGAGGCATGGATTCATTGTAAAATGTTTACAGCATGGATATGTTGAGAGAGATATTTGAAGAGATAAAAGGACATTGGATTTCATGGCTCATATTTGTCATTGTCTTTGTTGCCATATATGTTTTCTACTACTTCTTTACCCCTGTGTATGTCTATGTCGTGTCATCACCTTATGTTGGCCCTGCCATGATTAATGGTTTTAGCGATGCTTATGAGCGATATTCTCGGAGTATCATGCCTGTGAGGGTTGTTGATTTTACACCTAAAAACACAGAAGCGGATATAGATGCATTTATTAACCGTATACAGCAGGATATGGCCTATGGTAGAAGAATTGTCGCCATTGTTGGTACGGATATCTCGTCCGAGACCAAATTACTATTGTCGGCAATGACAAGACATGGTATGAAAATACCTGTTATTTCTCAAAGTTCCTCATCTCCAGAGCTGAAAAATCTGTATTATAGATTTTTTAGAATTATCTACAACGACGAGCCTGTTGTTAGTGCTTTTGCCCGCTGGTATACAGAGAGTGGTCCTAATAAACCTGTTATTGTATTGGTGGACTCAGAAAATATTACATGGTCTGGAGAGGTGGCCCGTGTTTTTAAAGAAACAGCCTCTTCTGTTGTTGTCGATGAAGAGGTTGTAAATATGTCTGATCCTATAAGTGTAAAAAACACGGTAGATGCTATTATCAATGAATATCGGCTAAATAAAGATGATGTGTATGTGTTTGTAGTTGATTATAAGCTTGCTGATTTGTATAAGACTGTTTTGGCACTTAGTGGTGATTACAGGAATTTTCTTATGACAGATAGTGCTGTTAAATATATGTTTACCCGTTGGTTTCCAGATGGCTTAAATCTTTATGTGTACTATCTTCCTATCAAGCAAGTAGGCATGTTAGATTATGACTATGATCTTTCATATGATGCACTTGCAAGTGTGCTTTCTGTTGTTACTTCAGGGGCTCGTTCTCCCGATGCCGTTGTGAAAGCGCTCTTGAATATGAAATTTTCGGGGAGAACGGGGACGATATCCTTTGTAGAAAGAGATAATGTATATGAAAGAGACTTTAAGACAATAACCATTTTGAAAGCAGAGGGAGAAACATGGCATATAGTTACCAAGCAGAATCTATCGGAATGAAAAGGCGGTTTCTTGCTGTTGTTGTTATATTATTTCTATTGCTGACATTCTATACCATCTTTGTTTATACTCAGTGGCAAAAATACAATGACCACCTCAAAGATAAATATATTACAACGACTAAGGTTCTGCTTGAATCTGTTGAATCTCATATGCTCCGTGATATATCGGTGTTTGCCTCTGTTGTATATGGAGATAAAAATGCAGCTGCTTCCATAAAAGATGTTGGTTACATAGCATATGACAATGGACAATTGTGGTCTACCAATTTAGATGGTATTTCAAAGTATAGTGCCATGGTCATATATCCAAAGATTAAGCGGTATATGGATGATGAACCTGTTAAAGTCATTCCCCGAATGTATTTGACCTATTATGGCATGGTAGTAGGCTTTGTTCCGTCTTGGGATAAAAATAAACTTATTGTTGTTGTATTTCCAGCTCGTTATCTGGAAAGTAGTGTCTATAGAATTTTGAGTTCTACGATGAATACCGACAAGGTCAATGTCATGCTTTTTACCGCTGAGGGAATGCCTATTGCACTGGGTGAGGTCTTTGATATGTCGGCATTCTTAGTTAAGAAGGATGACGAAAATGTTCTTGTGAGTGGTAATAGGGCTATTTCATATGCCCGCGGTAGATTTTTATCTATGGCACTTGTCTTTGACGAGCAGGTATTTCCCTTTGGACATTTTGTATTGCGGTATTACATTTTCTTTGCCTTAGTTGCGTATATTTTGTATGGAATATACCATTTCTTAGAGTATCGGTACTTTTTACCCCTTGATGATCTTCAACATGTATATACAACCTATGTTAGATCCCAGATGCTTGATAGGACTATCATTACGAAACATCGTAGGCGGAGTTACTCTTACCTATATCCAGCTAATATTATCTATGTTCTTCTTGATAATCTTGCCTATGAACTTGATAAGTTTGCCGGTGTTGAAACTACCCTTTCTGGTATTTACAGTTTGTTTTCGCGGCTTGGCGGGGAATTTGATGAGAATGATACAACCTATCTTAATAAGATTATGGATAGTGTGCGTGATGTTCTTGATGTTGATGCGGTTTTCATGATGGTAAAAGAGGGAGATGCATATCGTATAAAAGCATATGCTGGTGTTGTTCCTTTAGGTGGAACTGCCACTGGCATGAGGGTATATAGCAATTATTGGGACAAATACTTTAGGGGAATGACAGGTACCTATGTGGAGGAAATAAAAAAGGGTGCGAATGTTAAAGATACAATTATGACAGGTGTGAATTTTATATCTACATTTGATAGGGCTATAATCTCAACATTGGGTTTCGGGGATATGATAGAGGGTTTACTGGTGGTTTTAATAAGAGATGAGAGGAGCAAAGATATCAGGCTTCTTGAGGATCTTGTTAGCATTGTTTCATATATGCTTACCGTCCGTATTATGCTCTCTAGGCTGAAGGCCTCTTCTGATGAAATTGTTCTTAATTCTTTGCTCGCCCTTCTCAGCGCTCTGGAGGTTAAAGACCCATATACGGCTGGTCATAGTAGTCGAGTAGCTTTATATGGTAAGCTACTGGCCGAGAAGCTCAATCTTTCATCGGAAGACATTGATAAGGTATATAAAGCGGCCTTGCTCCACGATATGGGAAAAGAGGGCGTGCCTGATAGGGTCCTTTTGAAACCTGCACCCTTGAGCGATGATGAGTGGGAGTATATGAAAAAACATCCTATTATATCGGCATCTATCATTGAGAAGCTTGGTAGATTTACCGACCTTATTCCCGGTATCCTGCATCACCATACCCGTTATGATGGTATGGGTTATCCCGGTGGCTTAAAGGGAAAAGACCTTCCTCTCATTGCCCGTATTATTGCCGTTGTCGATGCCTATGATGCTATGACAACTGATAGACCATATAGACATGCCTTACCAGAGGATGTGGCAATAAATGAGCTTATTAAGGGTAAGGGTAAGCAGTTTGATCCCGATATTGTCGATGCCTTTATTGAGCTATATAAAGACGGGAAGGTTGCCGAAGTTAAAGAACAGGTGCCTTCACCTCTATCTTTCCGTTCTCCTGAAATTATGGAAAAGGTCTTCCGTACACTTGATAGATATATGTTTATGATTGTTGATGTCAATGGCATGTTTTATATCAACACTAAGTATGGAAAGCATATTGGTGACAAGATTTTGGATATTGCAGAATCTATGCTCAAAGAGGCATATGGTTCCAGAGCAGATGTGGGACGACTTGATGGTGATCATATTGCCGTGCTATTTGACAAAAACTACCCGTCAAAGGAAGAAATAGAGCGTTTGCTTGCCAAGTTGCGGAGTAAGATCCATGATGTGATACCCTTAAATAGGGATATCTTTAAGATAGCTGTTTTAAGGTATCCAGAAGATTTTACAGATCGTCGTAGTATATTGCATTATGCAAATGTACTATTGTTGCTTGCTAAGACAATGGGCAGACCCATTGTCTTCATGGAAGATATAAAAAGACTGCTTGGGGGGGACTAATGTTGAGACAGTTTATGCATTTTATGCCTACAAAGGTCATATTTGGCGAAAGCACATTTGACATGTTACCAGAGATTGTTAAACCAATGGGAGATTCTGTGTTTGTTATTACCACTAGAAAATCTTTACGTATTGCCGGGTTGCTTGATAAATTGGAAAATATGCTTTCCGAGGCTGATATCCATTATCATATTTATTCGCTTGAAGATAACCATAGACCATTTGAGGTTATCAATCATATAGCCTCACTTGTTAAAGAGATGAAGGCAGATGTGCTTATGGCTATAGGTGGAGGTAGTGTTATGGATGCTACAAAGGGAGTAGCTGTTGCCGCTGTGAGCAGGCATGGTATTGTTGAAGATTATCTGGGCAAGGGTAAGGTAAAGATGGCACTTCCCATTATTGCTGTTCCAACAACTGCTGGAAGTGGGGGAGAGGTTACCCACTATGCACAGATATCGGTAAATGGCAAGTGGGATGTCATACACTCTTCAAAGATTGTTCCCAAGGTTGCTGTGGTGGATCCTACTACTACGCTCACCCTTGACTATGAAAATACTGTGTATAGTGGTTTTGAGGCTGTTGCCCATCTTATAGAAGGTTATTTCTCTTGTCATTCTAACCCTATTATCGAGCCACTTGCCCTTAAAGGTATATATCTTGTTCAGAAAAGCTTCGTTCGTGCTGCAGAAAAAGGGAAAGATATAGAGGCCCGCTCAGATATGTCCCTTGCTGCTCTGCTTGGTGGCATTGTTATCAACGATGCAGGTGTGGGACTCACTCATTTCCTTGGATTTCCTATTTCTGAAGATTTAGATGTACCCCATGGGCTCATTAATGCGCTCCTCCTTCCTCCCGTGCTTGAAAAGAATATAGCCCGTGGTGGTCCACTTATTCACGGTAAAGTGGAGCTTATGAAACTCCGCCTTGGCATGGATATATTGGAATTTATATATAACCTGAGAGATAAATTCAATATGCCCCACAGCCTTGTTGAGTGGGGAGCCGATACCCGTATGGACATAAATGACTGGACCCGTAGAGCCATGCATCGTATAAAGGCATATAAAACCTCTTTACCTTATGTACCCACCGAGGAGGAGGTAAGGGAGATATATCTCAAAGTCTTGAGAGGTTAAAGTTTGTTGTGCAAAGTCTAATAAAGAAGCCCCAGCGATAGAGCTGGGGCTTTTAAAATGATTTGGCAAAATGAAAGCAATATTTATTCTTCCTCTGCTACAATTAGTACCTGCGTTGAGGTAACTGCTATAAAGTACTTTGTTCCCTCGGGGGCATTAGGACAATTTGTGTCATAGGGGATCTCTTTAACGACAGGAAAAAATGCCTTGGCAGCTTGCTCTGTCAAAAGGCTTTTTGGTAAGGGCCATAGCCAAATATAGTTTGTGGGCATATCTGAACCTGCCGGCATGGGTTTATAACATGACTTTGTGTATACACGACTGTCTAATATTGTTGTGTGAAGCCAAGGGTATGCCAGATTGTAAGGTTGTAGTTTTTCTCGTAACACTGCAATAGCTTCGTCTCTGT
>JAADFF010000017.1 GCA_013153035.1 Dictyoglomota bacterium | reverse complement strand
GCTATCAATGATTTTTATGGAAAGACCGTTGTCGTAGATGTGTTTTATACAGAAAAACTAATAACAAAATTACCCATGTAGGGGGAATTGATATTGGTGCCAGATATTCTCAGTCAGGAAGAAATTGATGCCTTGCTTGCTGCTCTTGAAACCGGTGAGGTTAAAATTGAAGAAGAGACAAAAAAGCAAGATGTAAAGATATATGATTTTCGCCGTCCTGATAAATTGTCTAAAGATCAGCTTAGAACAATTCAAATGATATTTGAGAACTTTACCCGTTCTGCCGTTACCGGTCTTTCAGGTTATTTGCGTACAGCTATAGAAATTAATCTTGTGTCTGTAGATCAGGTCACATATCAAGAGTATATTCGTTCGTTAACAGAACCAACATTTATGGTTATAGAAGATGTCAGTGAGTCGGCTAACATCATTCTTGAAATGTCTTTACCTCTTGTTTTCATTATTATTGATAAGCTTCTTGGTGGTCCAGGAAAGCCGATATCTAATCTTAGAGGTCTGACAACTCTGGAAGAGAAACTTATGCAGCGTATTGTTGATATTATTAACTCTTCTTTATCAGAAGCTTGGCAACCCGTTGCCAATTGGAATTTTCAAGCTGTAAGACTTGAATATTCTCCGAGTTTTGTTCAGCTTGTTCCTCCAAGTGATATTACAGCTGTCACGACTATGGAGGTAAAAATGCAGGAAATGACGGGAATAATGACTGTGGCTATTCCTTATGTTGTCTTAGAGCCTTATGTTCAAAAACTCTCTGCTCAGATGTGGTTTACCAGTATTAGGAAGATTAAGCGTGATAAGAAAAAGGTACTTAATACAATTAAAGACGTTATGTTTGATGTTGCAGCTGTTATTGGGGAAACTGACATTCCCATTAATGATTTACTGCTTCTAGAGGTTGGGGATGTTATAATTTTAGATAGAAAAGTTAACGAACCTATTGATGTAGAGGTTGAAGGCCATAAGCTATATAAGGCCATACCTGGCACCGTAGGCAGAACAAGGGCTGTTAAGGTTGTTAGTTATAGAGAGGATAAGAGCATAGAGGAGTCTATGCGAGAATTAGGATTGGATATTAATACTCTAGATATATTAGCCGAAGAGTCTGAAGAGACTAAGGATACGGGCGAAGAAGAAAAAGAAGGGGGTAAAGAATAGTGCCAACAAGGGAAGAAGTATGGAAACCCCTAATTGATTCACTTGCTGATGTTTTACAAGGAGTTCTTGGAAAATCGGTCACAATGAATTTGGGAGAAGAGGTAGAGCCTTCTGCTATTGAAAGTGACCTTGGCAAGGTGTTTTACGCGTCTTATAATCTGTCAGGGGACTTATCTGGCAGTGCTGCTATTGTTTTGAAGGGAGAAGATGCCCTTAATATAGCTAATCTTATGCTCCAAGTTTTTGGTATGATGGCTGCTACCCTTGAAGATGATATGGTGGTTAGTACTCTTGCCGAGCTTGCCAATCAAATGATTAGTGCCTTTACCAATACAATGGCTGGAACATACGGCAAAACGTCTGATATAGAGCCTGTAGATAATCAAATACTATCTGTTGATGAAATTCCCGATAACCTTAAATATTTTGCCATATCCACTGAAATTGAAGGTATTGGAAATACTACAATGTATATTGGTCTTAGCCCTGAGGTAGTGGATATCATTGAAAGCTTTGCCAGTGCTCCTCAATCCGAGGAGCCAGTGCCTGAATCCACCGTTTCAGGAGAAGCTACAAGTTCCACGTCTCCTCCTGCGGGCAGTTCTGTTGGTCCAACAGATTTTGTAAGTGGTAAAATTGCTCGAGGTACAGAAGATGTGCAGGAAGTTGATTTTGCTCCTCTTCAACCAGCAGATAGTGTAAAGCCTTACCCTGAGAACTTAGAGCTTTTACTTGATGTTAATGTTACGATCTCGGTAGAAATTGGTCGTACAAAGATGACTTTGAGAGAGCTATTGTCATTGGGTGAAGGGTCTATTATTCAGCTTGATAAACTTGCAGGTGAACCTATGAATGTACTTGTTAACGGTAAAGTGATAGCCCGTGGTGAAGTTGTCGTTATAGATGAGTCATTTGGTGTTAGAATATTAGAGATAGTAGATAAAAGAGAGAGATTAATGAATGTGTAAATTTATAGGAGGTGTTGGCCGTGGGAAAAAAGGTGCTTATTGTAGATGATGCGGCTTTTATGAGAATGATGATTAAAAACATTCTTACCAAGAATGGTTTTGAAGTTGTCGGTGAAGCATCCAATGGTGCTGAAGCCGTTGAGCTGTATAAAAAACTTAAACCAGATCTAGTAACAATGGATATTACCATGCCAGAAATGGATGGTATAGAGGCACTTAAGAAGATAAAAGAGATTGATCCCAATGCCAAGGTTATTATGGTTAGTGCTATGGGGCAGCAGCAACTTGTTATCGAGGCTATTCAGGCAGGTGCCAAGGATTTTATTGTCAAGCCATTCCAGCCTGATAGATTACTCGAAGCTGTCAATAAAGCGCTCTCTTCATGATATAGTATGAGTTGGTATCTGTTTCTTTATGTCTTTATAACACTATTAATAATTGGTGGTAGTGCATGGTTTATAATCTGGTTAAAGAAGAAAATAGCCCCCTGGAATAGTAACACAGGGGGCTTTATTATTGTTGATAGGTTTGTGATTGATTTTAAATGGCACATTGTTGTTTTGAAGTATAGAGGTAAATATTATATGGTGGCTTTTTCTGATAAAGATTTTCGTTTGCTTGATATCTGGGAGGAAGAAAAACGTACTAGCAGTAGTGAGGTGTCGTTTAAGGAGGTACTGGGAGAGTGAATACCTCTACGCTTGTTATATCTTTACCAGGTCTCGGAAATGAACCATATATTGTGCAAATTATTGCTTTGCTTACTGTTCTTAGTATTGCCCCTTATATTATTATGTTTTTTACTACCTTTCTTCGTATTTCTATTGTTTTTAGTTTTCTTCGTAACGCTATGGGACTTCAGCAGTTTCCATCTGCCCAAGTATTTGTTACACTATCCCTGATACTCACATTTGTTATTATGAAACCTACATTTACAGACATATATGCTAATGCTTGGGTGCCTTACTCAAATGGTGACATTACATTACAGGAATTTGTGGATAGGAGTTCTGGGTATTTAGAAGACTTTATGCTTAAACAAACCGATCAGAAGGATTTAGAAATGATGTTTACAATTGCAGGAGAGAAACCACCTGCCAAGGCTAAAGACACACCGTTTGCCATTGCTGCCGGCGCATTTATGGTTTCTGAATTGAAGAAGGCTTTTTTAATGGGCTTTCTTATATATTTACCATTTATAGCTCTTGATATTGTTGTGGCGTCGGTTCTAATGTCATTAGGTATGTTCATGATTCCCCCTATGATGATTTCTTTACCTTTAAAGGTTATGTTGTTTATAATAGCCAATGGGTGGGATCTTGTTATTATGGGTTTAGCGAGGAGTTTTAAATAATGTTGACTGATTTTGTGTTTTTCTGGTTTCAAAAAGTGCTTGTTATGGTTCTTTTATGGGTTATGCCTGTACTGCTTGTTGCTGTTGTTATAGGTCTTCTGATTAGTTTATTTCAGGTTGTTACGCAAATCCATGATGCCGCGTTGAACTTTGTGCCCAAATTTCTTATTGCTATGCTGATGGTTGTACTTGGTACTCCAATAGTATTCAAAGCACTTGCTAAACTCCTTGCTGAAATTATAGCTACTTGGAATACCTTGTAGCCATGGAGATTGCAACATTTATAACTGTATATCCAAGAATATTTGGGTTTTTTATAGGTCTGATGTTTCTCAATCCTCGCATTTTTCCTTTGCGTATCAAGTCGGCCCTTGCAGCCATATTGGCCGTTATTGTGTCTTTATATCTCTCACATAAGGGTATCGTTGTACCTCATTATTCTCTTCTTGGTATGTTTATTATAGAGTTTCTTGTAGGTGTTTTTTTAGGTTTCGTTACCAGCTTGTTTCTTGTAGGTCTCGAATTAACAGGTGCCATGTATGATATATCTTCTGGTTTTAGTATGGCTAATATGATGGATCCAGTAACTGGTCAGCGTACTGCTATTTTGGGTCAATACATTGGTATGTATTTTGCAACTTTATTCTTTGCCTCTGGTGGATTTGAACTTCTGTTAAAGATGATTATAGAGACCTACCGGGTTTTACCGCTAGGTAGTGCAATGTTTACTTCACTAGGTATAGAACATGTTGTTTGGTTCATTGCTAAAGCCACCATTTGGGGTATGTCTCTAGCATTGCCTCTCACTATAGTTGTATTAGTGCTAGAAATTTCGCTAGGACTTATCAATCGTGGTATTGGTAATATTCCTATTTTTATATTATGGCTACCTATCCGCACATTTGTAGCATTGTTTTTATTGGTACTGTTAATGAGACCACTCAATATAGTTATGATCCATGCTATTGGTATGCAGGCTGATATACTTCAGAAATATTTGCCACTTCTGAGGTGATAGGTTGTGGCAGATGAAAAAACTGAAAAGCCAACGCCGCGAAAGTTGAGAAGGGCCCGAGAACAGGGACAGGTTCCACGTTCTAGGGAAATGCAATCAGCTCTTGTGTTCTTGGCTGTTGTAGTTGTGTTAGGCATGGTATATAACAAGACCTTGTACACACTGACAAGGCTTCTTATACTTTGGAGAGACATATCTCCTGAATCCTTATTAAAGCCAGAACAGACAATATATTCAGCTTGGAAACCTGTAATATCACTATGGGTATGGACTGTTGTTTTACTGGGAGCTGTTGTCCTTGTTGTTGTGGTTTTAACCAATATGGTATTCGGAGGTTTTGTTCTCGCATGGAAGCGGCTTATTCCTAGGCTTGATGCACTTAATCCAATTTCTAATTTGAAGAACATGTTTTCCCTCAATAAACTTATGGAAACACTATTCGGTATAGTGAAATTATTTGTTATTAGTGCTGTTGTCTATTTGTACCTCAAAGATCACTGGGCTGCACTGATATCTGTTATGGGAGTTAATTTCAAGGCTCAGATGTATGAGTTTATAGAAGTTGTCAATAGCCTTCTCTGGAGGGTAGGATTGATTTATTTATTAATAGCTGTTGTAGATTGGTATTATCAAAAATGGCACTATATGAAAAACATGCGAATGACCAAACAAGAGGTTAAAGAGGAAATGAAAGCTATGGAGGGTAACCCTCAAGTAAAGAGTAAAATTAGGCAAAAAATGTATGCAATGGTCATGAGGCGAATGCTCATTGATACGAAAAATGCCACCGCAGTGATAACAAATCCCACTGAGTTTGCTGTGGCTATTCAATATGAGGAGAATATGGTTGCTCCTAAGGTTGTTGCTAAGGGTACAGGGTGGATGGCGAAAAGAATCAAAGATATTGCCCGTAAACATGGTATACCTATATTTAGAAGGCCTCGATTGGCAAGGAGACTATTCTGGGAACATGAGGTAGGCGATTATATTAAGCCAGATTTCTATCTAGAAGTAGCAAAGATTATCAGAGATGTTATTATGAGAAAGAGAAGAGGTAGGAGGTAAAGCCGTTGTTTGGAGACAAAGGTATAGCTATTGTTATATTTTTCATAATTGGTCTTATTCTCATTGTTTATCCTTTACCGCCTATTGTTTTGGATTTGATGTTTGCTATTAATTTGGCATTATCATTCGTTATACTGCTTCTTAGTGTATACGTTGATAATCCTATAAAATTTTCCTCTTATCCATCATTGCTTTTGTTTATGGTTTATTTACATCTTTCACTAATAGTAGCTTCAGTAAGGGCTATACTTTCTACAGGTAGTGCAGGTGCTTTGTCGGATTTATTTGGAAGGCTTATACTTGGAGGCACAGGAAACTTTGTTATAGGTCTTGCAATATTCATTGTTATTATCGTTATCCAGTATATGGTTATAACCAATGGTCAGCAGCGTATTGCCGAGGTTGCAGCTCGTTTTACCCTTGATGCCATGCCCGGTAAGCAGATGTCTATAGATGCTGATGTGTCTGCAGGTTTTATCACACCCGAAGAAGCTCGTAAACGCAGAAAAGAACTGGAAAGAGAAGCAGCATTTTTTGGTGCAATGGATGGTGCTTCGCGATTTGTTAAAGGAGAAGTATTAGCCGCAGTACTGGCAGCTCTTGTCAGCTCTCTTGGTGGAGTTCTTGTTGGTATGATACATGGAATGGAAGCTGCTGCAGCATTTGAGCAGTATTTTTCTATGTCTGTTGGCTTCGTTATTCAGATTACCTTATCCTCACTTCTTATTTCCATGTCTGCCGGCTTACTTGTTACTCGTGTATCCAAAGATGTTGGCATTTCTTCTCTTGTTATCGATGAACTAACATCTTATCCGAAAATTATGGAGTATGCTGCATATGCTTTTGCAATATTTGCACTTATTCCCGGTATGGGAGGGTTTTCTACACGTATTGTTTTCATACTTCTTGCCGGTGCTTTATACTGGTTAGCTACATACTTTAGAAAAGAGACAGTGCCAGCTCTAGAGGCTGAAACGGCAGAGGGGACAGAAATTGGGTCTGGTGGTGTTGGAGTAGAAGGCGGTGCTCCTGGAGGAGGTCCAGAAGAGGCCATTGGTGCTATGGAGAGCATGATGGCTCTTGTCGGTGTTGATCCTTTTGAGCTTGAATTCGGTTATGGTCTTCTCCCTCTGTTTGATATAGAGCAGGGTGGCGATCTGCTTAGTCGTATATCTTTACTGAGAAGAAATATTACAAGTGAGATAGGATTTCCTGTTCCTCCTGTGAGGGTTCATGATAGCTATGTTCTAGGAGCTAATGAGTATGTTATTAAGGTTAGAGGAGTCGAAGAAGGAAAAGGGGAAGTGTATACTGATAGATTTTTGGCTATGGGACCTCCAGATGATTTACAGCTGTTACAGGGCATCGAAGTTGTAGAACCGGTATTTGGTTTACCGGCTAAGTGGATACCATCTTCGGCAAAGTTTGAGGCAGAAGCCATGGGCTTGACAATTGTTGATGCATCAACTGTTATACTTACCCATTTGGGAGAGATTATTAGAAGAAAACTTTACGAAGTTGTTACAAGACAACAGGTAAAAGAACTTTTGGATTATCTTGCTGAGAGATATCAGGCTGTTGTAGATGATGTACTTAATACTATGGGAATTGGAGAAGTAGAGAATATTATCCGTAGGTTACTTATGGAACAGGTACCACTCAAGGATATGATTGCTGTTTTAGAAACAGCTGTTGATGCCTATAAAGTCAATAGCTCCATGCCTTTTGTTATAGATTCAATACGAGAGAGGGTAAGAAAGCACATCATTGAGCATATAAAGGCCGATGATGGAAATGTACATATCATAGTTTTGGATCCGAATCTTGAGAAGATGCTTGCCCCTGTGCTTACAAATGAGAATGCTTCTTTTCCACCGGGTACTATTATGCGAGTGGTAAAGAACCTCAAAGATGCCGTTAATGAACAGTTGGAAAATGGCTTTCCTCCGGTGTTTTCTGTATCCCCCAGTATTAGATATTACTTTTTTGATTTTGTTAACACATATGTGTCTCAAAGTGCCTTTGTTGTCTCTTATAATGAAATAAGAGATGCCAAGTTCGTACAAGATAAGGTGGTGAAGCTCTCCTGATTATAAAAGTTTTTAGAGGTACAGATGTTAATAGGGTTTTAGAACGTATCAGACAAGAGTGGGGCAATGATGCTATTGTTATTGATGTTAAGTATAAGAGGAAATACCTATTTTTTGGAGAGAGATATGTTGAGGTAACAGCCGCCAAAGATGAATATGGTATGTTGGGAGAAACTCCTAGAAACCGTATGTTAGAACGAGAAAAAATCCCTGTTGAAGATTTGCTCAGGGAAATAAAGGAAAACAAGGAGCTTATGCTCAAAGTGTTAAAAACTCTGAGTGAATCCACGCAAGAAAAATCTGAAAATAGTGTTGAAAGGTTTTTTATGAATTTAGGTTTTTCGCGAGAGTTTTCTCTACTTATTAGTGAGAATATGCCTCTACAGGCAGCAGAAGATGAAGAGGCAATGAAGAGTTTTCTCAAACGGTATATCAAAAAACATATTCATGTTAAATCCTTTGATAAATATAGAACAGAGTTGCTTCCCAGGGTTGTATCCTTGGTGGGTTCTACTGGGATTGGTAAAACAACAACTATTGCCAAAATAGCCTCGATTTTACATCTGTATAGGCGGAAGAATGTGGCACTTTTTTCTATAGATACATACCGCATCGGTGCTATAGAACAGCTTGAGGAATATGCTAAGATACTTAGGGTTCCATTTGAGGTGATTCGTAATCCAGAGGAGGTAGCACCTGCTTTATCGCGGCATTCCTCTTCCGATTATATACTTGTGGATACTATAGGAAGAAGTCCGAAGGATAGCTTAGAAATTGTTAAGTTGGCATCTTATTTATCAGCTTTTCCTTCGACTATTGTGTTTTTAACATTGGCTGCGAATATGAAGCTTGTTGACATGTTATCAGCTTATGAGAGATTCTCCTCGCAGATAAAAATATCAGGTGTTATATTGACAAAACTTGACGAAACAGATGATATTGCTCCTGCTCTGGAGTTTTTAATGCGCACAGGAATACCCCTTGTGTACGTAACTACTGGGCAAAATGTACCAAATGATATTATGGAACCCAATGTAGAATATTTAATAGAGAGGTTGAATATCAATGGATCAGGCTAGAGTACTAAAGCAGTTGGCGGAATCTGGACTTACAACAACAGAAGAAAGAAATACTCGATTTATTACTGTTACATCTGGTAAGGGTGGTGTTGGTAAGACAAACTTTGCCTTAAATCTTTCTATTGCTCTGTCCAAATTTGGTAAAAAGGTTTTGTTAGCCGATGCTGATATAGGTCTTGCAAATGTCAATATTTTACTTGGTACTTCACATCCTCTTACCATATACGATATCATCGTAAAGGGTATAGATTGGCGAGAGGTAGTTTATCCGTTTGACGAAAATTTTTTTATATTACCTGGTTGTTCTGGGATTGAAGAGGTCCTAAATCTCACAGAGACCCAGCTTCAAATGCTGGTAAAAGTACTTGATAATATGAGTAAGATGTTCGATTTTGTTATTGTCGATACTGGCGCAGGTATCACTCGTTCCCTTATAGCTTTTGCTTTAGCTTCTCCGGAACTTATTCTTATTACAACTCCTGAACCTTCTGCGCTAGCAGATGCCTATGCAACTTTAAAGGTGCTTAACCAGAAGGGATATGATGGAAAAATATGGACTGTTGTTAATATGGTAAGAGATATAGCAGAGGGAGATAAGGCATTTATTGCGCTATCGACCTTAGTGAAAAGATTTTTTGATAGAGATATAGCACATCTTGTTAATATTCCTGATGATCCAGATGTTCATGCAGCAGTTTCATTACAGAAACCTATACTCGTATATAAACCTACTTCTAAGTTTTCTACATCGGTGATGACAGCTGCTAGGAAACTTTTAGGTGTATATATACCAGAGAGAAAGAGAGTCTCTTTTTGGGATAAAATTGTGAAAACATTATCTCGTAGGTGGTGATATCATTGCCCAGCAAAATTGTTTTACCTGAGGTTGGATCAAAAGTGTGGATAGAGGTTAAAGAAGGCGGAGACATTCAATCTTACACTTCTCGTGTTGAGGATATTAAAGGAGATCGAATTGTGCTTGCAGCTCCTATGTATAAGGGAACTCTGGTAAAAATCACTAGTGGAAAAGTCAATGTAAGATTTGTTCACAAAGATGCCCTTTATGTGTTCGAGACTGATGTTCTTGAACAGAGGGCTATGCCCATTCCTTCTCTTATTGTTAGGGTTCCCAAAGAAGTAAAGAGAGAACAAAGAAGAGAATATGTTAGGGTTCCATGGCTTATTATGGCAAAGTTTTTGGTGCTAAATGATGATGAAATTAATGTTCCGTATAAAGATTATCCCAAACTGTGGGAAGAAAAACTCTTTGATATCTTTGATGGTGTTATTAAAGATATATCTGGTGGCGGGATTAGATTTAATGTATCTATGAATTGGGTGAAGCAATATGATATAAAAGTAGGAAAATACATGTTAGTTAGGTTTTCATTGGAATACGACCTCTTGGGTAATCATTATGAGCGGGAATTTATACAGAAAATAAAAATCGTTAGAGATATTCCTATACTTAGCAAACTCAATGCGGAATTTGGAGCTACCTTTGTAGATATACCGGATAGAGATAGAGATTTTATAATAAAGGCAGTTTTGCAGAGGCAGCGTGAGCTTATAAAGAAGGGGGTGCTTTAAATGCCTATTCGCGTACTTGTAGTAGACGATTCGTTACTAATAAGACGATTTGTCAAAGATATACTTTCTCGTGACCCAGAGTTTGAAATAGTAGGAGAGGCAGCCGATGGTGTAGAGGCAGTAGAAAAAATCATGGAACTGTCTCCCGATGTGGTTATTTTAGATTTAGAGATGCCTAAAAAGAATGGTATCGAGGTTATTAGAGAAGTAATGGCTAAAAAGCCT
The DNA here is from genome assembly GCA_013153035.1 of Dictyoglomota bacterium. Classification (GTDB taxonomy): domain Bacteria; phylum Coprothermobacterota; class Coprothermobacteria; order Coprothermobacterales; family JAADFF01; genus JAADFF01. The sequence continues at coordinate 8,132 of JAADFF010000017.1, read as the reverse complement.
ACCCGAATATTAGTGTTTTCCTCACATACTAAAGAGGGAGCCGAAATTACCACTACGGCACTCACTAGTGGTGCTATAGACTTTGTTTTCAAGCCATCTTGGAGTCATATTGCCAGCAATATATCTGAATTTTCGAAGATGTTTATTGAAAAAGTGAAACTTGTAGCCCGTTCTAAAATTCCTACTCCTAAGGCTGAGATTGCTGAGACACAACCTTCTTCGACGAGTATATCCCGTCCCACATTACGTAAAGAAAAACTTGGCATTGTTGCAATTGCATCCTCTACAGGTGGTCCCAGAGCTCTTACAGCTGTTGTACCTAAATTGCCAGAAGATATGCCTGTTCCTGTTGTTATTGTTCAGCATATGCCTGCAGGTTTTACTAAATCCTTAGCTGAGCGTCTTAACAAGCTGTCTAAATTGACCGTTAAAGAGGGAGAAGATGGAGAACCTGTTAAAGCCGGTTATGTATATATTGCCCCCGGTGGTATTCATATGCGTGTTAGTGGTGGAAAAATAGAGTTATTTGATGGTCCTCAGGTTAAAGGTGTTAAGCCTGCAGCTGATGTACTGTTTGATAGTGTGGGAAGAGAATACAAGAAACAAACATTAGGTGTAATTCTTACTGGTATAGGCGATGATGGCACCGATGGAGCACGAGTTATCAAACAATTTGGAGGTAAAATATTTGCAGAGAGTGAAGAAACGGCACTTATATATGGTATGCCTAAGGCGGTTGTTAAAGCCGGATTGGCTGATAAAGTTGTGCCCCTTCATCAGATGGCAGATGAGATAGTGAAGGAGGTTAGAAAATGGATTTAAAGCAATTCATTGCTGAGGTGGAGAGAAAGCTAAAGATAAATCTTTCAGGATATCGTGAAGATCAGGTGAGAAGGAGATTTGCCTTGTTTATGAAACGGTATGGTATTAGTGATTACAGTGAACTTCTTGATAAGGTACTGCATGATCCTAAAATCCAAAAAGATTTTATTGATAGACTAACTATCAATGTTTCAGAATTTTTCCGTAATCCTGACAAGTGGGAGTACTTAAAACGTACGATTATACCAGAACTTATAAAAGAAACAGGAAAACTAAAGGCGTGGAGCGCAGGTTGCTCTGTTGGGTGTGAGCCTTATACACTGGCTCTTATTATGAAGGTTGACTTTCCACATGTTCCTGTGACAATTATAGCTACAGACATAGATGATGGTGCTTTAGCGAGGGCACGAGAGGGAAGATACTTTAAGAGAGAAATGGTTAATGTGAAGGGAGAATACCTAAAATATTTTACTAAAGTGTCTGATGAAGAATGGGTAATATCTCCTGAGATCAAACGGATGGTGACATTTAGGAAGCACAATCTAATTACTGATCCGCCTATAGATAAGGGATTTGATCTTGTTATGTGCCGTAATGTTGTTATTTACTTTGAGAGAGAACATAAGCAGAAGGTGTGGGAAAAGCTAGCCAGTGCCCTTAGAGTAGGAGGATATCTATTCGTTGGTGGGAGTGAAATTATATTTGGTACTGCTAAGATGGGCTTGAAATTGCATAAGCCTGGATTTTACAAAAAAGTAGAAAATAAAGTATAATTGGTGTCTCGCAGCTTTACCTATTACCTTTATAAACCAAATAGATTTAATAGGTCTATCTTTCTTGTGAATTGAAAAACTTCTTGTGATTTATGTCTATTTCCCAGTTACCTATTTATGGCGTTGTCGTAGCAGTCGTAGAAGTTGTTGTGGTAGATGAGGTACTTGCTGTGCCGACCGGGGATACCTGTCCTGTTGCGGAGATGTTACATACAAATGACATATTTTGTAGTTGTTCATAGGGTACCATTGCTGGTGTCATCATTGAAAATTCATCGCATTCTGGGAAGGTATAGGTTCCAGCTAAAAAGTCTACTCCTACGAGTAGCCAGGAAGAATCTGGTACACAGTTGCCTTCCGGAGCTGCATTGACGAGATATATGTCCTTGTTATTTCCATTATCTCGTTCTCCATAGGGTTTGCAACGAGATAGAGACATAATGTCCGTATTTTCCTCTTTAATTTTAGGTATAGGTGAACCTGGAAATAGCTTTTTTGTTTCTAATTCGCCAAGTAGGGTACCCCATGTGTATGCTGCTATACCTGGTCCCATCATAAAGGTACGCGCCTTGTAGGGAAGTTTCATGTCATACTTATCAAGACCTATGTATACACTTGCGACAAAATCGCCACCAAATCCTATAAACCAAGCATTTTTCTTTTCATCTGTTGTTCCAGTTTTACCTCCTAATTCCCATTTGTCCTTATTAAGCCTTTTCGCATATATCTTATGTTTAAAGACATCCTCGAGTAGGTTTACTGCAAGGTAATGAGCATCAGGTGATAATACCTGAACTGCACTTGGTTTGGATTGCCATATAGTATTGCCTTTATTATCAATTACTTTTAGTAGGTATCGTGGTACAACGGCTTTTCCTCCGTTGGCAAAGGGCGCATATCCGTATGCCATTTCTATTGGGCTTAAATCTGTGGCACCTAAAAATGAGGATAGATATGGTTGAATTTCTGTTTGAATGCCCATAAGCTGTGCTCTGTATCGAAAGGCATTGAGCCCGAGTGCCATACCTATTTGTACTGTTACGGGATTTGATGATTCTATGAGTGCCTCTCGCATAGAAATCCAACCCCAATATTTACCGTTAAATTCTTTAGGAGACCATTGATCTTTCATTCCAGGAACTTTTAGCTCCAGGGGTTTGCTTTCCCAGTAGTCACCGGGCATAGATATTTTATAGTCCAGTGCTGTAGCATAAATAATGGGTTTAATGGCCGAACCTGTTTGTCGTTTTGCGATAGCCCTGTTGAATTTGGTGATGTTAAAATCTTCTCCGCCTATCATTGCAAGAAGATCACCCGTTTTAGGGTCTATAACTACGATAGCTCCCTGAGGTTGTGGGATTTTTTTATCGCCAACTTCATCGTATGGTATTTTTCCGTTGAGCCATTTTTCTCTAAAATATTTCAGAGAATATTTCAGAGAGGTACTTGCTGATTCTTGTATTTTTACATCTAATGTTGTGTATATCTTCAGGCCACCCTTGTATATTGTTTCTTCTCCGAATTTCTTTATAAGTTTCGGGATAATATAGGTAAGAAAATAATTCACAGATGGGTCTTTGTATTCTGCTAATTGACTGTATGGTTGTATCTTAGGAGGGTTTTTCAATGCCTCTTCATATTGCTCTTTAGTTATGTAACCATATTCATACATTTTTTGGAGTACTACCTTTGCCCTTTCCCATGCACCATTATAGTTATAGAGAGGGCATAGAGCAGAAGGACTGTTAATAATACCAGCTAGCATAGCTGCTTCTGAAAGGGTAAGGCTAGCTGTGCTTTTACCGAAATATGTGAGACTGGCACATCCTACCCCATAACAACCAGCACCTAAATATACAGTATTGAGATACATCTCCAAGATCTCGTCTTTCGTGTATCTCTGCTCGAGTCTTACAGCCAGTATAGCTTCTTTAATTTTTCGTGTTATATGCTTTTCCATTCCAAGGTTATATATTGTTCGTGCCAACTGTTGTGTTATGGTGCTAGCTCCTTGCTTGACCCCACCATACCGAATATTGACATAGATGGCTCTAAGAAGGCCTTTTATAGATACACCGGGATGTTCGTAAAAATAATGATCTTCTACTGCTATAACAGCTTTTTTTAGATATGGTGATATTTCATTAAGTGGAACGTATTTATTCCTACTACCTAATGTGATGAGTTTAGTGCCATTTCTATCGTAAATGACAGAGGGTTTACCAACTTCAATTTGAAGATTTTTAGGATCTGGCAGCTTCATAGAGTACTCGGATATGATATTGATAGCAATAGCAGAGGCTGCGAGTACTAGTGATAAAGATATAATGATAAACACCAAGATAAGTGAATGAGCTATGCTCCACAATACATGCAAAAACTTTTTTAGTGTATGACTTGTCTGTTTGTTTTTTCTTCCCATAACAGTTAAAATTATAGCATATAGTATTACAGGCAATGTTGGAGGTGACTCATATGACAATTGAAGAAAAGGTTGAAAAACTTGTTAGTCGCACCGCCGAGGTAATTTCCCCTGCTGAACTTGTTGAGAAATTCAAAAAGGCAGAGAAGGAAGGTAGGCCTCTTAGGGTGAAGTTGGGTGCAGATCCAACAGCTCCAGATTTACATCTGGGACATGCTGTTGTGCTTAGAAAACTGAGACAGTTTCAAGATTTCGGGGCTAAGGTTTATTTTGTTATTGGTGATTTTACTGCAATGATTGGAGATCCTACAGGTAGAAATAAGACGAGAAAGCCCCTTTCAAGAGATCAGATTAGGGAAAATGCAAAGACATACTTGGAACAGGTATATAAAATACTTATTCCTGAAATGACGGAAGTTGTTTATAATAGCCAATGGCTCGAACCTCTCGGGGCTGCGGATGTTATTACAAAACTGGCATCTAAATATACTGTTGCCCGTATTTTAGAGAGAGACGATTTTGATAAGCGAATGAAGGCAGGTATACCCATATATATACATGAGATTTTGTATCCCCTTTTTCAAGGTTATGACTCAGTAGCCCTTGAAGCAGATGTGGAGATGGGAGGAACCGACCAAATATTTAATTTACTTGTTGGTAGAGATCTTCAGAGAGAATATGGACAGGATCCTCAAGTTGTCTTTACTATGCCTATCATTGAAGGTCTCGATGGTGTTAAGAAGATGTCTAAATCTCTTGGTAACTATGTGGCATTTAACGATGTTCCTAAAGATATGTTTGGAAAGATTATGAGTATCCCTGATGCCTTAATGAAGAAATATTACGAACTCCTGACAGACTTTAGCGATGCAGAGATAGAAGAGATACTAAGAGGACATCCCAGAGATGCAAAAATGAAACTTGCATATACTATTACAGCTTTCTTCCATGGCGAAGATGCTGCTGCAGAGGCACAAGAACATTTCATAAAAGTCTTTTCTAAAAAAGAAATACCCGATGAGATGCCAGAAATCAAGTTTAGCGATGTTGCTCCTGATGCAGAGGAGATTAGACTTGTTGACTTTTTGGTTAAAGCAGGTCTGCTTGGTTCTAAAGGTGAAGCTAAGAGAATTATCAAGGGAGGCGGAATTAAGCTTGATGGTAATACAATAACTGATATTGCATATGTGTTGTATCATAAAGATGAGCCTCAGGTCTTGAGGATCGGTAAGAAGCGTTTCTATAAAATCGTATAGCTCAGGAGGTGAAGCACATGATTGAAAACATTCTTGAAATTAGATGGCATGGTAGAGCAGGTCAAGGTGTAAAAACCGCCTCTTATCTGCTTGCTGAAGCTGCAATGGACCTCGGAAAGTATATACAGGCTTTCCCAGAATATGGTCCAGAGAGAATGGGTGCCCCTATGGCAGCCTATACAAGAATTAGCGATGAGAAGATTCTTATTCACAGTGGTGTAGAGAATCCTGATATTATTGTTGTTATTGACCCAACACTTGTTGGCACCATTGATATATTGAAAGGTGTTGACTTGGAAAAGGGTATCGTCATTATCAACAGCGCAATGGAGCCTGCTGTATTTAGAGAGAAGCTTCCAGGCTTCAAAGGAAAACTGGCAACTGTTGATGCAACAGGTATTGCTCTCGATACTATTGGCAGACCAATACCTAATGTTCCTATGCTTGGTGCTTTAATTAAGGTTACAAACTTGCTTCCACTTGAATCTGTTGAGGAAAAACTTAAACATAAATTCTCCGAAAAGTTTACAGAGAAAATTGTTGAAGGTAACCTTAAGGCCCTTGAAAGGGGCTATCAGGAGGTGAGAATAGATGGCTAAGGATCTTATGCCCAAGTCTTGGAAAGAGTTTCCTGATGGTATTCATGTAGAAGTAAAAGATCAGCCACAGGGATTTGACTATATTACTGCAGGATGGAGAACATTTAGACCAGAAGTTAATTTAGATAAATGTGTTCACTGTATGATTTGTTGGCTTGTATGTCCTGATAATGCCGTTGTTGTTGAGGACGGAAAGATGACCGGGTTCTTCTATGACCATTGTAAAGGTTGTGGTGTATGTGCCAATGAGTGCCCGGTCAAAGCCATTGAAATGGTACCGGAGGTGAAGTGATATGGGAAAGAAAATAGCAATGGAGACTAACCAGTTGGCAGCGTTTGCCATGGCCCAAATTGATCCTGATGTTGTTGCCGCTTATCCTATTACCCCTTCTACAGAGGTTGTTCAGGAGTTCTCTAAGTATGTTGCCAATGGTGAGGTTACAACAGAGTTTGTACCTGTAGAGAGTGAGCACTCTGCTATTTCTGCATGTCTTGGTGCTGCCACTGCCGGTGCCAGAGTTATGACAGCTACCGCTTCTCAGGGCCTTGCTCTTATGAACGAGATCCTTCATATCGCATCTTCTGCCAGAGCTCCCATATCTGTTGTTGTAGCCTCTCGTGCTCTGTCTGGTCCTATTAATATTCATGGTGACCATATGGATATCTCTTCTATTAGAGATGCAGGTTGGATTATTATGGTTGCAGAAGATGCACAAGAGGCATATGATAATATCATCCAATCTATTCCTATTGCAGAAAGGGCTAAGTTCCCAATTATTACATCTTATGATGGTTTTATTACTTCTCATGCTGTCGAAGTAGCTGAGGTTCTTGAAAAGGAAGAGGTTCAGAAATTTATTGGTCCGAAGAAACCTGATTATTCCGTTTTCGATGAGAAACTAACAATTGGTGTTCTTGCACTGCAGGATTCCTATATTGAGTTTAAGAGAAAGCAAGCTGCAGACTATGATAAGGTCATTGATATTGTAAAAGAAGTTGGTAAGGAGTATGGTGATCTTACTGGCAGATACTACGATACTGTAGAGAAGTATATGACAGATGATGCTGAGGTTATCATGGTTGCTATGGGCTCTACAGCTGGTACAGCCAAAGTTGTTGTAGACCAAATGAGAGCCGAGGGTCACAAAGTAGGTCTTCTTAAAATTCGCCTCTTCAGGCCCGTTCCCAAGGATGATATTATTGGTGTTCTGAGAACTGCCGATGCGGTAATGATAATGGATAGAGCTTATACCTATGGTGGCGTTGGTGGTCCACTGTTTGAAGAGATTTCTGCAGCCATGAATGACTTGCCATGCAGACCATACATGGCCAACTATATCTATGGCCTTGGTGGTAGAGATATTAAACCATCTCATATTAGGCAGGTCTTTGAAGATGGTCTCAAGGCCGTTAAGGGTTGTGGTTTTGACCAGCAGATTAAGTGGATCACAGTGAGAGAGTGAGGTGATGAGGGATGGCAAATAACTTTAATATAACTCTTCCAGAAGTAAAAGAATTGGCAAGTCGTGGTGTGAAAGACCAGCCATTCGTTGGTGGTCATCGTCTGTGTGCTGGTTGTAATGCTGGTACAGTTGTTAGACAGGTTCTGGCTGCTGCTCAGTCTGATGAGTATCAAATAGTTGTGGTTAATGCAACCGGTTGCTTAGAGGTTGCCACTTCCATTTATCCATATACATCTTGGAATGTACCATGGGTTCATGTGGCATTTGAAAACGCCGCAGCTGTTGCCTCTGGTATAGAGGCGGCATATAGAGCCCTTTGGAGAAAAGGAAGACTCAATAAGAAATTCAGATTCATCGTGTTTGGTGGAGACGGTGGTACATACGATATCGGTTTCCAGGCTCTTTCTGGTGCCCTTGAAAGAGGCCATCAGCTTCTTTATGTGCTTTACGACAATGAGGCTTACATGAATACTGGTATTCAGAGATCTTCTTCCACACCACTGGGTGCTAATACTACCACATCTCCTGCCGGTAGTGTGATTCCCGGTAAACCTCAGATGAAGAAGAGGATTGTTGATATTGTGGCATTTCACCGTATTCCATATGTTGCTCAGGCTATTCCAGGACAGCCATTTGATCTCATGAAGAAGGTTAGAAAGGCACTGTCCTATGACGGTCCAACATTTATGGCTATCTATTCCTCTTGTACAAGGGGACACAGGTTCCCACCAGAAAAATCTGTTGAGGTTACTAAGAAAGCTTGGGAAACATACTACTGGCCACTGTTTGAGATAGAG
>JAADFF010000016.1 GCA_013153035.1 Dictyoglomota bacterium | reverse complement strand
CCGTTATATATTTCACTAAGTAGTGTGCCAAAGGGAGTTACATGGTATCAGTGGACCGGTAAAGATATAGTTCCTACAGGTCCGTTTTTCCCTTTATATGCTTCTTATGTTAGTCAAATATCACCAGGATATGTTCATATTGCAGGTACAATATGGATCCATGCTAATGCCACTATGGGAGAGGGGCTAAATACTATTTATGGTGATGTTTCTTTCCCAATACCCGTAGATATCACATACAAGGTGGTTGAGCCGTGATATGACAGTATACAGATGGGGAAGACCCGATAGTTTGATAGTAGGCTCTTTGGTCATCTGGATTATACGAAGATTTTTTCATAGGAAACTATCGCGTTATGTGGTGGCAGGAATTTATATGGCATTGGATATTCTTGGGTGGTATATTCTGCCAGGAATGGGGCTCTTTGTTAGAGGACCCTTTATTGTCAGTCCTCTCATTGATACAGTGTTCTCTTACTTGTTCTGGTTACTAATGGTTTACTGTGTAGAGGTATTTATTGACTGGGAGTTTTTCATATTGGTGATGGTAGGGCTTGTTATAAGGAAGCTCTGGTGGGGAGGGAATATACTCATAGCGATGGTTGGGGCGGTAGTTTTCTACTATGCTGTGTCATATGCTTTGGGAGTAGAGTATGATAAGAAAAGGCTTGGCGATGAAGATGAAGCTATTGCTGATAATGATGGCAACTTTATAGCTTAATTCTTGACTATATAGGCCATCTGTGGTAAAATACCCTTTGCTGGGCCCGTAGCTCAACTGGATAGAGCAGTGGACTACGGATCCACAGGTTGGGGGTTCGAATCCCTCCGGGCTCACCAAACAGGGGAGGTTTATACCTCCCCTGTTTGCTTTTTGACCTCTGAATTTAGCTTTATACAGGCATATAAAAGACATCTACCGAGAAAGATAGTCTGTTTTCACTTTTTACTTCTGTGAGATTTGCCAAGATATATATATTTGTGCATAATGAAAATATGTGTTTATAAGATTGTAGTTACGTTGTGTTAATGCTTGATTACGCTCTTCGTGTTAGTTTGGATATGCTCTTGTTAGCAATAATAAATAGTGTTTGGGGTTCTATAAACAGCCTTGGCATGTGGATTGTGCTGGCTACCACTTCATATTATGTCAGGTTATATGACGATAAGGGTATGTGGAAAATCATAGAACATGATGGCTAACTACCTCTCTATTGGTGGTGTAAATAGTGCTTTGGGTTTGGTGTCTATGTATCTTTTTACAAGCTCTTCCACAGGAATGTCTTTAACCTCTTCCCATATGTTCTGGCATATGGCCTTTGCATGGTTGTATTCATCTTCTGTTATCCAACCTCTTTTTAGTGCCTCTTCCAGCTCTTCTTTGTCTTCGATAATCTTGCTGCCGTCTGTGAACTCTATGATATCGAGAAATAGGTCTTTGAAGAGTATGTAGCCATCGTGTTTTTCTACTTTGCCTATATCTATGTAGAAATTATAATTGTTGTAAGGTTTGAACCCTTCAGTGTACAATTTACTGATTCTTACAGATAAAGAAGGTATAACAAGAGCCTGTTTATAAATAATAGGGGTTTTCTTGAATGCTTTAATGAATGGCCTTTCATAGTATATAAAATCATGTCCTGTAATAAGCTTTTTTATTGGAGCAGAAATTTTCTTTATTCCTTCCCTATATACCTCTTCCCTTGCGTATTTATCTGTATATATTCTGAAGACTTTTTCAATCACCCTATCACAACCCTTTTATAGAATGGAAAAAGGGGGCCAGGGGCCCCCTTTTGATGTTTTATATAATACCCAAACGCTGTAGTGTTTCAAATGTAGGACGACCTTCCTCATCCCATCCTCTGACTTTATAGTACTCTGGTAGAAGTTCTGGTACTTTGGCAACCCATCCTTTAGATGGGCCTTCGGGCATGGGCTCCTCAAGGAGTCTCTTAGGAAGAGTGTCGTCTTCTTTGGTGAAGCCTACATCAAGGTTGTAGAGTCTCTCAAGATTCCATATTCTCTCTCCAACCTCGAGTGCTTTATCTGCTGTGTACTCGACACCGGTGATAGCACTAACAAGTGCTGCGTAGTCTTCAGCACCCAGTGCGAAAGATGTAAACAGACATAAACCGGAGGAGTCTATAAAGCCTGTGAGATCCTGGAATATCTTAACCCACTGGGCTTTGCCTTCAAGGGCAAATCTGTCAATTGCCTCTGGAGTGGCCAGTACCTCAGGGGATATGAGGTAAGCTCTAACGTGACAACCACCACGGTTGTTGGTGGCATATGCTAGTGCATGACCCTGAACACCTCTTGGGTCATATGCAGGAAGCTCCTGCTTTTTCACGCTCATGGAGTACTCGGGATGTCCATACATCTCACCAAGTCTGTATGAACCTTCTGCCAGCTTGTCTCCAAAGCCCTCTCTCTTGGCCAATTTCTCGAGCCAGTAGAGTAAAGCCTCTGCATTTCCGAACTTTAGCTCAGGACCTTCGCCGATGTCTTCTTTGGGTATGATACCCTTTTCATACATTTCCATAGCTGCTGCTATGGTTGCACCGGCAGAAATGGTATCAAGACCCATATCATCGCATATATAGTTGGCCTTTACGATGGCTTTGAGGTCTCCGATACCACAATCGGCACCCAGTGCCCAGATAGATTCATACTCAGGACCTTCTCCCTCTTCACCGTTAATCTTTGTTACACGGCCACAAGCAATAGGACATGCGAAGCAACCTTTGTTGGTAACAAGGTACTTCTCTGCCAGTGCTTCACCGGAGATTTCTTCGGCTTTTTCAAATACGCCTGTCTGGAAGTTCTTAACGGGGAAGATACCCGCCTTGTTGATGATGTTGACGAGAACGGCAGTACCATAGTTTGGCAGACCCTGACCTGTAATACCATTTTCTTTAATCTTCTGCATAGATTTGACAAGGGCATCTCTGAATTTCTCTGGATCTGCAACCTTTACATCGCCGTGTCCTCTGACAACAACGGCTTTAAGGTTCTTAGAACCCATTACGGCACCTACGCCGGTACGACCGGCAGCACGGTGCTCGTCATTGACAACGGCTGCAAATTTTACGAGATTTTCACCAGCGGGACCTATGGCGGCAACCTCTATCTTGTCGTCGCCAATTTCCTCTTTTAGGGTGCGTGTTGTTGCAGATACGCCTTTACCCCACAGATGAGATGCATCTCTCAGTTCGACTTTATCGTCGTTGATGTAAAGATACACGGGCTTTTCTGCCTTGCCCTCAAAGATAATCATGTCCCAACCGGCTTTCTTCAGTTCTGCACCGAAGAAGCCACCAGAGTTAGAAGATGCAATGGTACCTGTTAGTGGACCTCTGGTGACGACCATATAACGGCCACCAGTTGGTGCGTTTGTACCTGTAGCTGGACCTGTAGCAAATATTAGTTTGTTTTCTGGGGATAGAGGATCAACATTGTGGGGTACCTCTTCAAAGAAGTATTTGGTAGCAAGTCCTCTGCCACCCACATAGTCCTTGGCCCACTTCATGTTCAGTGGTTCAACAGAAATCTCTCCTGTGGTGAGATTGACACGAAGAATTTTTCCGGCCCATCCGCCGTAGTTCATAAATATCACCCTCCCTTTATTCCTCCCCTTTGCAACAGCAGGTACGTCCGTTGCCGGGCGTGCCCTATCGGTCTATACGGCCCAGAGGGTCATATAGACTCGGAGAGGGTGATTTTCTATTTAACATTATATAGCAAAGACATGCAAATTGCATATATAAATTTGCATTATGTAGTAATTGGTGTGGTGGTGTTCACAATCCCAAGTGCTTTCACATGAAGTGTTATAATTTCTTGACTATTGGCATATTAATGGGAGGTGCGGGGTATTATGAATGAGACATCCACTGGTTATAAAAAGTGGCTTGTATGGGGTGTAATGGTAACAGCTTACATGCTTGTTTTCTTCCATCGTTATTCAATGGGTAGCATGGGGGACTTTATTATGAAAGAGTTTGGCACCACTGCCGCTGTGATAGGTATGATTGGTGCCATGTACTCGTGGGCTTATATGCTTATGCAACTGCCTGCTGGTATGCTTGCAGATTCTATAGGGCCAAGATATACCGCGGCCACTGGTATGCTTGTGACTTTTCTTGGTTCACTGATATTTGCCTATGCACCTAGTGTGCATGTTGTTATGCTGGGACGATTCATCATCGGTATAGGTGTTAGTGTGATATTTATATCGACGCTGAGGATACAGGCATCATGGTTTTCTCCTACAGAATTTACCCGTATGTCAGGTCTTACAGTGTTTATGGGAAAAATCGGTGCCCTCATTGCAGAGACACCTCTTGTTATCATGATAGAAAAATATGGCTGGCGGAACACCAGTGTCATTATTGGTGTTGCTTCTTTGATTATTGCCATCCTCATCTTCTTGTTTGTTAGAAATACACCACAAGGTGACAAGTATGAACATAGTGATGTCAGTATATGGGAAGGGCTTATTTCTGCTTTGAAAAATAAATATACATGGTTTCCAATGCTTGTGTTCTTTGGTATATATGCCTCATTTATAGCATTTTCGGCCCAGTGGGGTAATAAATTTCTCCAAGATGTCTATCATATATCTAAGAC
>JAADFF010000085.1 GCA_013153035.1 Dictyoglomota bacterium | reverse complement strand
CGGAGCTGGTGTGGCTAGATAGTACGATTGACATATTAAAGAATGCCTATATTCATGTGGATATATCACCTTCTGATAATGAATTTCTCTTGTCTGTATATTTTCTCCATGGTGTTCCTGCTTCGTTTGAAAATGCACTCTACTTTGTAAAACAAAGGTATCCGCATATGTATTACATGCTCTCTGATAATATGCTTGTCTTATCTACCACACGGTATTTCTCTTATAAAGAGATTGATCACGGCACAGCATATATAAATATTGGCAATGTTGCTGCTCTGTATAACATGTATGGTGATACCATGTTTGCTTTTCTAGATAAGATGCAGATAAAAGGTGTTATTGCTGATATTTCATATATTTCTAAAGATGCCCTCTTTATACATGTATCATTAAAACGATGAAAGAACATTAAGCTATAGGTTGTCTTGTATAATAGAAATAGACAAACATATGCTATATAAATTTATCCCTAAAGGGGTGGTTTTATGTTGGACGATAGAGTGCCTGTAGCAGATATTATTGTGGACACGGCCAGTAAGAAGATGAAAGCGTTTGCCCAGAAGATGAAGGATAAAGATCTTGACTTTATATTTGGCAATCTTGTCGATACCCTAATTCAGATGAAAAAGCTTACCTTTGTAGATGATGTTGTTTCGACTCCTGCATTGGTTGTTGGGATAGATGGTGCATTCGCCACCTATAAGATGTTTGGAGGTATTATTGGGGCCTATGTGACTGTGGGGGCATTTATTAAAAATGGTGTTCTATATACAGAGGCTCTGGATTTAGGGGCAGATGTCTTTTTAGGAGAAAAAGGGGAACGTACATTTAAGATGCTGGAGTATACAGCAGAGCTGAAATCTGTGGCAATAGCTGTAGAGAAGGCACATGCATACATAGAGAACAATGATGAGGCAGTATTGTTCGTAGATGGTTCTCTCAGTAGCAGTATGGGTCATCTTGCCATGCAGACAGAAGTTTCCCATGAGGTGCTTATGAATATGGTAGAGGCTGTTGCACAGATAACCCATCTGTCATCAGATATCGTATTTGTTCCTAAGCGGATGATGAAGGACATTGCCTTTGCCGATAGGGAGCTCAAGGAGAAGTTTGCATATATAAATATATTAGAAGATATCGGTATTAAAGAGGCATTTTCCATTGGTAGTGCCATTTTACATAAACGTCGAGAGCTTTATGGCAAGAATAAAAAGGATAAGAAAGTTTCTGCCCCTGTTATTGTGGGACCATTTCCCCTGCATATCCATCTTGCATATGGTGACAAGAAAGTTAGCTATAACATGAATACCTACTATATCAATCTTGTTCAGTGGCGGCATGCCGTGCTAAGAATAGATGTTGCTCCCGACAAAGATGTATCATGGGTCATATCTCATGTGCTTCCTGCACTTGACCTTATGCCCCGTGTAGCCGCAATAATGGCTGCAGATGAATATGCTAAGAAGACTATATCCTCTGCTATGAATTTGCTTATTGAAAATGTCTTTGCTTCTGCTGATATGAGAGAAGTTATGAGGCTCTTTCCCGATTATAGGGGAGAAGGGTCTGCTATGCACTCTATTTTTTATGGGGAGTGATACAAATGAAGATTGGGCTTATTGCCGATTTACATCTAGGTTATTACCCAACATTCTTATCTGGTGTGCTTGATAGACATGCAGAGCAGATATATCTTGACAAAGTGTTTCAGCGGTTTGCCGATGAGGGAGTAGAGCTTATAGCTGTGCTAGGTGACCTTCTTCATACATGGCGTGGTCGCAGCGGGTGGATGGCCCTTATGCACTTTCTTGGTCTTATCAGACGCTATCGCATACCGACATTTATGGTGAGGGGTAATCATGATGTTATAGTGCCTCAGCTGTACGATGAACTATCAAATATATCTGATGGATACTTTTTCACATTTGTTGGTATGCAGTCGCTTGAAAAAAAGAGTCCCATACTAGCAACAGACGAACTCCATGAAGGTATTGCCTATGAGAAGGTTATGGAGCTTCATGATATAAGGCATGTTGCCGTATTACCCCATGCTGCATCAATTCTTCCCGAAGGGGTTATCAACGAGATGAGGGAAAACACAATGGATATGTTTAACAAGAAGAATGCCATACTCTTTGTTCATTATTTTCTTGAAAGTCGTTTAAGTAGTCTCCTTTCCAATGTTATGGCACGAGAGTTTGTTGTGCCAGACAAACCCCTTGCCCAGAATGGCACAGTTATATTTGCAGGGCATGACCATAGACGATATGTATCCCGTGATGGTAGGTATGTTATTGGTTCTATGCTTCCCCGTGATGCACGATTGGGTGGTGATGATGTGTCGTTTGGTATAGCGGAAATAACATCCGATAATATTAGCTATACCCCGCTAAGTATTTCTCTGCCCTATAGACTGGAGTACAAGAGGCAGTTTGACACATTAGAACAGGCTGTTGACTGGATAAAAACTGTTTTAGAAGAGAAAGAACTCTTGGTGATATCCCATTTGGGTATTAGTGAGAAGGATATCACACTGGTTGATGTTGAAAAGGAGCTGGCTGCACATGGAGTTGATGTCGGTAGGGTTAATATTCGAAGGCTCGTTTCTATTATCAAGAGAGAAAAAGATGGGCATATTGTGGAATTAGATGGAGTGGCCGGCGTTTCTATTGATGATGCTTTCCAACAGTACTTTGAGACCCATAAATCAGATATTACCCTTCCAGATGGCATAGATGAGAAGATGTTTAAGGATACGATGGGCGATATTTTTGCCTCCCTTTTAAGGGGTGATGTCGATGATTAATCTCAAGCATATAGAGATACGCAACTTTATGGGTATTGAAAAGTTCCGCGTGGATATAGATGATGTGGGTCAGGGATCGCTTGTATTTATACTTGGCCATAATGGGGCTGGTAAATCATCAATTCTTGAGGCTATTATGTATGCCCTTACAAGTCAGGTAGACCGATTTGCTGGCAAGTCAGGTATTCTTAGACAAGGGGCAGATAGTGGCTATGTAGAGGTTCAATTCTATGGTGCCGATGGCAATCTATATCAGGTGAGACGCTCTTTTTCTATTGGTAAGTCAACCTTAAATACCCGTTCTCAGATTCGTGTGAAGCATGGAAAACTATGGCAGCGACTGGAAAATGTACCAGATAAAGATAAAGCTGTTACGGCCGCTGTAGAAAACATCTTAGGTATTGAGGGAAAGATGGCAGAGGTCCTTCGTAGCACTTTTCTCATTATGCAAGGCAAGATTGATGATATGGTTGTTGGTAAAAAGCCTGTGGAAACCCTAAGTCAATCGGGTGTTGTACCTTTTAAAGAGGAGGATATCAAGCAGGTTATTAAGGAGAAATTGGATAATCTCCGTACACGGAAAGAAGCACTTGACGATGCCATTATTTCGGATAAGAATCTGATATATGAAACATACAGTAAGGTAGCACCATTTATAGAGCATTATGATAGTGTGCTATCTGCCCGATGGGAGGATATATATGATAGTGATAATAACGTAATGCTCCTGAAATTGTTGGAAGATACCATTACTGTCGTATCTCAAGCG
Organism: Dictyoglomota bacterium; assembly: GCA_013153035.1. Lineage (GTDB taxonomy): Bacteria > Coprothermobacterota > Coprothermobacteria > Coprothermobacterales > JAADFF01 > JAADFF01. Next base: position 16,386 of record JAADFF010000085.1, on the reverse strand, counting down.
AAGACAATGCTTTCTCAGTATATGCCGTCCTTTGATGCTGTGAAGGAACTCAAGAATTTGATGGAGCAGATAGAAGAAGCACATGCCAGTATAGAAGATATCAAATCTCAGATAGAAACATTGAAGAAGAAAAAAACTTCACTTGTAGAGCATATAGAAAGGCAGAAAGCATATCTGGCAGATATGGGTATTACCCCGCAGAGTCAAGAAGGACTAAAATATATAGCCTACTTAAGGGATAAGGGATTGTCTGCAAATGATGTAGCGGTACTTAGCCATATGACACCTGTTGATATAGATGATTATAGTGAGGCTTATGAGTCTCTCCAGAAATATAAAAAAGCTCGTAAGAAGCAAGATAGGATTTTTCGAACCTATGCATATCTTCATGGTCGGTACAGTGATGCCTCTGAAGAAACCCTTTCACACACAAAGGCCCTTGTCGATAAGAAGAAATTGCTCATTAGTCGTAGAGATGCGCTGGAGAGGGATATTAATAGTTTGAAGTCAAAGCTTACTTCCTTGGAAAAAGATGTTACCTTGTATCGTGGCAAGGTGGAGGAATATGAAAATAAGAAACAAGATCTTGAAGATGCCTATAAAGCTGTAGAGCCGTTGTTACCATATATCTCTTTACTTCAAAATCTTGTGCATATAGAAAAGGAGATAGAGCAGGTTAAAAAGCAAAGAGATGCCATTACTGTGCCAGATATAGATGTTTTGTATCAGAAGCGTAGTGAATATGAAAAGAAGCAGGAATCGATTACCCGTATTATTGCACAGCTTGAAATGTTGCCAGAGTCTACTGGTGAGAAGACGGACACAGAGATTATAGAACAGTGGGTTGTAGACTATGGCAGGTATATGCATGCCCGTGACGGTGTGTGTCCTGTGTGTGGTGCAGCACATGATGTTCCTCAGACCAGTCGCCCATCTGTTTCTGATGAACTTATTAGTGCACTTAGTGGTATGCAGGCTTCGGAGATAGCTCTAAAACGTAAAAAGCTTCTTGACATGCTAAAAAAGGTATGCCCTAATAGCACATCAGTCTCTGATGCTAAGCATCGTGTTGCCAAGATGCTTAAGGATATTCAACAGCAGATAGATAGTGCACAGTCTGTATTGAAAAGGCGCGAGGCTTTAGATGAGCGGTTGGTGCATTTACAGCAGGAGGAAGCAAAGTTGTTACAACAGATACATATTCCTCTACCACAGGAGATAACAGCATCGTTTGTAGAGCATATTATGAATACAGAGGAAGCATACAAGAATGTATTAGCTGAACTTCGCATGGCAAGTAGCATTTTGAAGGAAAAACTGGCTCAATATAATGATGTTAAGGCAGAGCTGGATACAAAAGAAAGGGAGCTTGGTGATGTTCTTTCTCAACTTGAAGATATACCCAATGATATAGAGCAAATCCTAGAGGAGCTAATGGTATATAACCATCTTAGGGATTATGAAAGGCTTCTTCTCAAAGAGGACATTTCTCCGGGAACATATTACAGCGGTTTTGAAACTGATGCCAAGATGCTTGTTGCGTATAAGCTGACATCACGGAGAATTATAGATATGCTTGGTAGAGATTATCTTCAAATGAGGGAGATGAAGCCACCAACGCCAGAGGAGCTGATGGAGGTTAACGAATATATTGCAGGTATCAAATCTCACAGTGCTTCTCTTGTGTATCAGAAACAGTTTATAGAGATATACGAACACGTTGATGACCTAATAGAATCACTCAGCAAGCTTGTTCAAGATGAAGAAACTCTTCAGTTGGTGGTTAATGATATTAGCATATTGAAAGGACATTTAGAAGAGCTTGTTGGTAGGCTCCAAGATATGGAAAAGAAGAAACAAACCCTCATATCATTGGGAGAGAAGATACCCCCTGAGCTAGAGCGTGCTGTATCAGATAGTGGTATGTCTCCTGAGGTGGTTCTTGACAGGCTAGAGGAGTCATACAGTAGCATGAAGTCTTTGCACGGAAGGTTGGAGAAACACATAGACGATATGGAACATGTTGGAAAGCAAATTGTATTGCTGGAGTATATCAGGAGACAGGTTGTTCCGAGATTTTATAAGTGGTATGTGGATATGGTCATGAGGGTGTTTAGAAACAGGCTTTCTGATAACCTCGAGATGCTTAGTGGTCGTTATAGATTGGAGAGCATGCAAGGTGATAAGGGCATAGAGGTATACGACATGTGGAATGAAACTATAAGACCTGCTTCAATGTTATCTGGTGGAGAAAAAACGATGCTTGGCCTCTCGTTTGTTTTTGCACTGGCCGATGTTGTAGCCGGTTATGGTGGGCATAGGGTGTTCTTTATTGATGAAGGTTTTTCTTCCCTTGATAGCCAGCGTAAGCAAGAGCTAAGGCCTGTGCTAGAGAATCTTGTCTCTTCTTCGGGGCATACGATTTTTATCATTACCCACGATGAAAGCATTCTTGACAGTGCCCCACCAGAAAGCCCTGTTATTCGTATGGAAAAGGGAAAAATGGTTGGAGGCATATCGACCGTAGGTTCATTACTGGGCACTTCGTTTATTAACGACAATGAGGATACAGATGTTGATGATATAGGTGACCTTTTGGCATAAGGAGGGATAGATATGGACATTATAGAGGCATATGAGAATGCCCCTAAACTGGGGTTTATTAGAGGACAGCAGTCGGCAGGTGCATATACAGCGGTTATAGACAAGGATGTTTATAATCCTGATATGATAGAATCTGAACCGCCTCAAGTTGGAGAAGATGCGGTAGTCATGGTAGAAGATACAGAAGGCCGCAGGATATTTATTATAGGGAAGATTGTATCTGTAGAATCAGATAGCGATGTTAGGGTAGGTGTCTATGTTCAGGGAGGTAACATGGTATATGCCCCCAGTACGGTTATCGCCAAATTTGTTCCTCAGTCGTCATTTGTTATCAAGGAGGGGCCATCAGGTAGGCAGGTAGAAGTTGTCACATTTAGGACCGTACTCAATACAGGAACAACTATTAAGCGTATGACACAGCAGTTTATTGACAGTTTTATAGAGATGTTTTCTGATAGAAAGGTTTTTACTCCGGGAACTTTCCTTGGCAGTAATGTGCCAGTGCCATTTTGGTTACCCCACTTTGGTACAGAGGATAAAAATGGTATAGGTGAAGCATATCATGTAGGCATCTTCGGACGTACCGGATCTGGTAAATCAGCACTGGCAAAGATACTTATGGCTTATTATGCCGTTCACCGCTCAATGTCTGCAATTGTTTTAGATCCTCAAGGTGAATTTTTCAGAGACTTTTCGGGGAAAAAGGGTAGTGGCACATATCCTCTTGATGTCCATAGCTATTGGCAGGAGACAGGAGGAGGTGTCATATTGGCCCCTATATCTCAAATAGCCTTTGAGGATAGGGAGGACATTCGGTCATTGCTTTTAGCCGTTATACGGAGTATCACACAATTCATTGGTATTACTGCCCCCGACAAGATAGAACGTCTTGTTTCTACTGTTTTACCTATCTTCCATGCGTATACCCTTTATATACAAGGTAAGGACAATATGGTGCCTCCATCGGTGGCATCAGAGTTTCGTATTATTGGTAGTGGGGATATTGGTGATACATTAAAAAGCATATTGACAGAAGGATTGTCCTCTCCAGCCCTTGATGATATGGCCATGATTGTCCTTGACCGCATAGATGCCCGTATGGATGACATATACGATAATGAAAAATCCCGTGAAGAGAAGAGAAATAACATAGAGAGACTGAAACAAGATTCCGATAGAATGAGAGAATTTACCAAGCGACTACTTGATATTCTTATTCTCATGCATGGTGATCATACCATTGACCAACTTATAGATATGACAGTCGATAGTCATAAACTTCTTGTTTTGTCAATGTCACCTGATGATGACATGGGAGAATATCTCCAGTATTTCCTCATAGATACTTTCTTGCGCAAGCTGGTTGCTATAGCACATAGACGATTTAAAGATAGTAAGCAGATGAATACCATGGTCTTCCTCGACGAAGCACATAGGTTTGTGCCAGCAGGTAGGCAAGAAGACACATATGTAGAGAGCTTGAGAAAAAACCTTATTAGGGCTGTCAGGGAGACACGAAAATATGGTCTGGGTTGGACTTTTATTTCCCAGACACTGGGTTCTTTGGCACCTGACATTGTCTATCAGATACGCATATTCCTTATAGGCTATGGTCTTGTCATGGCATCTGAGCGTGCTAAGGTTGCAGAGCTTGTATCTGGTTATCCCGGTGCCATGGATGTCTATATGTCGTTTCCCGATCCGTTTAGTGCAAAGTTCTTTGGTAAAAGCTTTTTCCCATTCATGGCTGTTGGCCCTGCATCACCTCTGTCTGCCACCGGTGCTCCTCTATTTTTTGCCTCATATAGTGCGAGCAATGTCAGACGCTCGCTGGATAAGTTGATAACCCGGGTGGACGATAAGACATCAGAATAAAGGGGAGAAATCTCTCCCCTTTTTATATCACTCTTGTCATATAAACTTTGTTTGTGTATATAATGAAGAAAAAACACAGTGGAGGGATACAGTCTTGGCGGTAATAAAGTATAGACCAGAAGACTTTGAAGTAAAGGAACTGATGAAACTTCCGCCCAAGGGTAAGGGCTATGGTCTTTATCTACTTACCAAGAAAAATCGCACAACAATAGATGCCGTGAAAGAGGTGGCCGATGCCCTTGGGGTGAGATATAGGGCTGTTTCATTTGGTGGAATGAAAGATAAAAGGGCTATTACCCACCAGTATATTACCGTTAAGGGAGTTGTTGGTCGCAAGGTTGGAGGAAGGGGCTGGAAGATTACCCCTATTGACGAAGTATCTCGCCATGTATCTAAAGATGATATACTGGGCAACGAATTTTATATCACTATCAGAGATCTGTCTTCTGCTGATGTAGAGCGTATTATGGAGCATTTGGAAATGCCCGGTGAGCTAAAAGTGCCCAACTACTTTGGACCTCAGAGATTTGGCTCATATTTTAGTGGTGATTTTCCCGCCAAGGCTATGATTCAAAGGCGCTACAAAGATGCCCTGCTTATGCTTCTTACCCCGAAGGTCAGGGCGTCGTGTGAGTCTATATTTAGAAGTCAGCACCCTGTATGGGATATATGTGTGAAGGTGGCCCGCCACCGCTGGGAAAGAGAGGTATTTAAGTTTCTTGGTCGTAGACAGGGGGCCTACAGAGATGCCCTGCGTATAGTACCTAAAGAGCAGAAGGCCATTGCCGCTCTTGCTTATCAGTCATATGTGTGGAATGGGGCTGTGAGTTATGAGATACTGAGAAGATCTGATAATGTGTTTGCCGTAGAGGTCAAGGGGCTTCCATTGAATTTCTCAAGAAAACCTATTGACCTACCATTTGATGAATATCCATATCCCAGCCCATATCTGAAACCTGAAGAGATTCCTGAAGGTATGAGACTCTTTTTAGAAAAAGAGGGTATAGACCCTACCCACTTTAAAACCCGCGTGTGGGGAGTAACATTCCCTCTGAGGTATAGAAAAGTTTTCATGGTACCCGAGCTTAAAGATGCCGGTCATTCTGGTGATGATGTATTTAGAAGACTGAAGTTCGATATCCACTTTGTGCTTCCCAAAGGAGGCTATGCCACCATCTTCCTTGCATATATGCTAGGTGAACTGCCCCGTGAGGGACGCTAAAGTAGGCTAGGCAATTTCTTCACGATAAAGTCGTAGTAAAAGGCCGGTGTGATGATGACGCCCTGATGTGGCTTACGTGGTGTGGTTGGCATAAGTGACACGATAATAGATGGCTTATCTGTTAGCTTCTTGGCCCTTCTCAGTGCAGGTGGCAATTCTTCTTCACCAGATATGACGAAGATGTAATGCTTGCCGGTGACAAGGTCTATCTTGACACGCTTCTCTTTAACTGTGTGTACATTACCCCTAAGGTGTGAGGCTATTATAGACAGGAGATGTATTTTTTGTAGTCTCACTCTTGCAACGGGGTTGTATCCATAGCCTATAGGTGATGTAAAGAGCACAAGTTTCTTCCTTCTCTTTTCCTTGGAATTGTCGTTATTGATAACATTAATAACATGCATGTTTTCTAATTCTGTAATAACCTTGGCTACAGTTTGCCTTGTGAGACCTGTCATCTCTGCTATTTGAAGGAATGTTACCTCGCTGGATGCATTTTTACCTAACCATGAGGCGACCGTGCGTTTGGCACCACGTAGATGGCTTTCCAATCGGTATAAATCTCCTTCTATGTTTATATCCTTGTCTTTGACATGACCGGGTAAGCCTCCACCTTTAAGATATAAGTTGAATAAGTGGTGAAGCATAACGGCGTTCCATTGCATATGTACGGCAAAGTCTTCTATGGTTTTGAGAGAGAGAATTTCATCAGCCAGCTCATCTTCTCCCCTCATGCGGAGATACCACAGAAATGTTAGCGGTGGCATGTCTTCTCCTGCCCTATCAACAATTTGTAGGGCTTTTATGCTTGTGGGGATGGGGTATGGCAGGTGATCCAGCACGACAATATCAGGCATCACCACTCTTTCAAGCCATTCTACAAATGCCTCTTTGTCTCCCACATCTTTCATATCTATGTAGTAGGCATTTTTAAGTCCCCTCTTTGCGAGGTGTCCTATAAGCTGACGGGCTAGTACAGTTTTTCCAACTCCGGGGAAACCAGTAATAAGTAGTCTGCCTTTACCATATAGTTTTAGTGAATATGTGGGTAGTAACGGGTGCTCTGGCAGGTCAAGCTCTTTCATTGTCGAGCCTGTTAGGTGTGGGTTGTTTATTTCCAATATCTCCTGCCATCTACGCACTCGTTTCACCTCCGATACACTTATTATAAAAATTATGTCCATTTATGTCAATTGTATATTCCATTAGTGGCATTTTCTTTGTGTTATACAATATACCATGGTGATGAACATGAAGATATTGAGAAGGCAAGTACAGGTTGAGTATCATATTAAGCGTTCTGTGTTTATAGGGGTTGCATCGCCTGTTATGACAGAAGACGAGGCAAAGGATTTTATAGCCAAGGTACGGGAAAAGTATAGCGATGCTACCCATGTGGCATGGGCTTATGTTGTACATACCATAGAGGGGTTTTCCGATGCCGGAGAACCTGCAGGTACTGCAGGGCCTCCTATCCTCAGAGCTCTCAAAGGGGCAGGGGTTACCCATGGTGTTATCTGTGTTGTTAGATACTATGGTGGTATCAAGTTAGGTAAGAGAGGGCTTATTGATGCCTATGGCCATACTGCCAAGCTTGCCATAGAAAAGGCTGGAGTTGCAGAGGCTAAAGAGGGGTATATCGTAGAAATTACGCACACATATGATGTGAAAATTGATGGGATTCTTCGCTCATTGGGAATAGATGTCAGAAGTCTGTCTCCCCACTATGAAGAGGTCGTTCGCTGGATACTGAAAATTGACAAGGACATGTATGAGAAGATCGTTGACAGCCTGAAGCATCTTGATGGTGTTAAGATACATGTAAGGGGTAAGACCCTTGTGGAGGTGTCGTAGTGAAGATACAATTAAATCCGTGTGGACCACTACAGACAAACACGATTGTTATTACCCATAAAAATACCACCATTGTTGTAGATCCTGCATGTAGTGATTTGGCCTCACTGGGTATTTTAAAAGGGCATCTGTATGTGGTGCTAACCCATGGACACTGGGATCATATACTGGGGGTTCCTCTTATGCCGGTAGAGACAGTATATATTCATAGAGGCGATGTTCCTATGCTTTCCGATCCCATGCTTAACGGTTCTCTACGGGGGATATTTGCCCCTATTACCGTTAGTGTGAAACCAAGCCCTATGTGTGAGGGTGTACATGCGCTGGGGGACATATCATTTACGGTGTATCACACACCGGGTCATACACCTGGTAGCATTTCACTCTACTTTCCCGGTGAGGGTATTGCCATTGTGGGAGATTTCCTGTTTGCCGATGGTATAGGAAGAACAGATCTGCCCGGTGGCAGCAGTGCTAAGATGCGTATGTCTATCAGGAAGTTTATGAAAGCTATACCCGGTGATACGCTTATATATCCAGGTCATGGTAGGCCGTTTCACTTGAAGACTCATTATTTATATAAAAGGGGTGGATAGAATGCGGGGAAGACAGAGTTACAGGGAGGAAATAAGAGACAGCATTGCAGAGACAGTACTTAAACTTATGGAACACAAACGATTCGACGATATAAAAATTGAAGAGATTATGCAGTTGGCAGGCTTTACTAAAGGTACATTCTACCAATACTTTGATAGAAAAGAGAGTTTGTGGCAGTATCTTGTAGATAGTGCATTGGAAAAGTTCCGTATGATGCTTACCAAGTCACAGGAAACTGCCAGTGATGCTGAAGAGGCCCTTGATACACTTATTGCCTCTATTATTGAAGAGAAAAACCGTTCTTTGCAGCTTTGGCGTATATTTGCCCAAGCAATGACGAATGAACCAATGCTTCGTAGAAGAATTATTGACAGGCTTTTTGCCTTTATATTTATGTTTGGGGGGCGCGCTTCATACGAGTCTGCTATGGTGTTACTGGGAACATTTATGTGCATATGGGTAGAGGATAGAGAACTTGATAGAGAAGAGTTGAAGAAAATTTTGCATAATGCAGTTTTTTATGCATAAAAGTGCATATAAAACACAAAGGGGCACCGTCTCTCGGTGCCCTTATTTCATAGGAGGGAGGGGAGGGGGAAGGGAGGTGGTTCCTCTCCTATGTTCCCTTATTTCGTGATAATATTTTACCAAAGCTGCAAATATATGTCAATAGGTAGGTGGTAAATACATGGAATTGTTTTTGGGTGTTGCACTAGCTGTTTTTCTATTATACAACATTTTACTGACATTATGGTATATCTCTGAACGAAAGCGACTAAATACTGAAATCAATCGTCTCCAGGATATTATTAGTAGCCTTACCCAGGAGATAAGGCAGGGTAATATGGCTATTGGTAAGATTGATGGCAAGATATCTATACTTGATAATGTTGATAAACATGTATTTACCAGTACTCAGATGGTTTCTCAAATATCCCGCTCTTTAGAAGAAGTATCTCCTAAGATAACAAAGCTATATGAAAGTATCATTGGAAACAGAGGACGGAGTGGAGAAATGATACTTCAGTTTCTCTTAGAGCGTATACTACTTCCCGGTGAATATGAGTCTCAGGTTACTATGGGTCCTTATCGTGTAGATGTGCTTCTCAAGCTTGATATGGGTGGTGCGGTAATGAAAATTCCTGTTGACAGCAAGTTTACATATGGTGATGAGTCTGATGTTAAAGCCCGTATTGACGAAGTTGCTAAGTATGTGCCATATTCTGATACTGGATTTGCACTGATGTATGTTCCATCTGATACTCTTTTTGCAGAGATTACCCAAAATGTTCATCTAATAGACTATGCCTTTTCCAAGGGGGTATATATTGTAGGACCCACATCCCTATATGCATTCGTTCGATCGGCCCATATGATGAAATCTCTTGTCGATGCTTCCCAGAAGCATAAGGAGACCCTCAAGAAAGTATCGTCCATTAAGAAGGATATAGATGATATCCTTGGAGAGAGCGAAAAGGTTCTCAGGCATAGTAGGAATATGATTGCACGACTGGAGAGCCTTAATGAAAAGCTCAGACGGATAAAGGAGGTATAGATATATGAATACACTGGCGGGTATTGCGTTTTTCTCCTTTTTGCTTTCTATGATTTTCTTTATAACAGCAGAAGTATTGGCTGTTATGAAACTGAAGAGAAAGGACTGTACGGCAACAAGAGCTTTTTTGTGGTTTGAGGTGCTGGGTTTTATATCGGTATCTTCAGATTATTACAAGCTTTACGATAGGGGCAGTGAAAAGTTAAAGGATTGCGAAAAAACATGGTGGGATGCCCTTAGTGAGCAGGCTGAAAATGGTGTTTTATATCCAGAAAAAGCGTGGCAGGTCATTAAATCTCTAAAGTCAGAGCAGAGTGTAAGGAGATTTATATTCCTTGCAACAGTGGAAAAATGGGCCCGTATACTGGGTCTTGTGTCATATACAATTGCATTGGCCATTATTCTCATGTCTGACACAGCAAAGGGTTGGGTTTGGGGTTCACTTCTTATTGCCCTATGGAATATATACAAACTCTACTATGTATATGGTGTGTTTAGACCGCTGGTGAAGCATAAAGTATATGCGTCTTAAACACTATCTCGGGCCTGCCGTAGCACCTCAGGGAAGATATGGGGATCTTTTCTCATGTCTTCCCACGATATACCAGACATGTTCATATCTTCCATAATTTCAACGCTTTTACGTAGCAAGTCGGCGTAGTTTCTGATGATATTTCCCTTGACGAGTTTGTTTAGGGCACTTGTTCCCATATCCTGTGGATGGTAGATGTGTGGGGCAAAGAGTTTCGATAGACGGTAGGCAATCATGTAGGTGGTAAATTTGCTGACAGTTAGTTCCTTTTCTTCGTCCCAGCCATCGGTCTTTAGTGAAAGCACAAGACTTGTCTGCACACCAACAGCCACCGAAGAGTATAGCTCAAGCATCATAGTGGTGAAAGGGTTTGCCTGTGTGATAATAATGGGTATCTCCTGCAACAGTTTCTTGCCAGCCCCTGTACTGAGTTTGTATATTTCGACAAATGTATCGGGACTGAGTTCCTGTAAAGAGGCTATGTCATCGGTTTCTGTAAACTGACTTGTCATCTCTGATATCTCCTCGGCAAATGCATCTATAAGCTCAGAGTTTTCTATTACAAGAGATATAACAGTGTTTTCTAGAGAACTCTTTAACCAAGACATGACCTCTTCCCCTTGCATGAGTCTAATGGTACCCTTGACCTGTACAAGGGGGTTTTCGCTTTCAAATGACGGTGCGAAGACAGGTGGTAGTAGTGCGCTTATGACATGGGCCGTGATAATACCCATAATGGTGTCAAACATAAGCCTATCGGATTCTGCTATTTGTGGCAGTAGACCCTCATAGCTTTCTGCACTTTCCTGTAAAAAGTGAGATGCCGGTATCGTGGCCACATCTTCAAGGTCAAGTAAAAACACTGTATATGTTGCCAGTGCTCTTGTATGTGTTTCTGGTATTTCTATATGATCTGTCATGCTATCACCTCATCTGCATCTTATCATTTATGCCGCCTCAAATATATAGTACGTGTTTCTCTTTTCCTTAGCTTTATATAGTGCTTCATCGGCTATTTTTAGTGCTTTTTCTGGCTCAAAAGGAATATTTTTCATCTTATAGGCTACACCTATAGAGACTGTTACCGGTATTTCTTTAACAATGGGAGGATTGGCAATAGCTTTTCTAATACGGTCTGCAATGCTATATGTAACCCGAAGCCCTACATCTTTGATAACGATGACAAACTCGTCTCCACCGTATCGAATAATTTCATCACCACTACGAAGCACCTTTTTTATACGGTTGACAACTTCTACCAACACTTTGTCGCCCTCCTCATGACCGAGTGTGTCATTGACTTCTTTGAAGTGGTCAAGGTCTATCATGAAGACGGCAATGCTTTCTGTATGGCCTCTAAGCCTCTGCATGAGTACGGGTAGGTATCCTCTATTTCTTGCCCCTGTTAGTGGGTCGGTATACATCTTAATGAGATTGTTCCACCGTCTGATAATAATTTCCAACACTTGCATGCCTATTTCTGTTGTTTCACGGGCATGTTCTTCATCTGTTGTAATACTGAGAATAAGCACATTATCTTCTGCATCTTTTTTCTGAAGTACTATACGTCTGCTATTTTCAGGCTTTTTTCTATCTCCCCATACGGTTGATATAACTTCTTTGTCTCCGCGAGGACTAATAACCTCTAAGGAGATCTCAAAGATAGGTAGTGTTGCCAGGAGATACGCCGCTCCTACCCTTGCTGCCGTTTCCCTATCCATTACCTCTTCAAGATGCATAGCAAGGTCCGCCAATGGTTTAGCGCTGTCTAAGCCCCGCTTGAATCGTTCTATGATATGGGCTATACCATCCTCATCTACTTCGGAGATTTCTTCTTTAAGAAGGGAGGCTATTCTACTTGTTGTTAGTGATTTGCCAATAATAATGCCCCCTAATAGTGCTAGTGATGATGCAATGCCTACCAATATGCCAATCATCATACCTTTGGTTACCCATAAATATATGGTGATGATAATAGCACCGCTCAATAATGTAAATCCCCCTACTAATCTACCTGTACGCATACAACACTATCCCTCTTTTCTTTGGCCTTGTACATGGCCTTATCGGCGAGTTTGATTAATGTCTCTATGTCTATATCCTTACCTGCTTCTTTATATACGGCACCTATTGATGCACTAACAGGTATACCCTTGGTAATAGGTGGTTCTTTGATGTGTTCCTTAATACGCTCTGCGGCATGACACATGGCATTATAGTTGAGATCTTTCATTATAATAACAAATTCGTCTCCACCCATTCTAATGACAACATCTGATGGTCTTATGGTGCTCTCTATACGGCTTACAACCTCTTTTAAGACCCTATCGCCCTCTTCATGTCCTAGTGTATCATTGACGTCTTTAAAATGGTCAAGATCTAACATAAGTACGGCTGCACTACCCTCTTTGCTTATAAGTTCTGAAGCATAGTCTTCAAGATATCTACGGGTATATGCACCTGTTAGTGGATCTGTTAATGATTCATCGATATCCTCCAGTTTGGCTATAAATGAACGGATAATTTCTCCCAGTATCTCTATTTCCGATGATGAGAGCGGTTCTTCTGTGTAGATGGTAAGGTTGTACTTTCTCCCATTAATGTTGAGTGGTATAGTCAAAGCTATTCCTGTGTTCTGGCCCATATGAGTGACAGGTACATTGCGACCTTGCTTTTCTATATAGAGGTATAAGCCCTTAAGCTTGAAGGGGTCCATAAGATAGTGGTACATATACTCCAGTGCTTCTGTAAGTGTACCGGCTGCGGCGATGAGTGATGACAGTTCGCCGACAAATTCTTTGATGGTTAGTGCTGTTTCTATTTCCTCTATACGCTTCTTAATCATGGAAAGCAGTTTTTCTTTGCTAACGGTACCTGCATGTTCTATGCCTGCCAGTTCATCCCATATATCTTCAAGTAGCTTTTCTTTTTCCATGGTTGTCTTAATGTTGTAATACAGTACAACAAGCAGGAATAGCATGATTAGCAGAAATGGCAGTGCGGACCATAAGGTTTTTTGTATAATCGTTAGCTCTGAAATGCTGTACACATAATAAAGCCCTGTGAGGTTACTGTGTATGATGCCTATATAGGCTCTGCTTCTTTTTATAACTGTACCCGTTGGTTGTATATCTGATAGCTCCTTAGGTAGCTTGTTGTATATGTGAAAATCTATATATCCTTCAAGTGGATGGGCCAGCGTATCGATTGTGTCGGCTATATATTGCTTTACTGCACTTAGAGAGTTTTCAATATCTTCTAAGTACAGAGAAGTTCCTACTGCCCAATGTAGAGACGGGATGCACTTAATATATGAGAATTTTTCTGTTTGTATTTCCTGTCCGGGCTTATACCATTTATATGATATGAGACCTTCTGGGCATGCCCCAGTGATTTTTTCTGTAATGTACTGGGGTGGAGATGTTGATGTGTCTATAGGGTGTGCTATGGTAAGGCCAGTTTTTATGTCAAGAACATATGAATAAGTGTTCTTCGAAAAGCTATAGGTCATTTTGACCAGTACATTTGCCACTTCTTTGGCAAATCCGACACTACCTGTTGTTTGATATGCAAGGTTAATAGAATCTGCGATAATTATGGTTTGTAGTCTTGTAAAGTTAATGCGTTCCTTTTTCCACTTGTTGTCCATGGATGCATATAGTTTTTTCATACTGGAGGTGATTTCTTGGGTATATGCTATTCTCTTCTTGAGTATCTTTGTCATCTCTGATGATGTTCTGCTATAGTGAATGGCAACAACAATAAAACTTACTATAACAAACATAGCCACTGTACTGATTAATGTTTTCCCCAAACTGCTTTTTGCCATGTGTCCCCTCGTTATGTGTGCTGATAATGTATATTTCTATTATAATCCCTTGTGAATATAAAATTATTCGTATCCGAGAGCTGGTTCTACAGGCTAAGTTTACTGTAGAATATACTCCTACAAGAGCATTATCGATTGACTTTAATATTACCGAGGAGGTGCCAATTGTGAGGGTTATCAAGAATACACTGATATTTCTTGTGTTGTTTTTTCTTATAGTGATAGCCTATTTTGGATTTGTGGCTACACTATCCATGGATAGGTATCAGCCTACCATTATCATCGATAAATGGCATGCCACTGGTGGAAAGGAAGTATCCGGATTTGTGGATGATTACAGGTCTGATTTCACAAGGGCCTCATTGTGGACGACAATTAGTGTAGATAAGGCAGATGTGTATTATCTGGTTATACCCAACCTTGTAGCCGGAGGAGGTTATAGGGTCATTGTTGATGACCATCTGGTAGGACAGATAGAGAAAAGCAAGGCGGCATATGTCAATTCTGCTCCTGTAACTGAGGTTTTCCCTATGAAGCTTATTCCCGGCAGCCATAAGATAGAGATAGATTTATCTTATAAGTATGGATATGGTTTTACAACCCAACCCGCATTTATTACAGACGATAGTTGGGGAGCATATGAGTATAAATATGTCAATAACTACTGGCATCAAGGTATTTTTCTATCCGATGGTGCGGTTATGGTCATTGTGGGTCTGCTATTCATCATGCTGTATTTCCTGACAGGTAAGCAGATGAAAAGTTATCTCTTGTTTGGTATAGCATTTATCCTTGTGTATGTAACGACACTGAAGGAGAGCATTTTTTACCTGCCTATTGACTATTTCACCATGAAAAAGATTCGTGATATTGCCATGATGCTTGGTGCCGTTATCTTCCTTCAGGCTATGCTTGTGTTTATTAAAGGTAGTCTAAAACCGTGGTTTGCAAAACTACTTTATGCTTATTATGCGGTTGTTGTGCTGAGTTTCCTCATTCCCAGCTATACGGCCTTTGCCACATTTGTCAAGCTTATGTATATCTTTGTCTTGCTACTGTATTTCTACACAGCAGGTTTTTACATTGTTTCTGCCCAGCAGACAGCAGAGAAGTTTGTTCTTGGCGGTTTGGCATTTATGGGGTTATCTTATATCATTGGCATATTAGGTGCCCTCGGTGTTTTACACCTTATCATAGATCCTGTAGCCATCGGTATCCTCTTAGCAGTTGTTGTTTCTGCCATAGCTTTGCTTATTGATTTTTCAAATGTGTACAAGAGGGCCCATGAGGCCACACAGGAGGCTCTAAAGTCTAAACAGCAGATAGAAGAGGTACTTCAAGGTGTAGAACAGACAGCAGATGCTATTGGTGCTGTTATGAACACGGTTATGGGAGTTAGTACAGATGTTTCAAGTTTAGCAGAAGATATGTTGAGTGTGTCCGAAGGTTTAAGCAAAGAGGTTGATACCCTGACAGACGCTACCGCTATGATATCTGACAATATAGAAGGTATTCGCAAGGCCTCTCAATCTCTTGCCGATAGTGCAGGTGCTCTTAGTAACTTTTCAATGTCTATGCAGAGTAGGACAAGAGAGAATATTGAAAATCTTCAGTCTGTTATTGCCACATTTAGTAGCCTTAATCAGCAAATGCAGAAGGTCAATGCCCTAACAGAAGAATTTTCTAAGGTGTCTTCTGAGGTTGGCTCTATTATTGAGGAGATTAGAAATATTGCCAAGAAGACCAATCTTCTTGCCCTTAATGCTGCCATTGAAGCAGCAAGGGCTGGTGAGGCCGGTAAGGGATTTGCCGTTGTTGCCGATGAGGTAAGAAAGCTTGCAGAGATGTCTACAGAATCTGTTGGTCGAATTGAGGAAATTATGTCAGGACTTTCTGAGTTTGCCAGCAGGCTGGCAGAGGATGTGAAATCTACAACTGAGGCTCTTGGTGAGGCAACCCGTAGTGGAGAAGAGGTAGCCAGTAGCTTACAAGATACAGCTAATGATGTTGAGAAACTGTCTACCATGGCAGAAGACCTTGCTGCTGTGTCAGAGGAGCTAACAGCTTCCACAGAGGAAGTCAGTCGCTCTACAGAGAATCTCCTTAAGCTGTCTGAAACAGTAGATGCTGTTTCCCAAAAGGTCACACAGGGTAGTCAGAAACAGGAGAAACTAGCAGAAGACCTTCTTAAAGGGGCTAAAGCCCTTGAGGATAATGTTAGAAGGCTCCAAGAACTGCTTGAGGGTAGGTAATTCCTACCCTCAAGCTTTCCCTTATCCTCCTATAATCTCTGCTCCCTCTGCCAATATATATGGCAT
>JAADFF010000028.1 GCA_013153035.1 Dictyoglomota bacterium | reverse complement strand
CAAACTCCCTAAATGCCTCCTTGTACTTACCCATATGGCTATGCTTATACCAACTAAGCCCCACTTTTCTTGTATATTCGGGGTATCTGATGGGAATCACCTTCACCGGAAAGTCAGGATATAGTCTCATAATGCTCTCAGGAATAAGGGCAACTCCAAGCCCCTCTTCTACAAGTTCAGCCATAAGAACTATTTCCCCTTCAAATACAATATTGGGGGTAAATCCTGCCAACTGACACATTTCATCTGTTAGCTTCCTAAATGTGTAGTTTTCAACAAGGTCTATAAAGGGCTCATCTTTTAAATCTCTTAGATCTATGCTCTCTTCCCTCGATAGATGATGGTCTCTTGATGTGGCAAGGAGTATTTTGTCTTCATATATCAGTGTCGTGCACAGTTCCTCATCACTCAGTGGCGGTGATGTTATGGCAAAGTCTGCCTTTCCCATCTTGAGCATAGATGAGGCCTCCTCTGGAGACACGATAAACTGACGCACCCTAACATCGGGATATTGCTTAATAAAATCTTTTAAAAGTCCAAACAGAAAAGTTGTTCCCGTCGTGGCAAGGGTTATATTTCTATCATAAATCCCCTTTACCTCTAAAACAGCCCTTTTACCCGACTCTATTGCCGATAAAGTCTTTGTAGCATAAGGCAAAAAGGCTTTGCCATAGTCACTAAGGGTAATCCTTCTTCCTACCCTATCAAACAATGGCACTCCCAGTTCCTGTTCCAGTCTCTTTATCACCATGCTAAGGTTGGGCTGAGACACTCCCAGTTTTTCTGCCGTCCTTGTCATATGTCCCTCATGGGCAAGCTCCACAAAGTACTTTATCCATGTCAGCTCCATAGCATTCACCTCATAATTGATAAGTTATCTAATTATATTAAATCATATATTGGACATTATGAAAATTTTTTTCTACAATACCAGTGAAATCACACAAGGAGGTGGAAGATATGTTAAATTACAGACGATACAATGCACCCAAACCAGCAGATATAAAAGAGAGAAAGGCATATCTTGTTGGCGGTGGCATAGCATCACTGGCTGCGGCATTTTATCTCATGAGAGATGCCGGTATGCCCGGTGAAAATATTCACATCATAGAAAAAACAGGGCTAAATGGTGGTTGTCTTGATGGTGCAGGTGACCCCGAGAGAGGTTATATCCTCAGAGGAGGCCGCATGTTTGAGGAGCATTACGACAGCACTTGGGACCTTTTCTCTCAAATACCATCGCTTGATAATCCTGAGAAAACCGTTCTTGACGAGGTTGTAGAGTTCAACAAAGAATATGTAGGCTCATCTAAATGCCGTCTTGTAGAAGGTGGTAAAAAGGCAAACTTTGAAAAGTACGAGCTTACCATGAGACATCTCAACGAGATGAACGAGCTACTACTAACCCCAGAAGAAGACCTTGCCGATGTCACCATAGAGCAGTGGTTTAGCCCATCATTCTTCAAGACCAACTTTTGGTATTTCTGGGCAACAATGTTTGCCTTCCAGCCATGGCACAGCGTAGCGGAAATGCGTAGGTATATGATTCGCTTTATGCACCTTGTACCCGGCATGAACCGTATAGAGGGAGTACTGAGAACTCCACTCAACCAATACGATGCCATGATACTGCCTCTACAAAATTACCTTAAAGAGCGTGGCGTGAAATTTATCATGGGCACAAAGGTTGTAGATGTAGACTTTGAAGAAAGAAGCGACGGCAAATATGCCACGGCTATTCACATAGAAAATGCCAGTGGCAAGGATGTTATCAAACTCGGTCCTAAAGACATCGTCTTTATTACTAACGGTTCTATGGTGGAAAATTCCACATATGGAGACTGGAATACCGTTCCACCCCTTAACACATCTGAAGGCGATGTGTGGAGGCTCTGGAGAAACCTCGCAAAGAAAGATAAGATATTTGGCAATCCTGACAAATTTGCCAGCAATATTGACAAGTCTAAGTGGGAGTCCTTTACCATTACATTCAAAGGCGACAAGTTCTTTAAGAAGTTGGAAGAGTTTACGGGCAATAAAACGGGCACCGGTGGACTTGTCACCTTTAAAGACTCCTCATGGCTCATGTCTATCGTGGCATTTAGACAACCTCACTTTAGGAATCAACCCGATGATGTATATGTTCTCTGGGGATATGGGCTGTTTATAGACAAAGAGGGTGACTATGTAAAGAAGCCCATGAGCCAGTGCACAGGCAAAGAGATATTTGAAGAACTTCTGTATCAGCTTAGGTGGCTTGATGACAAGGAGGAGCTCATGAAAAGCGTCATCAATGTACGCACAGCCATGATGCCGTATATTACAGCCCAGTTTATGCCAAGAGCAGTGGGCGATAGACCACCTGTTGTGCCAGAAGGCTATAAGAATATAGCCTTTATGGGACAGTTTGCCGAAGTACCCGGTGAATGTGTATTCACCGTTGAGTATTCCATCAAATCTGCAATGATGGCAGTATACGGTGTACTGGGTATAGACAAACAGCCACCAGAAACATATAAGGGACACTATGATATTAGAGTTATGCTGAAAGCCGCCGACACCCTTCTTGATGATGATAAAAAGATGCTTCTTAAGAGAAACATCATGAAGTACCTCTGGGAACTCTAGCTCCTCTCCCCTTTCCCTTAGGGGAAATCACCTCACGCCCCGCATGATGCGGGGCTTTTTTATAGTCTAAATAACCATAGAAATTTGTATAATATACAAAAACACGCAGGAGATACCTATGAAAAACCAGAAAGCCCAAAAGTGGTATGGAAGTATAAATACGCTGGCCATATATGTAGGCATCTACAGTCTGCTACATACAGCCACATATATAGCACAGACTCAGCTAATGGTTGGACTTGGTACTACTATAGCTGGAGAAAGCTTTCGCATATTTACCCTACTTTTTATATGGATATGTCTATACACCCTGAGTATGGCAACATACTTTATATACTCTTTTAACATCTATCGCACACTCACAACAAATATCTTTGAAAAACTAAGGTCTATAGAAGAATCTGCCCTTGCACACTACGGTAGTGGTAAGCTCCACACTACTGTAAATAACGATCTTAATACAGTGCTGAAACTCTTCCTTGACTATCCAGCCAATATCATCACAGGCACAGCTATAGGCATATATATTCTCTTTCTCATAGGCAGATACTCCATACAAACGGCATTTATACTCATTGTGCTATCCACCGCATACGGCCTCTATGGAATGTGGAGCACAAAGGTAGCCAAAGAGCTATATGGCCATGTCAGAGATGTGTTTCGTCAGAAGCAAAACCTTACAACAATGATACTGAAAGAAAACACATTTCTCAAAGTTAGCATATCTGACACATTTTTCCACCAGATCGTAAAAGATATTGTAGATAAATACAAAGACACGGTCCAGAGATGGGCAGTGCTATCAAGCTCCAGAAACATAATGATGAATATTATGACTGTGATATCCACAACCATATGCGTATATAACATGAGAGAAAACAAAGCTATAGCCATTGCACTGATAGGCATCATACCCATGTGGTTTATACAGATAGACAAAATCATTGGCTCCGTCGTAGGAATATCAAAGGCACTCATAGCCATGAAACACATAGAAAAGCTCATGAATGAAGAAGAGAGCCGTCTCATATCTCCAGATATTCCACTTGATGTCAAAGACATGATATCTATATATGGAACACATAAACCTGTGTCTATGACAGTAAATAAGGGAGAGTGTATCCTGATCAAGGGAGATAACGGCATAGGCAAGAGTAGTTTACTAAAGAGTCTTACCGGTAGCCTGCAGAGGAACAGTGGCTACATCAAGAAGGGCAAAGGAAAATTTTATTACCTACCACAAAACACACTAATAATACCGGGCAGCGTATATGAAAATATCAAGCTGGACAAAGACATATCACCTGAAAAGGTAGAAAAATTGATAGACCAGCTGGGGCTACATCCTCTGTTTGAAGATCTACCACTGGATAGAGAGCTTCACCCAGATAAAGACACGCTTAGTAGAGGACAGAAAAGGGCTATAGATATCCTGAGAGCTGCGCTATCAAATGCCGATATCATTCTCATGGATGAACCGGAGTCAGGTGTCAATGACAAATATAAAAACATTTTCCAGCAGATAGTCCATACACTGAAAAACATGGGGAAATCACTCATTATTGTCTCCCACTCAAACTGGTGGGAAGATGTAGCAGATAGTACAGTGGTACTGGAAAAATTCAGATAGAGCAAATCTTTAAAAACGCTACCATTCATCATCTGAATACAAGGTAGTGAGTCATCACAAACATAGCATAAATACTCATAGCTTCATCAATTCATCTGAGGTTCAATAACAGGAGAGGAAAACTATAAAAAGAGAGAACATTAAGAAGTATGAGATACCTTCATTATCTCTTCAGTGTTCAACCGAAAGCTATGCAGTAATATGCTATTGAAAGCATTTACTCGTTGCACTTTATCTTTTATACCTTCGGCCTTTCAAATAAGGAAACGCTTTCAGAGAATATACCAACCGATAAGGATATATCACATCGTAACTCTAAAAACCCCTATCACACATAGCTTTTCTGAAATAATTTACAGGCAGCGACTGTGATTTTTCTGCTTATCTCATATTGCTCCATCAAACTACTTGCATTCTTTGTCTCTCACTTAACCATAGCTTTTTCTGGGTGCCTGCCTCTACAATCCTCGCTTCGTCTTACTTCACTTTTCTCTATCCATGCACACATCTATTGATTAGATCAAGTAGGTT
>JAADFF010000092.1 GCA_013153035.1 Dictyoglomota bacterium | reverse complement strand
CGTGGGTATCACTGATAACCAACCATTTTTCCATATCATTCACCTCCACAGTTAGTATAAAATATTTATGCTATGGATGAAAACAACAAACGACCAACCTTTGAAGAATTTATAAGAAAAGAGGTACTTCGTAGTCGTATTTGGTCTATATTCCTGTCCTTACTTGTGGCAGCTGTGTTTTCTATCATAATCGTCGTTATCGTTCATAACAACATGGCAAACAGCGTAAAATCTATACAAGAGGCCACAATTGATATTGTTAATGCCTATGTAGATAGACTTGTTAATGTATACTACAAGCCAAGCTTTCAAAGGAAGCTGACGCTCGCTTCGGAACAAGGCATTGACAGCATTAAAGCAGATAATATTACTATAAGACCAGCTACAAATATCACTGTTACAACACCTACCATAACCTCAGTACAAATGATATATCCAACTATGGATATAAAACTCACTGGAGTTGTTAAAACAGCGTCTGGTACATATATAGTAGAATACATAGCCGGTAAACGGCAACCTGTATACAAAACGACAATGAGCGTTATACGAGCATTCATGAAAAATTTCAGTAGTATAGAGGGAATAAATCTGTACACTGACAAACTACAGCCAGTTATTGTAACTACCACGCTACCAGCAAACATATTTCAAATGGTTCCTCCATCGCAAGAAACACCACAATTTAAACATGTTGGTATCACAAGGGCATATGTTGTGTCACCATTTCATATCAAATCTGTAGATAACGGATATTTATACATGGTATTCAGTATTCACTCTTATAGCATATTATGGCTTATTGTGTCATTCATTATAGCCCTTCTTTTTGTTAGTATCGTCTCGATCACTACGTCTATACAAGCAGCCAAGAAGATATCCCACAATATAGCAATGCCACTGGAGGAACTCAGCAGCATAGTAGAAGGACTAGATCTTTCCAGAAATGAGCTTCCCCAGGAAGACTTACAGTATATAGCCGAAGATGCTCCCAAAGAAATATACACATTGGCACAGAAAATTCAAGAAATTATTGACAAAAACACTGACTTCCTAAAACAACTTCAGAGAGCACGAGAAAATACTCTACGTGCATACGAGCATGCCAGTCAACGTGAAAAGGAACTATATGATGCTTACTATAACTTTGCAACAACACTTGCTCGAATAGCTGAAAAACACGATGATACAACAGGTAAACATATACAAAGAGTTGGAGAAATAGCAGGATTCATCGCTGAAAAAATGAATTTACCTCCAATGCTTGTAGACCAAATAAGAAAATTTGCACCACTTCATGATATAGGAAAAATCATGGTGCCAGACAAAATACTTCAGAAAAAAGGACCACTAACAGAAGAAGAATGGGAACTGATGAAAAAGCATACAGAGTTCGGTGCAGAACTTCTCGGCAACAAACAGCATTTTATGGTTGCAAGGAATATTGCCCTCTACCATCACGAAAAATTCGACGGTAGCGGATATCCCTTTGGTCTTAAGGGTAATCAGATTCCTATAGAGGCCCAGATTGTTTCCATCGCGGATGTCTACGATGCACTACGCGATGAAAGACCTTATAAACCAGCGCTTACCCATGAAGAATCTGTAAAAATCATATTAGAAGGAGACAGGCGTACAAAACCTGAGCACTTTAACCCACAAATCTTAGAAATATTTAAACAGTATCATGAACAGATAAGAGATATATACGAAAGGTTGAAGTAAAAACCGATGCAGAGGTTACTCCTCTGCATCGGCAAATGTAAAGCCTAGTATAGGAACCTCATATCGTGGCAGCTCTTCTGGAGAACCTGCATCTACACCGACAACAAATCGATATCCCAACTCATCCAGTAAAGCAGGTATATATGGCGGTGGAACATTGTATCTACGATTGACTTCCAGTATGATTTTATTCTCTGGTACCCTCTTAAGTATTTCAACATAATACTCGAGCCCAAGCAATGTATCTCCGTATTCCTTATACCACATTCCTGGTCTTATCCAGTATATAAGTGGCAGTTTTTTCGTCCACTGTAGGAGCAAATCTTCCATAATGCGAGGCACATCATCATCTTTACCAAAGCATCGCTCAGATACAGCAATAATATCAAATATTTCCAGGAGACTAGACGGTGTATCCTTCAACACCTTAGCTGGCACTTCAACACCATAAGAAACCTTAACACCAGTAAAATCAAGTTTTCCCATAGCCTCTTTGTATTCCTCCCATTTGCTTGGTGGAACAAAGTCTATAAACACAATTTCATCGATATTGTGCTTTCGTGCATAGTCTATCCACTGCTGGGGAGTATATGTGCCCTCGCCCCACGTCGTATGAACATTAAAAAGTCGTGCCATATCTTATGCCTCCACAACCTTGATAAACTCCCTCATCCATACATCGAGATCTCCAGGATGACGGGAAGATACCCAGTTACCATCCACCACCACAGGTTCATCAAGGTATTCTACACCAGCAACAATAAGGTCATCGCGTATTCCCACATAAGACGTACCCTTTCTACCCTTGACAACACCGGCAGAGATAAGCACCTGGGGACCATGGCATATTGTGGCAACAGGTTTATTCTGTTCAAAGAAATGTTTAACGATAGATTTGGCGCTATCGTAGAGCCTTACACGCTCCGGTGCCCTGCCACCAGGCACAACAAGGGCATCATACTCGGCAGGTCTAACCTCATCAAATGCCAAATCTGCATTAATAACATACCCATGTTTGCCTTCCACTCTACCCCTCTCAGGGGCAGCAATAATAACCTCATATCCTTCTTCTTTCAGTCTGTAGTAAGGATACTGTACCTCAATGTCCTCAAAGAAAGGACCTGTAATAATTAATACCTTTTTCACTCTACTTCACCTCCATCATAAAGGGTTTTTTCCCAGTACTCAATAATCTCTCTTGCCCTCGGTCTGTCTTCAGGTGGCAATGAGTCAATAAAAGCATCTTTGACATGAATAACTCTCTTTACCACGCTCAATGTAGGAAATGCGATGTACGGCTTTCCCGTATTCATAGTCATTACAAGCAATACAAGATAGACAATTACAAGAACTATAGATACACCAGCCGTAATAACAGCCAATGAAGCCAAGAAAATCAAAACAGCCATACTAGATGGTGGCAAGAGCCACAACCATAAAAAGGCAATGAGAGACAGGGCACCACCGGTAGCTATAATGACCGTTAGTAAGCGCGCCCTGCCTATAGCCTTTTTGTCTATAAACGCCAGTAGCAAACGATAAGAATCATTTTTATTCGTAAAGTCCGACATTGTTAACCTTAATCTCCTTTACCCCAGGCAACACACTAACTTTTTCTTCTATTTCATGCTTAATTTCGTCAAGATATGGATCTTCGTCATCAAAGGCAATATCTATTGTTACCACTCCGTCATCAACACCAATATACTTTACCCTCTTGGCTGAAACAATATCTATACCTAGTGGAGGATAAATAACATGGTACAGTTCTCCTCTAACAAGATCACTATTAAGATCCTCCGGCTTGATGCGTCCCTGTTTCATAAGATAGTGTCTAATAGCAGACCTTAAACCATCAACAGCAAGTACAGAACAGTGATATTTAATAGGTGGTAGTCCTCCCAGCTCATCTACTGCCTTTTTCCATGTAATATTCATAGCCTCATCAATTGTTTTACCCTTGGCAAGTTCCGTGATAATCGATGCAGTAGCAATATTGGAAGCGCATCCAAAAGACTCAAACTTTATATCCTCTATTTTTTCTGTTTCTGGATCGATCTTCAGATAAATAGCCACCTGGTCGCCACATGCAGGACTACCAACTACTGCCTCAGCATCGGGATTTTCTATCCTACCTAAATTCCTTGGATGAAGAAAATGGTCAACAACTTTCTCGTTGTACTTAATTGCCATACCACATCACTCCCTACTTTTTATATACTTCCGGTGCAACCGGACTTATTCTTCTCAGTGTAGCAACAACCTCCGGTGCTACATCGAGAAATCTATGGACTTCTTCTTCTGTGTTGTGCCACGAGAGTATAAGCCTAATAGAACCATGAGCCCTTGCATAATCATTGTAAAGCGCCAGTATAACATGGTTTGCCTGAAGGAAGGGATTAGCACACGCAGAACCTGTATCAACAACAATACCATTCATATCAAAGTACATCTGCACAGCTTCGCCCTCAATATACTTAAATGTCACGCATACATTAGACGGGCTACGGTGCTCTGGCCATGGCCCATTAATCTGAACCTCTGGTATGCGTTCCAATATTCCATCAAAGAGCATCCTTTGAAGCCTCTTCATCTTGTTATACTTCTCTTCATAACCATCAAGCAAAATCTGTAGTGCTTTCATGCCCCCACGAATGGTAGGAATATCCGGTTTATCCTGTGTAATATCAAAATGCTTTACTGTACCCCATACAATAGGCACTATCGATACACCGCTTTTTACCCATAGAACACTAGAGTTCTTAGGCCCATGTATTCTATGAGCATCGGTAAATACCACATCTGCAAAGTCTGCATACTTCCATAGAGGCGTACGCCCTAGTGAGCGTGTAGCATCTATGACAAATCTCACATCGTCTTTCTTCTCCTTTATAGCTTTACCAATAACAGGAACATCTTGAACAGTACCAACCATAAAGTTGACATCAGCCATAACTACCATAGCTGTATTGTCTTTGATAGCAGCCTTCACATCATCGGGTGATACAAGTCCATCCTTAGATACTTTAAGATATGTCACCTCTGCTCTACCGGATTTCTCCAGTTTTCTCAGTATAGAAAGAACAGTAGAGCCTGCCTCTATTTCGGTGGTAATAATATGTGGCTTAGTATCATGTTTTTTATAGTATGCTTCCACTATGCCTCTAATGGCAACATTGGCAAGTACCACCTCACTGGCACCAAACTGAACCTCCTCCGGCTTACCACCAAAGAATGATGCCCAAACAGCCTGTGATTCATCTATAGCTTCTTGAGCTTCAGTACCCGTCGATGTAAAGGGGGCAGGAGCCCAATACTTCTCGGTCATCCATATATTCATTTCTTTTATCACTTCAGTATCAACAAATGTACTACGACAGTGGTCAAAGTATACTCTTTCCATATCATTCCCTCCTCAAACTTCATTGTCATGGCTATTATACCACACAAAGTTTATGTATATAAACAATACAGGGGGCATATGTATGCCCCCTGTATATACCTCTATTGCTTTTAACCTGTTACACTTTTTACACTTTTACATACTCTTTTAGGTATGGGATAATTTCCGCATATGCAGTGTAAAGGTCATTATTACCACTCGCCCATACCCCATAAGTTGTATCATCTACTTTATGAATATACACAGAACCACCTACTGCCAGTACAAGTGCAACACCGGCCGCCATATCCCACATGCTAAGGCATGGCTGGAAATACACATCAAGAAAACCGGCAGCAACCCATGCAAGTCCCAAAGCCGCAGAACCAATGCTTCTCAGTTTACGTGCATGCAGTACAGAATACTCTTGAAATATAAGTGCAGCATCTTTAGCACCTTCTGTACACCTACGGGGGAATCCCAACCCCACATATGCTCCGCGTATCTCTGCTTCGTATCTAGGCACAAGTTTTCTTCCATTTATCCACGCACCTACCTCAACGCTCCCCCAATAAAGGACATCTTCTGTGGGATGATATATGGCTCCAACAGAAAAACGCCCCTCATCAAGCATACCTACACTAACGGAAAATATGGGTACTCCCTTGGCAAAGTTTGCCGTGCCATCAAGGGGGTCTACATACCACACATACCTACCTGTAGCGCTACCACCACCCTCTTCACCCACAATAGAATGCTTATCATCAAGTACACCCTCAAGATAGGCCCTCACAACCTTTTCGGCCTCTTTATCAGCCTCAGTAACAAGATCGGTTATATCTGTTTTCTCCCTTATATCTTTGACATGAAGATACTTAGACTGAAGCACCTCTCCAGCCAAATATGCTGCTTCAGAAGCTATAGACATCATTTCTCCTATATCCATAAACCTCACCTACTTTCTCCAAATAGATTATCAAGAATAACAGATGGAGAGTACTCCACCCAATCATCAAGTTCCTGTCCAAAGCTAAGAAATGCTATAGGAAGCCCTAGTTCCTTCCATATGGAGAAGATGAAACCTCCTTTGGCTGTAGAATCGAGTTTGGTAAGAATGATGCGGGTAACCTGAACCGCTTCCATAAATGTCTTCGCCTGTCTAAATGCCGCCTGCCCTTGGGTAGCATCAAGTACAAGAAAACTCTCATGTGGAGCATCAGGCACAACCTTCTTAACAACCCTCTCCATTTTTTTCAGCTCTTCAATAAGATTTTTCTTGGTAGACATTCTACCGGCTGTATCTACAAGTACAAAGTCGTATCCTCTCGCCTTTGCCTTTTCTACACCGGTGTAAATAACAGACGATGGATCGGCACCACGCTCGCCAAGATGAGCATCTACACCAACTTTCTCAGCCCACAGCCCAAGCTGGTCTGTCGCCGCAGCCCTAAATGTATCGGCACCAATAACCATAACCTTGCCCCTCTTTTTTAAAATGTGGGCAAACTTGGCAATAGTTGTTGTCTTACCCACCCCATTGACACCAAAGAAGTAATACACAGTT
This sequence comes from Dictyoglomota bacterium, assembly GCA_013153035.1. Classification (GTDB taxonomy): domain Bacteria; phylum Coprothermobacterota; class Coprothermobacteria; order Coprothermobacterales; family JAADFF01; genus JAADFF01. The sequence goes on along the minus strand of JAADFF010000092.1, from coordinate 13,575 downwards.
GGCGGCTCAGAAGCAATCTTAATAGGTTCTGGTTTTGGTGGAAGATATGACGCCAGCAAGGTACGGAGTCTCATCTCCCTTTCCTCGGGAGGATACTCCTCAACAATATCTAAAAGTTCCTCTGCAAGCATCACGCCAAAGTCTGCTTTTATAAGGAATGCCAAAAGCTCATCTCTCTCATCTTCGGACATCACCTGGATAGAAGAAAAGTCTATGACAGGAGATATTTCTTTGCCTTCTTCCTCTTTGACCTCTTCTACAGGTTCAGATACAAACACTGCTTTATCTTTAGATGCCTCTACCTCTTCTGAAGAAACCGAAACTTCAACCTCTGAAACCTCTGTGGTAGTCCTTGTCTGCGTCCCAGCCACACTTTCAACAGGTGGAATCTCTTCTAAAGCAGGTGTTTCTTCCTGAAATGTTGTTTCTATTGTTTTCTCCTTTACTACCTCTGCTACTTCCTTCTCAGAAGCTTCCACATCTTCCTTTGGCAAAGGCTCCTCTACTGTTTCTTCTTTTTCTACAACAACCTCTGCTCCTTTATCAGACAAGATAATATCTTCATCGGCCACTATGGACTCCTTTTTCTCTACAGGCTTTTCCTCTTTTTTCTTGCCAAATGCAAACATCTTTTTGAATTTATCAAGTATTCCCACGCTGTATCACCCTCCTCCATCTATCAAACATACGTCTTTGAGACACAGGTACATCATCTTCTTTTATCTTACCCTCATTTACAAGCATAAAATTGATAAATGAGCGAACCATCTCTCCTAAGTTTCCCACATATGGGCCTGCCAAGACAGCCTTCTGCAATTCTTTACTAGAATGAAGACCTATCTGTATAACAGGAATATCATATTCCTCAAGCTGCCTTACAATACGAGCCAATTTATAGACAGCCTCATCGACATCAAGAGGCTTATACTTACCCTCCTTATACCAACTTGCTATCTCCGTATTTTCAAGTACAATCAGGGGGAAAATACGTACACCGGCAATGTTGTGCTTCCAAGCCCACCCCGGAATATCGTATATCTCTTCACCTTCGCAGGGTAAACCTATCATAAACTGACCTATCACATCAATCCCTGAATCGTGAAGTAATGAAATAGCCCTTTCAACATCGGCAACCGTATGTCCTCTGTTGACACACTGAAGCACTTTGTCTGATAGTGACTGTATGCCAATCTCAACAGTTGTTACATGCAGATCAACAAGTTTCTGGATAATATCTGGGGTAATGGAATCAGGTCTTGTAGAAAGACGAACACCCCCTACTTTTCCACTCTCTACAAACGGTTGAAGTCTCTCCATAATATCCCAGCCTGTACCAGACCATAAAGGAGTTCCTCCGTATATAGAGACTTCATCGTATTTCTTCTCTGAATGCATCAAAAAGTCGAAAGATTGTTCTATTTTCTTCCGATATTCATCCTGTGATACACCAGATGAAGCCCATTGATTGCAAAAGCTACAACGAAAGCGACAACCGGTAAATGGTATAAAAATAGGATAAATACGCTTACTTTTCTGCTTTGCCATTTCTCACCAACACCATTAGTGCCTTATGAGCTGCATCTTTCTCTGCATCTCGAATACTGTGTCCCATACCTTGCGCTATAGCTTTATCACCTATATACACAGTAGCCCTAAACATTTTTCCATCTTTCACAACATCGTATCTTGGCATTAAACCTTCCTTTCCCAGTATTGCCTGTAGCTTACCCTTGGGGTCAAATGAGAATAATATCTCCTCTATCTCCTCTTTGGATGGCAAGATATGGTTCATGACCTTATAACCCCAGCGTTTGGTTCTTTCAAAACCATAGGTAAGATACAGATACGCAACAAACGATTCAAAAATATCGGCAAGCGTACTTTCAGAGACGGGAAACTTATAAGATTTACCTACCCTAAGAAGTTGTCCTAATCCTATTTTCTTAGAGAGTTTACTAATAAAACTATTATTTGTAAAATATGCCTTCAGCAGTGTAAGACTACCCTCATCAAGTTCAGGGTATTTTTCAAATAGATAACTGGCAACAATAAGCCCCCAAACACTATCACCCAAAAACTCCAAGCGCTCATAATTTTTTCTGCTATCAAATGAAGGATGGGTTAGAGCTTGCCTAAGAAGATGAGAGCTTCCCTTTTTGGGATGACGCCAGAAATTAATTCTTATATATAAGGTGTCAGACTCCCCGGAAAATATCCCTTTCTTAGAACTTAAGATATTTTCCAAGAAGTGCCACAATGTCCCTCACCGTTTTTATATCGGGGGTAATATCTTCATCTTTTATCTCTATACCAAATTCTTGCTCCATGGCAAGAACAAGATCTACCATGTCCAGAGAGTCTACACCTAATTCCTCTACAAGGTTGGTATCTTCTTTAATTGCCTCTTTTTTCACAGACAATGTATCTGCGATAACCTCAATAACCTGCTGGGTCAACTTCTTCTCATCCATGTTTATACACCCCCTGATGCTATCTTTTCTTCAATTCTACCAACAATATCTGCTTTAGTAAGCCGATACATAACTTTCATTGCACTATACACTGCCACTTCATCACTGCGACCATGCATTTTCATAACCAGTCCTCTAACTCCCAAAAATGGTGCACCGCCATATGTCTTGTAATCAAAACGCCTTTTCATTTCTTTAAAGGCATTTTTCATCAGAAGTGCCCCTATCTTTGCCAAAAAGCCACCTTTCATTATCTCTTCTTTTAAAACTCCTGTAACAGCATGGGATACTCCTTCAGCCGTTTTCAAGAAGACATTTCCAGAAAAACCATCTGTAATAACCACATCATACCCGCCATCCCATGGTTGATGTGGCTCTACGTATCCTCTAAACCACGGATAATTTTCAAGAAGCTCTCTAGCCTCTTTCACTAGTTGCTTACCTTTTTCTTCCTCTTCACCTATATTAAGAAGGTAAACAGAAGGATCACCTTTACCAAGCAAGGCTTCATAGTAAACTCTACCTAAAATGGCAAATCCTGGAAAGAAATCAGGTCTGACATCGGCATTAGCACCAAGATCACCAAATACAAAGGGATTACCAGAGAGAGTAGGCATTGGCGCTGCAAGCATCGGCCTCTTTACACCTTTAATGCGACCAAGAAGCAAATATCCAGCAGTGAGTACCGCCCCAGTGCTACCAGGAGAAATAACACCATACGCCTCTCCGGCCTTAACAGCTTCAACTGCCTTTACAAGTGTAGAATCCTTCTTTGTTTTAACAGCATATGTTGGTTTTTCGTTAGTTGTTATCTCTTCAGAGCACTCTCTGAAAAATAAACGATGCACCCCATCCACATAGGGTGCATCGTCTTTAAGGCCAAAAGCCAACACCTCTACATCATTAGTCTCAGCCAAAAAGCGCTTTACACCATCAGCAATCGGTTTTGCTCCGTGGTCGCCACCTCTTAAATCAACGGCTAAGACTACATTCACAGCTCATCACTTCTCAGACTTTTCTACCTTAATATACTGTCTTCCCTTGTAATAACCGCACTCAGGGCATACCATATGTGCAGGAACAAGGGCACCACAGTTGGGACACCTGGCAAGTGTCACTGTGCGTGGTGTCCAGTGTGCTCTTCTATTTCTTGCCCTTCTGCGTGTTGGTTTCTTCTTTGGAACTCCCACCTTCAGCACCTCCTTCTAACAGTTTCCTCAACTCTGCCCATCTTGGATCGGCTGGTTTTTCTTCTATATCACCTAAATTGTATATAACAGGCTCCCTGTCTTTCTTTTTGTGCACAGGGCACAACGGCACGGTGCTGAGAGAGGTAATAATATAATCCCTCACCACCGACTCAACATCAAGTATACCATCTTTAAGGTAGAATGTGTCCATATCTTTTTGTGTGAGCTCAACTTCTTTATCTTCTCCATAGTCTGGCTCACCAATAACAAACTCATCACTAATCTTTATACTCAGTGTATCCTCAAAGGGTTCTCCACATACAGCACACTTTCTCTTAACCACAACAGTAATAACACCATCAAGTAAAAATCTATCACCTATCTTATGGAGTATTAACTTTCCACCAATCGGATACACAACCTCACCCTCAATGAGGTCATCTATATGTATATCCCCACCATCAAAGATAAGTTCCGCCTCTTCACTTCTTTGAAAGTTGTGAAGATTGACCTTCAAGTTATTTCTCCTCCTTTGTCACAATCTCATAGGTATCTCTGGCTATGACAAGCTCCTCGTTTGTGGCAATAGAAAAGACCTTAACCTTAGAGTCATCGGTAGAAATTAGTGCTGTACCTCTAACATTGTTTCTCTCTTTATCAATCTTAATACCCAAGAACTCAAGGTCACGGCAAACAAGTTCTCTTAGTGGTGGTGAATTTTCACCAACACCAGCTGTAAAGACAAGAACATCAAGTCCACCCATAGCAGCAGCATATGCACCAATATACTTCTTGATACGATATGCATATATCTCAAATGCCAGTGTAGCATCTGGCTCACCGGCAAGATATCCATCTTCGACTTCTCTCATATCATAGGTCTTACCACCCATTAGGCCTAAGATACCACTCTTTTTATTAAGATACTGATCAACCTCATCAGGAGTCATATTAAATTTACGCTGTAGCCAAATAGGAAGTGCAGGATCAATATCACCACAGCGGGTTCCCATCACAAGTCCCTCAAGTGGAGTGAAACCCATGGATGTATCAACAGACTTACCATATTTTACAGCTGCCACAGAGGCACCATTGCCCACATGGACTGTGATAATCTTCAGCTCTTCAATGGGCTTACCAACAAGCTCAGCAGCCCTCTGAGATACATACCTATGGGATGTACCGTGAAAACCATAACGACGAACTCTATATTTTTCATAAAGCTCTATAGGTAGAGCATAGAGGTATGCATGTTTAGGCATGGTCTGATGGAATGCTGTGTCAAACACACCAACCATAGGAGTACCCGGCATAAGCTCTTTGCAAGCATAGATACCCATAAGATTAGCCGGGTTGTGCAAAGGAGCAAGCTCAATATTATCTTCCAGAGCCTTAATAACCTCATCGGTAATAAGAACAGAACCAGAAAACGCCTCTCCACCATGAACAACTCTGTGACCTACTGCACCAATAGAAGAAAGGCTTTCCAGAACACCTATTTCTTTATCTGTGAGAGTATCAAGCACCCACTGGAGCGCTATCTTATGATCTATCTTATCGGGTCTTGTAAACTTCTGGTATTCACCATCACCCTTCTTATACTTCAAAAATGGTTCTTCAAGTCCAATTCTCTCAACAATACCCTTAGCAATAACTTTTTCTTCAGGCATGCTAATAACCTGAAACTTAATAGAACTACTTCCTGAGTTGAGGACCAGTATATCCACAACCACTCACCTCCGCATAAATTTTTCTCTTAATGCTTTCTCAACAGAAGGAGTAACAAGACCTTCCAGTTTACCTCCCAGTCTTGCTATCTCTCTTACTATTGTAGAGCGTAGGAACTGATATTTTAAATCTGACACCATAAATATCGTCTCAACATCATCTCTAAGATGCTTATTGGCAAGAGCTATCTGCATCTCATACTCAAAATCTGACACAGCCCTAAGTCCTCTAATCATTGCCCTGTACCCATGGGCTTTCATGTACTCTACGGTAAGCCCACTGTTTTTATCGACTATGATACGGTTCTTAGGAAAATTTGCATCCTCAAGTGACAAGTACACCAATTTTACACGCTCATCTATATCAAATAGTACCCTTTTATTGGCATTTTCCGATACCAAAATGACAACCTTGTCAAATATAGACAATGCCCTTCTAACAATATCAAGATGTCCTAGTGTAATAGGGTCATAAGTGCCCGGATATACAACAACAGAACAGCTTCCCTCTGGCATACTATATCATTCCCCTATCCTTCATAGCTTCGACAACTCTTCTAATAGAGCTTACATATGCACCCTTCCTCATATCAACACCAAATTCTTTTGCCGCTTCAAACACATGCTTAAATGCTACTTTCATCTTCTCAGATAATCTTTTATCAACCTCTTCTTCAGACCAATAGTAGCCTGTGATATTCTGAACCCACTCAAAGTAAGACACTGTTACACCACCAGAGTTAGCAAGTATATCGGGAAGCACCATTACACCGTTTTTATATAAAATCTCATCGGCCTCTGGTGTTGTGGGGCCATTGGCAAGCTCTAATATAAACTTCGCCTTTATGTCTTCTGCGTTATCAACGGTAATCTGATTTTCAAGAGCGGCAGGAACAAGAATATCAACCTCTAATGTGAGAAGCTCACTATTGGATATCTTCTCTGCACCGGGGAATCCGACAACTGTTCCTCTTTCTGCCTTGAACTGCATGACTTCAGGTATATTCAGACCATCTCCATTGTATATGCCACCTTTAGAATCAGAAACGGCAACAACCTTTACCCCTGCCTCGTACAAGAATAATGCTTCATAGGATCCGGCATTACCAAATCCTTGAACGGCAGCGGTAAGTCCTTCAAACTTCATAGCAACAGTTTTCAGAGCCTCTTTGAGTATAAAGAAACCACCACGAGCTGTAGCTGTACCTCTACCCTCTGAACCACCTATAGAAAGGGGCTTACCAGTAAATGTGCCCGGTGCCCAATAGCCACGAAGCTTTGAATACTCATCTACCATATAACCCATAATCTTAGGGTTGGTATATACATCAGGAGCTGGGATATCCTTTTCAGGTCCTATTATTTGAGCAATAGCATCAACAAAAGCACGAGATATTCTCTCTATTTCTGCATCAGACAACTCTTTGGGATTGATAGGACTACCATCCATATCTCTAAAGCGAATACCGCCTTTTCCACCACCATATGGAAGTCCGGCAGTAGCATTCTTAAAGGTCATCCAACCTGACAGTGCCATTACCTCTTCCTTGGTTACATCCCAGTGGTAACGGATACCACCCTTTGTGGGGCCCAATGCGTCATTGTGTTGAGATCTCCAACCGGTAAAGATAATTGTCCTACCATCGTCCATCTTCACAGGAAACCTCACTTCAAGCACACGTTTGGGCCATTTAAGAAGTTCCACAATATGAGGTTCAAGATGCAATAGTTCACTAGCAGATTCTACTTGCTTTTGGAAGGCTTCAAATGGATTTTTTGTCATAACCGCTTCCCCCTTCCGCACTAAACACTGTGCATAGGTATTGATATTGTTATTTTAGCACGGATAAGGGGAAGCGGTAAAAATGATTGCTATATATTCATCTCCGATATAGCCATCTGATATTCCTGTAAAAGTGTGTCCATAAGCTCTTTAACAGATACAATCTTATCCACCTTCCACGCATTAGCACCGGCAAAGGCAAAACCATTTTCGAGATTACCCTTAGCAGCATTTGTTAGAGCTTCGGCAATACAATACGGAGCCTTGCGATAATCGCATGTTCTCAGACACTTCCAGCGGCATGTAAAAGGCTTTCTTACCCCTGCTTCAACCTCTTCCAAAAACTTGTTTTTTACAGCCCTGCCAGGAAGTCCTACTGGACTTTTTATAAATACAATATCTTCCGGTTTCGCCTGAATATATGCCTGTTTAAATCGTTCATCGGCATCACATTCATAGGTTGCAACAAATCGGGTTGCCATCTGTACACCATCTGCACCCACGCCATTAATAGCTTTATAAATATCCTTCCCATCCCATATGCCTCCGGCAACAATTATAGGTATATGCTTAGCGTATTTGTCTTCCCACCTTGCCAAAACTCTCTTTACATCTCTGACAATATCAAACACATCTGGTGGGTTTTCCAGTTCCTCCCTTTTAAATCCCAGATGCCCACCAGCCTTTGGACCCTCAACAACAACACCATCAGGAATAATAGAATAATGTTTATCCCAATAAGAAAAAATAATACGCGCAGCTTTTCCCGATGATACTATAGGTAAAAACTTTGTTTTCCACTCTTTAATACCTGCCTTTCTAAGAGCAGAAATCACTTGAAGTGGTAAGCCTGCTCCCATAATCGCCACATCTACTCCCTTTTTCACAGCTGTTATTAAAAGATTTTCAAAATCACTCAACGCTACCATGATATTGACTCCAAAAGGTTTTTCTGTATTGGCCCGAACTTTATCTATTTCTTCTTCAAGAGCAATAATATTAGCTTTACGTGGATTTTTCTCCCACATAGGATGTAGAAACCCTATACCTGCAGCCGACAATACCCCTAGTGCCCCTTCATTAGACACAGCAGATGCCAAGCGATGCAGAGAAATACCTACCCCCATACCACCTTGTATGATTGGAATGTCGATAGTTACATCACCTATTTTAAGTGGTTTTATATTCACATGCATCTCCCCCTTTCACCCTCTTTAGAGTGGTAGGGGAAACATATCGTTACAAAATGAAAAAAGGAGAGGGCAACAGCCCTCTCCCTATGACAGTCTATACCGCATTTTCTTACATCTGATGAAGAATAGACATAGCAGCCATAGTAATAGGATAGACTGTTGGTGCTGCGGTAAGCAGTGGGTGCGTTGCAACTTGGGTAAATGCCAACTCTGAAGCATTCATACCTGCTGTAACAGCCGTTGCAAGCACATTAACAAGCTCACCAACAGATTTACCACCGGTTAGCTGGGCACCGATAATGTGTCCGGTCTTAGCAAGTGCTATAAGCTTGACAATCTGTTTCATAGAACCCGGAACACTACCAGGATGGGTATCTAATGTTTCAAACTTACCCACGATGATGTCATATCCCAGCTCACGGGCAGCGGTTTCAGTGAGACCAACAGCGGCAAATGTTCTTCCACCAACAACAGTAGAAAAGCCAAATGCACCAAACACAGCTGTTGGCAAAGCCTTAATGTTGTAAAGGTTGAGGGCTGCTCTTCTGGCTGTTGCGGTAGCAACAGATGCAAGCATAGGGCATAGACCATTAGGTGTAAGAGAACATCTGTTTTCGGCACAATCACCTACAGCATAAATATCTTTGACAAGGGTCTTACCGAGATTATCTACGATAATACCACCAAATGTACCTACAGGAATACCGGCCTTCTTGGCAAGATCGGCATTAGGTCTATAACCTATAGAAAGGATAACAAGGTCGGCTGGTATACGCTGCCCACTTTTCAGAACCACCTCTTTAACCTTTCCACCCTCACCGGCAATCTCTGTAACAAGCTCACCGGTCTTAATAGAAACACCTTTCTCTTTAAGAATTTCTTCTGCCATCTCAGCAAACTCTGGGTCAAATGCCTTACCCAAAACATGGGGAAGCATTTCCACAATAGTAACCTTCTTACCAAGAGCAGAAATCTCATCGGAGAATTCGACACCAATGAAGCCACCACCAACAATAACGATGTTTTCAGCCTTTTCTATGCGGGACTTTAGCTCTTTAACCACATCGTAGTCTTTAGGTACGGTAAAGACGCCATCGAGATCTCTACCGGGTATTGGTGGAAATACCGGTTTTGAACCTGTAGCAAGAATGAGTTTATCATATGCTATCTCTTCACCAGAACGGAGAAGAACCTTTTTCTCATCGGGAATTATCTCTATAACCTCATCGATGATAAGATCTGCACCTTTACCGGTCACGGCTGTATCGGCAATAAGGTTCTTATCCACATCGCCGACAGTCTTAACAGTATAAGGAATACCACAAGGCACTAACACCTTGCTCTCTTTACGAATAACAACAACTTTTTTATCCGGATATGTCTGTCTTACAGTTGCTGCAGCAACAATACCGGCAGCAGAACCACCTATTACTACTACATCGTATGTCTTCATACGACTCACCTCCCATATTTCATTTCTGCAACTATTCTATCATTGAAGTTTTATGTAGGAATAGTTTATAAACTTCTTTCAAAAAGAAAGAGGAGGGCTGGGGCCCTCCTCCTATAGAACACTGCTACAGCATTACTTTTTTGGGTGCTTAATAGCAGCCTGAGCTGCAGCAAGACGGGCTACAGGCACACGATATGGAGATGCAGAGACATAGTCAAGTCCTACAATATGGCAGAACTCAATAGACTCTGGGTTACCACCGTGTTCACCGCATATACCCACATCAAGGTCTGCTCTGGTCTTTCTTCCATCTGTAACAGCAATCTTAATAAGGCGTCCCACACCATCTCTGTCAAGAACAATGAATGGGTTCTTTGGAAGGATACCTTCTTCAACATACTTAGCAAGGAACTTACCCTCTGCATCATCACGGGAGAATGCAAATGTCATCTGTGTTAGGTCGTTTGTACCGAAGGAGAAGAATTCAGCATACTCTGCAATCTGATATGCAGTAAGGGCTGCACGAGGCACCTCAATCATGGTACCTACCTTGTACTTCAGGTCTATACCCTCTCTGTCAAGTACCTGGAATGCCACACGATCGGTCATCTCTCTTAGTCTCTTCATCTCATTGACATGACCAACCAGTGGATGCATAATCTTGACGATGGGGTTCTTACCCTCTTTCTTCAGCTCAGCTGCAGCCTCCATAAGGGCCTCTACTTGCATCTCATAAATCTCTGGATAGATAAGACCCAGACGGCAGCCACGGAAGCCCATCATGGGGTTGTGCTCAGCAAGCTCAACAGCCTTGTGATAGAGTTTCTTCTTCTCCTCAATAACCTCTGCTGGGGCACCTTCATCTTCAAGCTTTCTAATCTCCTCTGCCAGTTCCTCTGGTGCAGGCAGGAACTCGTGCAGTGGTGGATCAAGAAGTCTGATAGTCACTGGGAGACCATCCATAGCCTCAAGAATACCTTTAAAGTCTGCTTTCTGGAGCTTACCAAGATCCTTGAGGGCCTCTCTCCTCTCCTCTGGAGTATCTGCCATAATCATACGCTGCACAATCTGCACTCTTTCAGGTCCAAGGAACATGTGCTCTGTTCTGGCAAGACCGATACCCTCGGCACCAAATTCCCTTGCCTTGGCGGCATCTTCGGGATTGTCTGCATTGGCATACACACCGAGTACGCGAATCTCATCGGCCCAGTCAAGAAGTTCCTTGAACTCACCGCTCATCTGAGGATCAATCAGAGGCACTTCGCCCTCAAATACCTCACCAGTAGAACCGTCTATGGTAATGATATCGCCCTTCTTATAGACTTTGCCATTTGGTGCTGTGAACTGCTCCTTTTCCATATCAATGTCTATCTCCTCACAACCGACAACAGCTGGCTTACCCATACCACGAGCAACAACAGCTGCATGGGAAGTCATACCACCACGGCTGGTAAGAATACCCTGAGATGCAACCATACCGTGTAGGTCATCTGGTGTTGTCTCAGGTCTAACAAGAATAACCTTCTTGCCTTCTTCTGCCAGCTTAACAGCCTCCTGTGTATCAAACACAACAGCACCGGTAGCGGCACCGGGAGATGCTGGAAGACCTTTAGCAATAAGAATCTTCTTTGCAGCTGGGTCAATTCTCTTGTGAAGCAGTGTTTCTATCTGTTCAGGTGTAACCCTCATAATAGCCTCTTCCTTGGTAATAAGACCTTCTTTAACCATATCCACAGCAATTTTCACAGCGGCAGCTGCTGTTCTCTTACCGGTTCTTGTCTGAAGCATATAGAGCTTACCCTTTTCAATGGTAAACTCCATATCCTGCATATCACGATAGTGCTTCTCCAGAATCTCAGCAACTCTTACAAGCTCGTCATATGCCTGTGGAATATCATTCTTAAGTTCCTTAACAGGTTTTGGTGTTCTAATACCGGCAACAACATCCTCACCCTGAGCATTGATAAGATATTCACCATAAAGCTCTTTCTCACCGGTAGATGGATTTCTTGTAAATGCAACACCTGTTGCAGAGTCATCGCCCATATTACCAAATACCATCTTCACGATATTAACAGCAGTTCCCATATCATCGGGAATGTTATTAATCTTACGGTAGAGGATAGCCCTCTCATTATTCCAAGAGCGGAAAACGGCATCTACAGCCATAATAAGCTGCTTCCACACATCCTGTGGGAAGTCTTCTCCAAGCTGCTCCTTGTAAATCTCTTTAGAACGCTCGGCAAGCTCTTTCATACCCTCAGCAGGCACATCGGCATCGGTTTTAGCACCATATTTTTTCTTAATCTCTTCAAGTGCTTCCTCAAATAGCTGTCTGTCTACACCGCGAACAACATCAGAGAACATCATAATAAAACGACGATAAGAGTCATATGCAAATCTCTCATTGTTTGTCAGTTTAGCAAGACCTTTAACAGTTTCATCATTGAGACCAAGGTTGAGAATAGTATCCATCATACCGGGCATTGATATAGGTGCACCGGAACGAACAGATACAAGGAGAGGATTCTCAGGATCGCCAAACTTAGCACCGGCTTCCTTCTCCAGTCTATGCATGGCCTCTATGATCTCTTCTTCAAGGCCATCAGGAAGCCTGCCACCTACAGCATAATACTCACGACAAACTTCTGTGGTAATTGTGAAACCGGGGGGTACAGGAAGACCTATTCTCTTCATCTCAGCGAGGTTGGCTCCCTTACCACCCAGCAATTGTTTCATTTCTGCACTACCTTCGTCAAAGAAGTAAATTCTTTTCTTCTTCTCCATATAGTTCACCTCCCATTTATACTATGGTCCAGTCTTTATTTTATGATATTTGGCAAAATTTGGTATAGGTTTTCTGCAAATACTAACTAAAATATGCAAAATACTCTTCATATATAGAGTGATAAAATATCCTCAAGGAGAGGATGTGTATGCAGAAAAAAGAAAGAGGTTTTACGCTGGTAGAGCTCTTGGTTTCTATCATTATCTTGGGTGTATTGGTTAGCCTCATGATACCTATCATTAATATGTCTATGAGCAGTGGCACCAATACATCTATTCTTAGATATCAGACAGAAACTCTTCAGTGGTATAGAGAAATGGCCAAAGCTAAAGCAATAGCTCTGGCTACACTCTCCAACGAGCAAGAAAACACTGCTGTGGGACAGGTCAATGTAGAGTACGAAAAGAAATATATAGGGAGTAGTCCCTATATCGAAGTAAAACCATCTATAGCAGGATGGATACCTATATTCTTGGTAGCTCCAATACATACTAATGTCACAACAAAAGGCATATATGTAAAAATCACCTCACCAGAAGATGGCACTAAAGTAAATCCTGGAGACAATGTCAATATTGTGGTAGAAGCTTTTTATGTAGAAAATGGGCAAAGCTATCCGGTGGATAGCGTAGAGTTGTATATCGGCGGAAATCTTGTTCGTATATTTTCCGGAAATAGCAACAACACATATTCTTATACATATACTGTACCGGCAAACGCCAGTGGGAGCATAGAAATTAAGGCTGTGGCTAAGAAAAACTCTCTTACAAATGATGACTCTATAACCCTATTTGTCAATGAACCTACAGAACTCATCGTTAATATCACATCGCCGCTTGATGGAACAACCTATAGCCCTGGCGATAATATAGAAGTCGCAGTAGAGTCATATCTCCTCGTGGGCACCAGCAGGCAAGGAGTTCAGCCCACTGTAGATATAAGCGGTGTATCATGCGGAAATCCCACATCT
>JAADFF010000018.1 GCA_013153035.1 Dictyoglomota bacterium | reverse complement strand
TAACTATGAGCACACCATCTTTGGGCTCTCCTTCTTTGAAGTCTCTAATGAGGTAGGCACCCTTAGCTGCCTCAAAGTAATGAGGCATACCCAGCTTCTCTCTGTCGGGAATCTCAATCTTAGGTCTTGTCAAATGAAGTGCCACAATGTGGAAGTTTTCACGGAATGCTGCGGCAAGAACAACGGGCACCTCGTTGGCCTCCCATGGATAGAGGTTGACAACATGACCATCGGGGAATAGCTGTGTCACACCGGTGGCAAAGATACCAAAGTGTGTACGAGAGTCTTCAGCTGTTTCAGGACCGGAGTGACCGGCTACCCACAGAACCTTACCGAGTCTCACTTCGCAATCCTGAACCATCTGGCTAAACAGTCTGTATGGACCATATTTTAGGTAAGAGAAGGAACCATATGTAGATGTTGCCATGAAGAATCCGGCAAAGTCCTTGTTTACATCTTTGGAGACATTGACAGAACCAACACCGGTGGAAATGGCGGCATTGGCAAACTCGGTAATACCCTGTGGAAGCAGGGCACCATCTGGATTGTAAACTCTGTCATACCAGCCCCAGCCCTCAAACTCGGCATATCCCTTACCAAAGCCATCAAGGTTAGTAGACTCTGTTAGGTCAGCAGAAGCGGCAAGGAAGATAGGCTGTCCATATTTCTTCCAGCCAAGGTAGTTGATATATGCACCCCATGTCTTCAGACCGTTTCTATTGGCTGCTTTTTCACCGGGCTTGAAGAAGATATCTTCAGGATACTTCTCGTAATCCCACAGCTCAGGGTCATCAAATATGGTCTTATCGGTAACAACCTTGATGGTCTCCTTAACATCTTCATGAGATGGCACACTCTCGGCAATCTCTATGAGCCTGTCGGTAATAAAGTCAACAAGCTCAGGATACTTATCAAAGAGGCTAAGTGCAATCTGGATATTCTTCCATGTCTGCTCCTTGAATGCCTCGGGGTCAGATGGTGCTGGCTGGAATGCACCTTCAAACTCAATACCATATTTCTCCATGAAGTATCTGCGGCTTTCCCAGAACTCTGGGCTATTGGGTTTATGTGGGCTACCATGAGACTTGTTGTCATACTTTCCATACTTGTAGCCCTTGCGGGTGCGGAACCACATAACATTAGGTCTGTTCTCGGTGGCATTCTCCACTGCATCGGCAATAACTCTGAGAATCTCTTTGTAGTTAGTACCCTCAGGAGTACCTACAACATGCCATCCATATGGCTCAAACCACTCTTCAGGTGTACCGTGAACAACAGAGGAGAATGGTCTGTCGTCGATACCATAGTCGTTCCAGTCAATCATCCAGAAGAGATTACCTACACCAAGACCGTAGGCAGAGTTTTTGGCCTCATGAGAACCACCGGGGGTCAGTCCACCCTCACCCTCAATGGCCCAGACCTTCACACCCCCAAGACCTGCTCTCTTAAGGGAAAATGCCTCTCCTACAGATGCAGGAAGCCCATGGCCAGAAGGACCGGTGTTGTACTTGATAAATAGTGTCTTACCGGCAAACTCTGCATGTCCAGACAATCCTCCACGATGTCTAAATTTCATCATGTCTTCGGGAAGAACAATCTTTTCAGGATCAATGTAATACTTCTTGTCACCTGTCTCCTTATATTTTCTGCGGAATGCCTCAGAGATAACGGCAAATGTTGCATATACCATAGGAATGGTATGGCCAGCAGACAGGATAAATCTATCTCCCAGCGGATGCTCAGGATTTCTAATATCGAACTTCATAAAACCGGAGAACATAAGACCCAAGAACATTGGAGTCTTAGAATGAGAACCTCCCGGGTGACCACTCTGACGCCAGTTTAGGGTGAAGTCCATCACCTGGAAGACAAGGTCCTCTATCATCTCAAGATGTTTAAAATGCTTTTCGTTTAGCATGTGCCCGCCTCCTTTCCCCTCACAAAGTTTTTTGTGTGGCACTACTACCTTATAGTTTACCATCTCACCAGATTGTATTCAGCATATTTGCTGAAATAGACAAAATTTACAAATTTGTATCTTGACGATAAAATAAACAAATAGAGACAATTAATGATATACTAATACTCAGGCTGTGTCTATGTACATTGATGAGAGTTGGCTGCGTTCCCCCTCTGACTAATACACCATCAGTCAATACAAGTATATCAGGCAACATACCTCCACTTGCCATCAATACACGGCAAGCACTATGGCTATACTATAAAGATGTTAAAACAATAAGTTGTCAATTTTCAAAGCAACTGAAACGAGGGGAATCTATAACAAATGTCAGAGTATCGAACTTTATCTCATTACCACCTGGTAGAAAAACCGTTGTCCCTTGGTCTGATATCTTGGCATATGGCTTCAACTCATCATAAGTAAGAGGAACAAGTCTGCCGTTTTTCACACCACATGTTGGCTTGTCATAAATCTCTGCCACAACTTTTGTTCCATCGTACTTCCACAAAGACACCTTATCACCAATAAGTTCTGTACATCCATAGCCATTATACATAAGTATAGGTTTAGGCAAAATCTTTTTACCTAAATCACTGGAAACCTGAACAGGATATTCCTTACCTGTAAGCAAACCTTTTGCACTTATCTTCCCTGTGGCATCATTTATAACAACTACTATTAAATCTTCATCTGAAGCAACGGCAGTGAGAAGGTTATCTACTTCATATAATGTCGCTTCATTTTCTATGACATACTTTCTACCAATCGGTTTCTTTTTACAAAACCAATACTCTCCACCATTCCACAAAGCCACAGAACAGCCTACCCCATCAACTTGCTTGACATGAACATTGACAAGACGTTGAGGATACACTTCAACAGAACATTTTCCTTTAACAGCAAGCCACACCTCATTATAAGCAGCAAATGCAAAGATAGAACTACCATCTCTACCACATGTTGCAGTATACAATGTCTCTGACTGAAGAATTTTACCACTATCCGACAACACACGAATGATGCCCTTGGTAGAATCATCATTCCAAACAACATTGACAACTTTATATGTAATGGATGCACTATTAACACATCCGATAAAGATAACAATCATAGAAATAACTATTATAAAAAAGGCCAATATCCTTTTCATAATATTCCCTCCTTTTTATCTATTAGCAGCGGGGGGATGCCAGCTATACCTTTAATTTAGTAATCTACCAAATAAGTCACATCGTACAGCCATGAATCATAGCTTGTAAGCCAAGTGGCATTTTTAACATTAGTTGTGTGAGCAGAATATCTTACTTGTCCACCACTTGTACTCGTAACCATCACGGCATGATCTGGTTCACCATTACGATTGAGATCAAAGTAACCAACCATTCCAATAAAAGCCCCTGGTATACGATCTGTTCCCCGTCCATGATAAATTTCGTCATAAATACCCTCTCTAGTAAAATAGCTAATTGCATAATCGACATTTACCCATGACAAAGAAGCCTTTGTTTTGCATGAGTAAGCAGGATACCATTCTGAAGTTATAGGTATATGCCCAGCATGCATTGCCTGAGAAACAAAATTCTGACAATCATTTCCTGGATAAAAACAGTAAGAATTATTAGGAGATAAAGCATAATGCAATGCATAGGAGGCAGCCAAATAATTCGAATAAGCGTTATATCCCCACGAACTATTTAAAACATTACTTTGTGAGGAGTTATCCACAAATGGCTTAAGTGCATTATCCAAGTAATCTTTTACCGCCATAGGTTTCCCTTGAGGCAAGGCACCATCCAGTGCATACCACTTATCTCCTATCTTCTTCACAGCAATGGTAAATTCATAGTCATAACCAGAATACAAGTCATATCCATGTCTCAACAGTATCATGGGTACTTCATCCAGACTATGCTGTATTTCATTGATAACATCATACTGCATAGCCATGTAAAAAAGATAATTTTGCCAATCATTTTCAGACTTCACACTATCAAAAGAAACATGAGTAGACATTACTATGTAGTAAATATCAGATGTATCTGCCATCAACTTGTTACCACTGATATAACTTTCTTTACGAATACCTACTACTTTGACATCGGGTTTTATCTGGTGGGCAACAGACTCAACAGTTACGATTGCTTCGTTCTCTGCACTGACAACAGGATTTACAAGAAACATTGAAACGAAAAATGAGAATACCAGCAGTACTACCCCCATCTTTTTCATGCAAATCATCCCCCTTTCAAATCAATATTGCCGGCATCGCACCCCATTGCCACATATATTTTACATCAAATAAAAAAAACAGTACAAATATATCAATAGTCCATAAAACATTGAAGATTTACCAGAATGAAATCAAAGTAACAAAATTAAATATTAAAATAGCACCTATTTTTTATATATCTTCATAACTAGCACCAAAGCCACAAAGACAGTTTATCTACAAGCTCATGCCATGGATAGAAGCCTTTCTTCACTCTTTTTAAAAAAGAGGCACACTTTAGTGGAAAATGAATTTCACCTGTATCAACATACTCTTCAAACTCAGCAGTAGCCCTTATGGCATGCATCATGTTTTTATAGCGAAAGTCTGCTCTCAACCGCGACACATAAAGGCTTCTCAATATATCTACTGCTTTATCCACAGGGACATCTTGAATCTTTTTGTTATACGCAGAGACACCAATCCTTTTCTTGCCCGATATTTCATAGGTATAAGTATCAAGGGGTATTTCTACTCTGCTTAAAATGTCCCACAGTGGGATATCACTACTATAAAGAGAGAAAATCTCTATAGTCTTCCTTATTTTCCAAAGCATACTGCCATAGACAGGATAGCCCCTCAGTTCTTCATAAATGTAAGAACACACAGATGACACATGCCAGTTTAGATATGGCACAAAGACCTTTATATAATCGGCACTGCCCCAAAGTATACATGAAGGACATGTATAGGAAAATAGAATATCAATAGCCTTAATATCTCCTGCTCTTAGCCGTCTCACAAATTCTTCTTCAGGTAAAAGCAAGATATCTATATCGTCATGTGTGTTGGGGGTATTATCTGATGCCGTAGAAAAGTGAAATACCTCCCTACACCTGCATATACCCCAGATATCGGTATCGGAATTGTCAGTTGCCGTGCCATAAAGATGAGAACCTCCCAGTGTAAGATATAAAATCTCTATATCAGCGGGAATATATCTCTTCACACGAGAGAGCATGGAGGTCCTCCTTGGTGTTGATGTTGTAAAAAGAACGCATCTGCTTTCCATTTTTTACATAGTATGGAACATATAGATGTTTTCTGTGTTTAAAAAACCACTGAAGGCCTCGTCCTCCACTATCTACATAAGATATAAGTTCACCTAATATGCACTTGCTATAGACAGCATGTAGTGGCTCAAGTAGACATACAGAGTGAGTGGGTATGACGGTGTACCTTCCCCGTCCGCTGATATGTATAAGTTTTTTCAAAAAACCTTTGTCTAAAAAGGGCATATCACCGGCAACAAGGAGAGCACTATCTCTCTGCAAGGCGGTGATAACACCACCTATAGGACCAATAAGATATGAATCTATAAGCGTATGGTAGCCCCTTTTCATAAAAGACTCTGCCCTATCCTCTGATGTAATGATATACACAGGGTAGCCAAGCGAAGACACCTTATCGTAAACAATATCAATAAGAGGCTTATCACCTACAGGATGATGAAGTTTATCACCACCAAACCGTTTGGCCTTACCTCCAGCCAGTATACCCACTATCATAAAACCACCTCTTAATTAGTATAAAGGGCGGGGATGCCCCCGCCCCTATATCTTAGTTTGTCTCTACTGCTTCTTTACCGTGGGCAAGGTGATATATAACACCTATAAGGAGCAGACCTCCAACAATATTACCGAGTATAACAGGAATAAGGTTCCAGTACAGGAACTGCCCCCAGGATACTTTAGCACCAAGCATCATACCAACAGGAACAAAGTACATATTGGCAACACTGTGTTCAAAGCCTGTGGTGACAAATGCCATGATGGGGAACCAGATACCAAGCATCTTACCCACAGCATCTTCTGCCACAAAGGCAAGGAGTATGGCAAGATTGACAAGCATATTACAACCAATGGCCTTCATAAAAACACTCCACAAGCCAAATGCACCGGCACTTTGATATGTGAGCACCTTAGCCTCGGCAATCTTAATGGCCGCCTGCCCAAACACATTAGGTGTGGCACCCGATGCAGAGAGAGACACAAAAGGACCTACACTCATGAGATATGCCCAGAAAATACTGCCAAAGAAATTACCAATGATAACCCAGAGCCAAACTCTCCACACCTTGTTCCATGTTGTTTTCTTTTGAAATACCGCTACGGGTACACACATGACATCTCCTGTAAATAGTTCCATACCTGTAAGGACAATGGCAATAAGGCCCACAGGGAAGACAGCACCAAGCATAAACTTCTTCAATCCGATAGAAGAAATACCTGTACTGGCAACAGTGGCAAGGGCACCACCTACGGCAATAAACATGCCTCCCATAAAGCCTCTCAGCAGCAGCTGAAAGGTAGACAGCTCACCTTTCTTCCTGCCAACATTACCTATGGCCTTCATCATTTCTACAGGATTTTTGATGTAAGCCAAGATAAACCCCTCCTTTCAACGGAATTTTTATATACCTAAAAACTCGGGTTGTATATAAAAGAAGGGGGGAAATATTCCCCCCTTACGATCAGATTTTTTCTATCTTTACAGCAGACACCTTGTACTCAGGAATCTTCGCATAAGGGTCGAGTACATCGGGAGTGAGCCTATTGGCTGGTGCTTCTTTAAAGTGGAACGCCATGAATACTACACCCTTTGGCACAATATCTGTTACCCATGCATAGACCTCTACAGAGCCTCTACGGGAAGATACTCTAACCTTGTCACCATCTTTGATACCAAGACGTTCGGCATCCTCAGGATTAATCTGGACGAATGGCTTATCCATAAGCTCATTCAGTGCCCTTGTTCTCCTTGTCATGGTGCCAGTGTGGAAGTGCTGGAGCACCCTACCTGTTGTCATGATAAATGGATACTCTTCATCGGGCTCTTCCCATGGACCCTGATATGGCACAGCATAAAATCTACCTTTACCATCAGGGTGGGCAAACTTATCTGTATGCAGTATTGGGGTACCAGGGTGGTCCAGTCCCCGGACAGGCCAGTGCAGCACCTCTCCACGCTCAAGACGCTCGTAAGTTACACCAGCATAAATTGGGGCCACCCTGCGAATCTCCTCCATAATCTCCGCGGGACTGCTGTAGTGCATATCATATCCCATATAGCGAGCAAGCTCCTGTATGATTACCCAGTCGGGTTTAGCACT
Organism: Dictyoglomota bacterium; assembly: GCA_013153035.1. GTDB lineage: Bacteria > Coprothermobacterota > Coprothermobacteria > Coprothermobacterales > JAADFF01 > JAADFF01. The sequence continues at coordinate 50,049 of JAADFF010000018.1, read as the reverse complement.
ACCTATTGGCTCAAATGCCTTTCTTACACGCTGGATACGTCTATCAGAGTTTGTATATGTTCCCTCTTTCTCAAGGAATGCCGCTGCAGGAAGCACGACATCGGCAAGCTCTGCTGTCTCTGTCATGAAGATATCCTGCACCACAAGGAACTCAAGTGCTTTAAGGTTTTCTATAACCTCATTTGTATTGGGGTCAGAAATCACAGGATTTTCACCCATGATATACAGGGCTTTAATCTTACCTTCCTTAACACCATGAACCATCTCAACAATGGTGAGACCCTTCTTGGAAGAGAGGTAATCTACATTCCATGCCTGCATAAACTTCATAACTGCCTCGGGATCGGTAACCTTCTGATAACCGGGGAAGACATTGGGCAATGCTGCCATATCACAGGCACCCTGGACATTGTTTTGACCTCTCAGTGGGTTAACACCTGTGCCGGGCTTACCTACATTGCCTGTAAGCATGGCAAGGTTGGCAAGGGAAAGGACATTGCCAACACCATGGGCATGCTGTGTAATACCCATGCAGTAGACAATAGAGGCACGCTCTGCTGTGGCATATACCTTAGCAGCCTTTTCTATAAGCTCGGCAGGCACACCGGTAATCTTCTCTGCCCACTCTGGGGTCATATCTTTAACAGTCTGGGCAACTTCTTCAAAGCCCAGTGTTCTCTCTTTGACAAACTGTTTATCCCACAAGCCATCTCTGATGATGACATGCATCATGGCACCAATCAGGGCTATATCTGTACCGGGTTTCAGCTGGAGGAATATATCTGCCTCTCTGGCAAGGTCTATCTTTCTTGGATCGGCAACAATGAGGGTTGCACCGTTTCTATGTGCCTTTCTGATGTAGTAAGAGGTTACAGGATGTGTCTCTGTGGTATTGGAGCCTATAACAAATATGACATTTGCATCAAGGGCAAGGTCTGGTATGGTATTGGTCATTGCAGCGGAGCCGAAGGCACGGGCAAGACCGGTAACAGTAGATGCATGGCACAGTCTTGCACAGTGGTCAACATTGTTGGTGCCAATGACAGCACGCATGAACTTCTGGAAGAGATAGTTTTCTTCATTGGTGCACTTGGCAGAGGCAAAACCACCTATGGCATCAGGACCATACTTCTCTTTAATCTCGGTAAGACGCTGTGCTACATAGGAAAGAGCCTCGTCCCAAGATACTTCAACAAACTTGCCATCTTTCTTTATCAGTGGTTTCTTCAATCTATCGGGAGAACTGACAAAGTCAAGGCCAAATCTACCCTTGACACATGTCTCTCCAATAGTACCATTAACCTCCTTTTCATCGTGCACACCGTAGACCTCGACAACCTTTCTCTCCTCAGGCTGAACTCTAACCTCAAGTTGACAACCCACACCGCAGTAAGGACATGTCGTTCTGACAGTTGTTGTGCGATAGTATCCTTCTCTGGGCTCATCAACCCTCTTCTTGATAATGGCACCAGTAGGACATACCTGGAGACAGTTACCACAGGACACACATGCCGTCTCACCCAGTGGATCTCCCATCCACGCAACGACCTGTGTATCTTCTCCCCTCTTTGCAAGGGTAAGAATACCAAGACCTGTTACCTCTTCACAGGCCCTAATACACTTTTCACAGAGAATACATTTCTTGGGGTCAATCTCTATAACAGCAGATGATGTATCTTTCTCACCACTGCGTGGTTTGTGGTCAATATTTTCGTAATCTACGGCAAAGAATGTGGCATACTCTCTGAGCTGACATCTGTCTACAGCATCACAGCCACATTCCATACAGCGGGAGGTTTCTCCTCTAATCTCTTCTTCTGCATAGGGAAGCTCTATTTCCCCAAAATCTTTAACCCTTTCCTCAGCAGGTCTACGCTTGTGAGGCAGTCTGCTAGCTGGTTTAACATCGCTATAGTCTATCTCACCCTCTTTATAGAAGTGGTTGTAAGGTTTCCACTCCATTATGAGATCTTTTATTTCCTTGTCAGAGTAAATCTCATTTATGTACTTCCACGGCTCATTAAATGCCTTCTTCACAAGGTCAAGCTTGCCCTTGTGGTACATATCCACCATGTCGGCTGCCTTTCTACCCTGTGCTATAGCCTCAATAACTGTGCGTGGACCCATAGCGGCATCGCCTATAATAAACACATCACCAAGAGAGGTCTGGAGTGTGTGCTTGTCATACTTTGCCCAGCCCCTATCTGTCTCAATACCCAGTTTTTCAAAGAGGCTGCCATCGGGTTTCTGGCCTATGGCAATAAAGACACTATCGGCTTCCATGAAGAAGTTAGAGCCTTCTATGGGTATAGGTCTTCTTCTACCTCTTTCATCAGGCTCTCCCAGTTTCATCCTTACAAGCTCCACTTTTCCACCCTCATGGAATGCCACAGGTGTAGCAAGGAACTCAAACTTTACGCCTTCCTCCTCTGCCTCAAGGACCTCTATATCGTGGGCTGGCATCTCTGCCCTGCTACGGCGATATACAACAGTCACATCGGCACCAAGACGGCGGGAGATACGGGCAACATCCATTGCAACATCTCCACCACCAATAACCAGTACCTTTTTGCCAACCTTTACCTTTTCACCGTTGTGGAACTTGGTAATAAAGTCTACACCTACCTGTACATAGGGCAAATCTTCACCAGGTATGTTCATCTTTCTCGATTTCCACGCACCGGTGGCTATAACAACACTGTCAAACTGGGAGCGTATTTCATCAAAGGATATGTCTTTTCCTACCTCCACACCGGTCTTTACATGTATACCATAAAGGAGTGAAGAGGCAATATCTTTATCAAGCACCTCACGGGGCAGTCTGTATTCAGGAATACCATAACGAAGCATACCACCGAGCTTAGGCATCTTCTCAAATATCGTTACCTCATAACCTTTTAATCTGAGATAGTAAGCAGCAGACAAACCACCGGGACCACCACCTATGACCGCAACCTTCTTTCCATTAAAGGGTGGTAATTGGGGCATCCATGGACCATCTTCAAGGTCTCTATCTGCTGCAAACTTCTTAGCCTGCCTAATAGATACGGCACCTTCAAGTTCACCTCTATGACATCTATCTTCACAAAATGCCGGACACACCCTACCAAGAACAGCTGCAAGAATGTAGGATTTCTTCATTACAGCAACGGCCTCGTGGTATTTGCCTTCCTTTATAAGTCTAAGGTATGTTGGGATATCGGAGTGAGCGGGACATGCATCAATACATGGAGCTATACAATCACCGCAGTGGTGCACCATATTCATTTCCATAAGCTGCATACGATAATCCAAGATATCTGGGGTATCGGTATAAACCTCCATACCCTCTTGAACTTCAGTAGTACAGGCAGTGACAATCATGGACTGTGGACCTGTACCATTTTTATTGAGCCACCTATCACCTATTTTTATCTTCACACCACACATACGACACACACCAACAGGAGAAAGCCCTTTTTCATGGCATAGATGGGGAATATAAAAGCCATTCTCTATAGCTGTGTCGAGGACATTGGCTCCCTTTTTCGCCTTCACAGGTATTCCATTGATTTTAATGTTTACATACTCCACGCTCCTCACTCCTTTCCAAAAGCATCAATCTTCACAACGGCATCAAATGGACATACAGCCATACATGTGCCACATTTCACACAGGCTTCGGGATCAATGACATGTACCTTACCGGGCTCACCGGATATGGCATTTACAGGACAGTTCTTAGCACAAATGGTACATCCTTTACATGCCTCGGGCACAATGTAATATTCAATTAGTGGCAAACATGCCTTGGCCGGACACTTCTTTTCTTCAATGTGGGCTATATACTCATCTTTAAAGTATCTCAGCGTAGAAAGGACTGGTCCCGGAGCTGTCTGTCCCAAACCACATAAAGATGTATTCTTCACCGTCACAGCCATCTTCTCCAATTTCTCCAGATCCTCCATGGTTCCCTTGCCCTGTGTGATACGCTCAAGAATATCATACATCTCCACAAGGCCATCTCGGCATGGTGTACACTGGCCACAAGACTCATTCTTTGTAAACTCAATGAAGAACTTGGCGACATCAACCATACAAGAGGTCTCGTCAAGGGCAATAACACCACCAGATCCCATAATGGCACCAAGAGAGCCTAGGCTTTCATAGTCTATGGGAGCATCAAAGTGCTCTGTGGGCACACAACCACCAGAAGGACCACCAAGCTGAACGGCCTTCAGAGTATGACCTTCTGGTGCACCTCTACCTATATCTTCAAGCAGCACTTTTATCGGGGTACCCAGCGATACTTCCGCAAGACCACTAACACTAAGGGAACCGGCAAGGGCAAAGACTTTGGTACCAGGACTTCTATCTGTACCAAGTTGTTTAAACCACTGGGATCCTCTTTCCATGATAAGGGCAACATTTATTAGTGTCTCAACATTGTTAATAATGGTAGGCTTGCCGAAGAGACCTTTCTGGGCTGGAAATGGTGGTCTTGGTCTTGGTCTTCCAGCCTTACCTTCAATAGAGGCAATAAGGGCTGTCTCCTCACCGCACACAAATGCACCAGCACCTTTAAATACCTCTATGTCAAAGGAAAACCCTGTACCTAAGATATTCTCACCAAGAAGTCCTTTCTCTTTGGCAACTTTAATAGCATGCTCAAGAAGATGTGCTGCCAGTGGATACTCTGCCCTTGTATATATATATCCTTTAGAAGCACCTATAGCATAACCAGCAATGGTCAGGCCCTCTATAAGGGCAAAGGGGGCTCCCTCCATCTCTGCCCTATTCATATATGCACCGGGGTCGCCTTCATCACCATTGGCAATAACATACTTGGGCTCACCCTGTGCCTGCCTGGCAAATTTCCACTTCAGACCTGTAGGAAATCCTGCACCACCACGGCCTCTCAGTCCACTATCATAAACTTCCTGTATAACATCATCGGGAGACATTTGCAGAGCACGAGCAAGGCCAAAATAACCACCAGCCCCAATATACTCCTCTATACTTGTTGGGTCTATAAGACCTACCCTTTCAAGAACAACACTCTCTTGATACTTGAAAAATGGAATATCCCACATGTGATAAATAACTTCTCCTGTTATAGGATCTTTATAGTGGTGACCATCGACATATGGATTTTCACTCAGTGCTGCATCTATTATCTGCTTTGCCGTCTCTTCATCTTTCACCTTTGTATACAAAACACCACCGGGATACATGGCCACAAGGGGACCTTCAGAACACATACGCATACAACCAACATTAATAACCTCTACCTTATCCTCAAGACCCTCTTTTTCTACTATCTCCTTAAAGAGCTGGTATGTAGGTTTCTCACCACCAATACTGAGACACGATGTACCACCACATGTAAGAATATATTTCTTACCCGGCTCTAGCGTTCTCTTCCTTCTTATCTCTATACGTTCTTTGTACTCATCCCTTATTTTCTCCAAAGTTTCAAATGTATATCTCACCGCTTACACCCCCACACCTTGAGACTGTATCTGCTCTTTAATCTTCTTCACAACCTCGCGTGCCTTCTGAGGTGTGAGATATCCGAATATCTCTTCCTTACCATCCTTAATAACAACCATATTGGGACCAGTGCTACAACAACCAATACAACCAACAGATTCCAGTGTGAATTTACCATCGGGAGTTGTTCCTTCACCCTGAAGACCAAGCTCATCTATAAGCTCATTCATAATAATGCCACTACCCATAACATGGCAGGCCGTTCCACGACACACCCTTATTATGACTTCGCCCTTAGGCTCAAGGGAGAAAAAGTGATAAAAAGTCGCCGTGCTGTATATAACAGCAGGTGAAACCTTCAATACATCTGCAAGATACTCCATAGCCTCACGGGGAAGATAGCCGTAAGTTTCCTGAATCTCCTCTAGAACAGGCAAAATAACCTCTGTCGTTCTACCTTTTCTCTCTATATGCTTCTTTACAATCTCCTCATAAGTTAATTTATCTGGCAAGATACTCACCTCCCAAGGTTCTTGTCTACGACTATGGTAACAAAAGTTCAAAATGTAGGGACTATATTAATTTAATTCATATACCTTAACTTTATAAGACTGCATTTTGTGCTACAATATATCTGCGTCTTGCGTCTAGCCCATGTTCGTGGTAAAATAGCCTTTGACTTGTATAGACATCAGGAGGTGGATAAAATGGCAGCCAGGTGCGATATATGCGGAAAAGGCACTATGTTTGGTCATAATGTGTCTCACTCCAATAGGAGAACAAAGAGAGTATTTAAGGCAAACCTGAGAAAGGTTAGAGTTATTGAAAATGGCAAGAAAAAGACCATTAAGGTCTGCATGAAGTGCTACAAGAGACTCCTTAAAGAGGGTAAAGTCGTATTTGCCTAATGTAAGTTCTTTGTACTTCCGCCGGCGGAAAAAAGAAGGGGGCACAAGTGGTGCCCCCTTCCTTATTGTTAATATTCTATACCTTCACGAGCAGGCACACCGGCATTAAAGTAATGCTTAACCTCACACATCTCTGTGACAAGGTCGGCCATTTCCTTAATCTCTTCTGGAGCATATCTACCTGTCAAAATAAGTTCCGTATTTTCAGGCTTGACCTTTATAAGCCTCTTAACATCTTCCACACTGAGTAGTTTAAATTTTACAGCAACATTGATTTCATCAACAACAACAATATCAAATTGCTCTTTCTCCATCATATCTAAGACAAACTGCAATCCTTTTTTAGCCTCCTCTATACTTTTTTCATCGGGAGCATTAGGGTCTACAAAGTAGTCTGTGCCAAATTTCTTGTGTACTATAGGGAAACCTGCCTTCTGAAGTGCATCAAATGTCTTCTCCTCACCATATGTATAGGCAGGTCCTTTCATAAGGCTAACAAAGAGCACCTTCTTACCATGTCCCAAAGCCCTTGTAGTAAGACCTATGGCAGCTGTCGTTTTACCCTTACCGTTACCAGTGTATACCTGCACCTTTCCCGTAATTTTCTTTTCACCCATACACAAACCCCTCCTTAGATATAAAATAGTTAGGTTATTATATAGCGAAATACATAGTGGGAGGGATTTTATATGCATCTGACAACATGGCAGGCAATCATACTGGGTATTGTTCAGGGTATAGGCGAGTTTCTACCCATCTCCTCTTCAGCACATCTTATCATTGTTAGAGACCTACTGGGTATTCCAGATCCCGGTCTTGCCTACGATGTGTTTTTACACGGTGCTACACTACTGGCAACACTTGCAGTATTGGGATATGCCCTCTATATAGATATTAAAAAACACCCCAAGGTGCTATGGCTCATCCTCATAGGTATCATTCCAGCTGGTGTGATAGGAGTGCTATTTAAAGACACTATAGAAAATCTCATTAGAGAAAATCTCCTCATCATTGCACTGTCACTCATCATATGGTCTATACTAATGCTCATAGCCGATGAAAGATGGCAAGATAAAAAGATGGAAGAGCTCTCCCCATTAGGGGCATTTGTTATTGGTATCTTTCAGGCATTTGCCCTTATACCCGGTACATCACGTTCAGGTTCAACCATTGTAGGGGCATCGTTTATGGGGCTATCCCGTGATGAAGCTTTTCGTTTTTCGTTTTATCTTTCCATACCCACAGTAGGTGGGGCATTTTTACTTGCCCTGAAAGATTTAGTATCCTCCGGTGAGGCTATCACATCGGCATTTTGGATAGGGGCCAGTGTATCATTTGTTGTAGGAGTTATCTCACTCATACTACTAAGGAATATCATTAAGAAATTCGGACTAAGACCATTTGCCATATACAGAAGTGCTTTAGGTATATTCCTTATTGTTTACTACTTTGTGAAAATGCACTAAAAGAAGGGCTCTGGAGCCCTTCTTTACATATTTTCTAAAAACTTTTTGATACCATCCATATACTTATAACCTGTCATATCAAGTGAGATTGGTGTAATAGAAACATACCCATGCTTTACAGCCCATATATCGGTATCCTCTGCATCTTCATACACAGGCCTACCATCAAGCCAGTAATACACCCGCCCTCTAGGATCAACTCTCTTAACAACCCAGTCTTCAAATGCCTTACCTCCCATTCGGGCAAGCTTATAACCCTTGATGTTCTCTATGGGAACAGATGGAACATTTATGTTTAGCACATATTCAGATGATAGGATCGTTTGCACTCCCTTATCAAGTAAATCAATGACAACCTGGGCCGCTGTCTCAGCATATATCCCTTCCCACGAATCAACAGAAACAGCCATAGACGGAATACCATGAAGTATACCCTCTATAGCAGCGGCAACTGTTCCAGAGTAGATAATATCGTGTCCAACATTGGCACCATGATTAATTCCAGATATGAGAATATCGGCATCTTTAACAATATCTCCAAGTCCTATAAGCACACAATCAGACGGTGAACCGTTAACTACTGCATATCCATGACATCCGCAAGGCATCTTAACCTCCCTCAGAGGTAAGATCATATCCAGTGTAATAGCATGACTTGATGCACTCTTAGGCCTATCAGGTGCAACAACGACAACATCATATCCCTTGTCTATTAAGGCCTTTGTCAAAGTATTAATACCCTCTGCCCATATACCATCATCATTTGTAACCATTATCTTCATACTAATCGCCTCCTACAGTGCATTATACACTTGCTCCAAGTACTTAACACAGTAAAACAAAACATATGCATTGTAAACTACTTAAAGTAGTAGACGAATAAGAATAATATTTGTATAATGATATTAAGCGAGGGGTTTATAACATTTCTAATAAAGAAATCGTATAAAAAGGAGGGAGCACAATGAGTGCAAAGACAAAGGTATTACTTGTTGAAGATGATGACGCTATTTTGGAGCAACTAAGAAGGGTCCTTACCGATGAGGGCTATGAGGTTGTATCTGCTATGAATGGCAACGAGGCCATTGAGAAATTTAAGGCAGATAGACCCGACCTGATACTTCTTGACCTGTACCTTCCACTAAAAGATGGTATGGATGTTTTAAGAGAAATTAGAAGGGAGTCCGATGTACCTATCATTATCATCACAGCCAGAGATGCAGACATTGACAAGGTTAAGGGACTGGAAATTGGTGCCGATGATTATATCACCAAACCATTTTCTCTTATTGAGCTGCTTGCACGTATGAAGGCAGTACTGAGGAGAGCACATCATGGTTATCGCTTCAATATGTCTAATGTCAGCCAGCTCAGAGCACCAGGACTTATTCTTGACCTGAAGACACATCAGGTTATTGTAGAAAGAGATGGCAGAGAGGAAGTTAGACACCTACCACGTAAGCAGTTTGAGCTTCTTAAGATTCTCATGCTCAAGGCACCTGAGGTACTTGAGAGAGAATGGCTGCTTAAAGAGATTTGGGGCAACTTCATGAGCAATGCCCGTACACTCGATGTACATATTCACTGGCTAAGAAATAAGATTGAAGAGGATCCTAACAATCCCGAGTATATTCTCACTGTTAGAAAAGTCGGTTATCGCTTCGGAAAACCTGTTGAGAAGATTAGATAACAGCTATGCCGTGGTGGAAAAAGGCGGGAGATGACCTCTCCCGCCCATTTTCAGAAAATGAAGAGGCACGACCACTAATTAGGAAAATATTGGGGGAAACTTCTATCCTCGATGTTATTGAGCATCTACCATTTGGTGTATTCCTCTTAGATGAAGACCTTAATATCGTCTATAAAAATCCCAAGTTTTCAGAGATTTTAGAGGAGGATTTTCCAGTTCCTACCCCACTTCACGATGTCATTCCCGATTATGAAGTATTAAAAACAGCGGAAAAAGTACTTGCTAAAGATAAATTTGCAACAGCCAGTGTATCCCTTATTAAAAAGGAACTTTTAGGTGTTAAAAAGGCCCAGATATTCTTTCTCAAGGTTGACCACGGTATTGTAGGCCATGTCAGTAGTGCAGCAGATGCAGCAAAGAGTGAAGAGGTGGAAGTCTTCCAGCGTATTATACACGAACTCCGAACACCTCTTACTGCCATGAGCCTAATAGCAGAACACCTTGAAGACTATGCAGAATCCCCCGATATGCTTGATACCATACAAAAGCTTAAATGGGAGATAGATAGGCTATACCACCTTGTAGAAGATTTCATATCCCTAATCAGACTTGATAGGGGTATCTCCCCTATGAAAACAGGCAAAGTAGATATTGCCCAACTTATCAAAGACAGCCTCTGGCAATATGGTTTTATTGTAAGAGATAAAAATATTCAGATTGTATACGAACTAAAAGAACCACTACCACCAGTGTTGGGAAGTAAAAGTCTTTTAAAGAGCCTTATACTTAATCTCATAGACAACAGTGTAAAATACTCACCTGAAGGAGAAAAAATCATCGTAAGAGCATATACAGACGAGGACGGATATGTGGTACTCGAGGTTGAAAATCACGGTGAAAATATATCAGAAGATATGAAGAAAAAGATATTTGATAAATATGTTACCCGTGGTAAAGGCAAAGAAAAAGGTGGCTTGGGACTGGGTATGATGATTGTCAAGGAAGTTGTCAGATGGCATAACGGAAAAATAGACATACTCCAAGCAAAGCCCCAAGGGGTTATATTCCAAATTAAACTTCCTCCTGCGGAGGATAAACGGTGAAGTGGAAAAACTCCCTTGAACGACATGTTGTTATGATCATATCCCTCTTACAGCGTCAAGTAGACAGAACCATTGTATTTCTTGATATGAGTGGACAAGATGAAAATATATTAGAAATTTCCCACCTTGAGGAGCTTATAGACAATGAACTGGGGGACATATACAGTCTTAGCATAAAATTCTTAGCCTCGACTCATAACGAAACAGAAATACTGGCCATTTTGACATTACTTGAGCTGGCCCTGAAAATTGAAGAGAGCAGTGATTTGATACTCTCCAATATACGAATGTTAAGAGAACTTCCGGGAATTCCGGGATATACAGCATCTGTTATGAAACAGATGCTTGAAATCCTCAAAGAAACTTATGGTGACCTTGTGCCACTATCTGCACCTTTTAAACTAAAACCGGAACAAAGAGATATGGTTATAGATATTCAATACAGGCAGATCACAGAAGTCCTTGAAGAAGAAGATATACCAAGAAGTTCAATGATTGTATTAGGTCGAATATCTAGGCACATTGAGCTTTTAGGAGACACTGCGAAAGAGACAATAAGGCTAAAACAAATCTATCTTGATGCACTCACCAAGATAAGACAAGCTATTTAAATACCTCTCCTGCCTCAAGATACCACAGTAAAAGGTCTAAGTGATCCATAGGTATGTCTATGTTCTGCGCAAGTTTCCTCATAGCTTCTTCTATCTCGAGGTAACGTTTCTTCGTTAAAGATTTAGGAACCTCCGGGATAGCCCCCACTCTCACAAGGTTTTTCAGGATATGTCTATCCAGTATGGCAATATCTTTTCCAAATCCAATATTGCGTAAGAAATGACTTGCCTCTTTGTATCCCATACCTTTAACATGTTCTACGAGATATTCTCTGGCGGATATTACATCATCGGGAAGGCCGATATCCACAAGAAATTGTCTAAAGCCACCGGGCCAGTTCCAATACTGCTCACGAGACCTAATAATATAACCTGCCTTGTTATTCTTAAATCGCACCCCAACAAGACAGCTTTTTACTGCCTCTTCTTGACCTTGCAACAAAAAACCTTTCTCTCTTAAACACTCTACTGCTTTCCAGCACACTTTAGCCTTGCTTTGAGGAGTAAGATGGCAGAAAACAAACTCCGCAAACAACCTCTCTTCATCTGCATATTTCCAAACATCAGCAAATTCAGAAAGTCTTGTCTCAATAATATCTTTTATCTCCAAATACTTTTCTCTCCACATATCTATGACATCTTGACTATACATTACTTCTCCACCTCTTCATTAAAAATGGGGAGGGCTACCCCTCCCCTCCCATTTTATAATAAGCACACCCTTTACATAGCTCTATCTTCTCTATACTTATCGTAGGCAAGTCTCAATCTTCTAATACCCTCTTTGATATCATCGGCTGTTGGCAGAGAGAAGTTCAATCTCAGTGTATTGCGCTTGCCAAGTTCAGGATATGGATAGAATGCAGAACCATAAACATAAACAACACCAGCATCAACAGCATATCTAAACATTTCATATGTATCTACCCATTCAGGCAATTCCATCCAGATAAAGAAGCCACCTTTAGGCACAGACCACTTGACACCTTCTACATCGCCAAAGTGCTCCTGCAAAGCATCAAGCATAACCCTCATCTTGGCTCCATAGCTCTCAATAAGTGTCTTGAGATGCTCCTCAAAGAAACCAAGATTCATGTACTCAAGTGTCGCGTACTGGACAAAGGCAGCAGTACAGAGGTCTGCAGCCTGCTTGGCAACAATCATCTTTCTTATAACTTCAGGATGTCCTACTGCAAAACCCAGTCTGAAACCGGGAACAAGAGTCTTAGAATATGTGGAAAGATAAATAACAGTGGAGGCATCATCAAAGGATTTAATTGTAGGTGGTCTTTCACCTTCATATACAAGATATCCATATGGATCATCTTCTATAACAAGTACATTGTACTCTTTGGCAAGTTCCACAAGTCTTCTTCTTCTTTCAACACTCATCATGTAACCTGCTGGGTTCTGGAATGTTGGAATAGTGTAAATGGCCTTAACAGGATCGCCCTTTGCACGATGTTTCTTTAACTTCTGCTCAAGGATATCCATGTCCATACCATTCTCATCCATAGGAACACCCACAAAGCGAGCCTGCATAGAACGGAATGCAACAAGACCACCAACATAGGTAGGTTCTTCTACAATGATAATATCTCCTGGATCGATAAGAACCTGAGACAGAAGACTTAAAGCCTGCTGAGAGGCGCTAACCACCATTACTGACTCTTCGTCACAGTGATGACAACCCTCTTTCTCTCTCATAAACCAACGGAGATACTCAAGAAACTCGGGCACACCCTGAGTAGGAGAATACTGCATCATCTTAGGCCCATACTTATCTATTGCAGAATTGACAGCCTGTCTGATTTTATCCAGTGGGAACAGACCCGGCTCTGGATAACCACCGGCAAGGGAAATAATACCATTTACACCTGTGTATTTGAAAATCTCTCTTATGGCTGACGGATTTAGGGACTTAGCCCTCGTACTAAGTAATTTTTCTGCATCAAGAAAACCGGCCATATACATATCGCCTCCCGTAGAATTAATATTTTGGGGTTCCCCTTATCTATTATACCGCACATTGCATATATGCTAGATTATGCAAAGAATAATCTATGGTATTTATTCATCAAATATTCAAAGAGAATGATAAGCTCACGCCACGAAGATACAGAAAAATCACATGGAGCCATCTTATTGTATGGCATATCCCACCGCACCACAGGGAAACCCATACGATGAGTTTCTTCAAGATTATGAGGACTGTCATCTACAAACATGACAATACGTGCACCTTTCATATACAGACGTCGAAGCACTCGCTCCTTACCACCCCGCTCAAATGGAGCATTGACAAAGGGAAAATCACCTAGCCCATATAGAGCCAGATTTTTTTTCGCGGCCTCTTCTATATAGATAGTGCGTTTAGTAAGAAACATAACCTGAGCTCCTTGCTCCTGCATATAAAAAATACCCTCTTGAGCCCCTTTTCTCAGGGGAATCATAGCTTTGGCAACCTTTCGAAAAATCTGTACAGCCTCATGAAAAGGAACTGTGCCATCTTTAACCCATGGGGCATAGGCTATACTCCATCTTCTGGCTTCATTAATAGAGTAATTCTTACCATACGTCTTATTAACATAATTGACGATAGCCTGCATAGTATCAAACACAACATCATCAAGATCAAGAACAACAATAGGTCTCTTCGTTATTACAACGGAATCCAACACAACCTCAATATCATGCCATCTCATAGTTTATCGCCCCAAATCCGATGGATGCAAAATACCATTTTTAAATAGCTTGATAGCCTCATCTTTAGCGTATAAAGTCATAGACCATACATGGGGAAGAATACCTGCCCCATTCAAAACTTCACCTTTGGGCCCTAACACTTCGTATGCTGTCAGGACAAGCATACTGCCATCATCGAGTTTATATACAGCAGAAGCTACTCCCTTACCATAGGTTGTCTCACCCACAAGAATTGCCCTATCATAAGACTTCATAGCCATGGCAAAGACCTCTGCAGCCGATGTTGTACCCTCATCAATAAGAACATATATAGGTCTACTCCATGAAAGCATCCACTGGCTAACAGGTGCATACACAGGTGTTTCGTTACCATCTCCATCTACCAGCGTATATACTTTCTTTCCACCAACGAAAAAACTCAGTAGATTACGAGCAGCTTCTAAATCTCCGCCAAAATTGCCCCTAAGGTCAAGGATATATGCATCTGCCTCACCACGATGAGTGAAAAATATCTTCTTTAAAGCATCGTCCATTTGCTTGACAACATCGCTATCAATGGTTTTTATACGAATATAGGCAACTGTCTTGTCACCTACAGAGATAAGGGAATATGAAAAAGGCGAGGCACTAACATAAGATGTTTTTACCTTAAATGTCATAGCAGTACCACTACGAATAATATCCAATTTCACCTCTTTACTAGTTGTAGAGGAAAGCATCATCTTGACATCGTCAAATGGCATATCACGAATATATGTTCCATCAATGGCCTTAACAACATCACCTGGCATAAGCCCAGCATAGTATGCTGGAGAACCTTTAATAACATCTAAAATGATGTATTTACCAGAAGACCTTGTCAGCTCAATTCCCACAGTTTGCACATTACTGCTGAGTAAAATCTTTCTCTTTTCCACCTCCTCAGGGGTGAAAAAGCGAGTATATTTATCATAAAGAGAAGCAACTACCCCTTTAATGGCACTATATGTCAAAGATTTAATGGATACATCATTTTTATATAGATAGTTCTCCGTTATCAGTTTAATAACGTCGCCGTATACGCCTACACTATCGACCTGGGCCTGAAGTTTAGATATTTCCTGCTCTTTCTCATCGAGTTCTGTCAGCATAGAGATAAAATCAGGTACATACATTGTGGCATATCTCTCTGTAGCATTCCAAGTAATTGTAGCCCCTATAAGATTGGATACTGTGCGAATAGGCACATACAACCTGTTGTTGACAATAATCGGTTTTGATGCAGTAGATACTGTCTGACCATTCAGCTTAACAAGGCCACTATCAGGGTAGAACTCAATAACATTGACATTCCATGCTCCAGCATAGTTTACTCCTAAAAGTGCTATGACAAGCAACAACAATCCCCCTACAAGATACAATCGTCTCTTCATAACACTTTCCCCCGCATGGATATGATATAGGACAGCACAGCATCAAGGGCATCAATATCTGTTATCTCTCCTGTTTTTATTCCCTTATCCAGTTCGTACAACTTTTGCAATAGATTTATCGCGCCCTCTATACCTATAGTATCGTAGATGCCCAATAATTTGCCAACATAATATGGATTTTTAGATGTCACAGAAGCTATATCTTTCACAGAATACCCTTTGTGTCTTAGCTGTCCTACCTCCAACACTCCCCGTATGAAAGTGGCAATAGTGGCCAGTATCTGGGCAGGTGGAGTACCAGACAGTAAAATAGCCTGTTTCATCTCACCGGCCACACCTGTATCTCCGTTCCACAGGGCATCCCAAAATACAAACACATTACCCTCAGCCTGCAAGGCAAAGTACTGAGAGATAATATCTTCGGTAATAACATTCTCTTCAATGAGATCCAGTTTATCCAGTTCTGTTACGATGAGACTGAGCTTTCCACCAGATAAAGACACCAGCATATCAAGGGCACTACCTGTAATATCTTTACCCCTTTTCTTTATAGCAGCCTTAATAAATGCCTTTAGCGAACGACCCTTTAGAGGAGCACATGACACATCAACCCTGTCCCCCACGGTCTTAATGGTAAATCCAGAACGAGATGATGTATCAATAGAAACAACATAATACAAATCTTCATCTTCTATAAAAAACCTCTCCCAAGATGCAAGCACTTTCTTGTTTTTGGGTGTTTGCCAATACTTGATAATATATAGCTTTCCTGAGGAAAACATGCCTCCACCACCGGTGTTTTCAGGAGCAGAAGAAAGCTCATCGGCATACATCACCTCTACATCTATACCCTGCTTTTCTGCCCACCCTTTCATAGCCTTTATAACAACATCGTGAAAATACACCTCTGCCCCTTTAAGAACATATAAGTGGTGAACTTTGCCTTTTTTGATATCACTGACAGCATCAAGGGCTGTATAAGATTGTGTTTTCCTCTTGGCCATGTCAATCACCTAGCGCCATATCTATCATATGTTTGATATCAGAGGCAATAACAGGAGTACCTGCAATAATATTGCCTGTATCCCATATATCACTACCGGCAAAGGTATACACGCTACCACCGGCCTCTTTGACAAGGAGAATACCTGCAGCAATATCCCAAGGAGAAAGTCCAAACTCAAAAAATCCGTCAAAGATACCGGCAGCGCTGTAGGCAAGATCTATGGCTGCAGCTCCCATGCGGCGCAAGTCGCCTATATAAGGATAAAGGGTAGTAAACACCCTTGTGTAATCATCAAATAGATGCTTTTTCCTGAATGGAAATCCAGTTGCAATAATACTTCCTTCAAGTTTCGTACGACCAGACACCTTTATAGGCTTACCATTCATATAAGCTCCTTTACCCATTTCGGCATAAAACAGTTCTTCTCTCTCCGGAAAATAAATAACACCAAGTGTGGGAACATTCCCATCCATCAGTGCAATAGATATTGCATAAATAGGCACACCTCTTATAAAATTGGCCGTGCCATCTATCGGATCTACAAGCCAGTATTTAGCCCTATCGCCACTCTCACCTGTCTCTTCACCATGCCAACCTATACCTTCTGCAGTGAGAAGAATTTCTCTTATAGTCTGCTCAACGGCAACATCCGCTTCAGAAACAAAGTCATCAGGACTCTTCTGACGATATTCCAGAGGTTTCCTGAAATATGTCTTCGCTACCTGTCCCCCTTTTAATGCGGCATCTATCGCTAAATTTATTAAGTTCATCCCACAAATCACCTCTGTCTATATGATAAAGGAAATAACCAACTTCTGCTCCTATTAGGATAATATACCCCATAAGGTAGAACCAAAACAACAAGAACATCACATCGGCTATAACCCTATACAGCTGAAAAATTCGCCCCATAGTAATATAGGTAACAAAAATCCACTCAAGTAGTATCGTACCCAATGTTGCAACAGCAGCGGATGCCACAGCATACTTGACTCTAATTCTCCGTGTTGGAGCAAGATAATATATAACACTATATACAACAAACATAAGAAGCCATCTATCTATACCTGACAATATCCATACCATTAGCGAATTACCTTGAATACCAAGCATCTTCTCGAATAGATTAAACAGTCTGGAGATATATAGAAGAACAGGCTGAAATACGGCAAACAATAAAAATGCAAAAACTATGGCCGTACCCCACAATCTGCCCTTCCATATACCCTTAGAGGGAAAACCCCATACAGAATTTACCATCTGTTCTACAAGATAAAACAACGATGTACCCGTCCATGCAAGGGGAATAATACCCAAGAAACCCCATGTTTTTATAGACATAGCTTCTTCCAGCAAATGCTCTAAGAACTCACCTGACACAGGAACAAGTTTGGGTATACCATGCATAATAATCTCTTTCAGTGAATCTGCTCCCCATAGCGAAAATAACCACATAAAAACAAGGAGAAGGGGAATAAGCGAGAAAAATGTAAAGTAAGCAATAGCTGCCGCCGAGATACCTAATCTATCATTGCCCAACTTGGCAAGTATTAAACAACCTTTGTCATACCACTTTTTCCATATACCATCTATATTAAACAAACGCATCTCTGTATCGCCACATGAGATAGGCGTAATAAATAGACACAAAGAACAGAAGGACTCCGGCAAAAATCATCGAAAGCACCAGAACCTTACTAATAGCATTGTGGTATGATAACACTTCTTGAATAACAGGGGTATAAAGAACACTTCTTAGTGTCATAGCACCGGCAAAGAGTCCCATAGGTATCATAAGGGCCAATAGGAACCAACCAGACTTCGATCTCCTTCTTAAAGCACCTCTACCGGCAAAGTATGGAAGAACAAACACCATAGCAGTAATAAAAGTTATCTTGTCAAACAAACCCGAGGCAGGAAGACCCAAGAAAAATGTAATACCAAACAGTGTTGTCCAAGTATACAGTTTATCTAACTCTCTTTTCTTGTCAGAAAAATCATAAAGGGCGCCCTCAAGATATGTAAGGAAAGACATAGCTATCTTGTATACAACATTAGACGGATTCTTCTTTAGCATTTTCTCCACATTCTTTGCCGCCTTTTCACCCATAACCTCGGTGAGAATATTCAAAATTTCATCTGGAGAATCAGTTTCAAGAATAGGAGAAAGCTTATTTTCCCAATAATTTACCACACCTTTATAAACCTCATTTAGTCTCTCATCAAACTTCTTGACAAACTGGGCCTCTTCATATTTCTTTTTTACCTCTTCCCATTTCTTTAGCAGTTTTTCCTTCTGCTTATCTGTAAGTAATGGTGATGCCTCAACCTTTTTTCTGTACTCTTCCAAGATATCCAAGAGTTTTCCCTTCTTTATATCTACTGACACACATGTCACCTCCTAAAAGAAAAAGCCGTGGGTAAATACCCACGGCTTTATTCTACCAAATAATACCTCTCTTATTTGCCTGCCGAATCGATAGTTGTCAATGTTGGTACTGTGGCATCTACAAACCAGAAAATGAATGCCCATGCCAAAGCCATAAATGCGGCAGAAGATTTTGACATACCCAGTGCTGTCATGGTCATGTACCAGCCAATACCACCAACGATAAAGGCAGATACCAACTTCACCCAAACATTACTGGCAACCCAACCGTAAGCAACACCTGCTAAAAATAGTATCAATCCTATCCATGCCATAATGGGTCACCCCCTTATCTACGAATGAGGACCTTGCCCTGGGCAATTTCCTCACCATAAGATCTCTTGATAGACTTGTAGCTGACAAAGAAACCAATTACAAGAACGACTATGATGACAATACGAGCTGTAAGAACCCAAGGACCAAGCTTAGGATCAACGCCCAGATATTTCACCAATGTATCAGGATTGAAGGAGAAGTATCCACCTTTGGCATAGTCGAGTGTAGAGAAGAACAGGATAACGGCAATGTAGATAGGTGTAATCCATCTCATAAATATGTCGAAGTACCATTTTGGAACTTTGACATAAGCGCCTCTGTTCATCTCTTCCCATGCACCATGTCCCCACATGGTAGCTGTAACGAGAACCTCTATAAGACCAAGTACAACGAGGAAGTAAGAACCAACCCAGTTGTCAAGCTCTGTAAGATATGCCAAGTCGGCAGTCTTTGTGAGAATTGGCTCAAGTGCAACAGGAAGACCAATAATGAAGAATGTCAATGCTGCAACATAAGCACCAACTCTTCTGTTGATACCGGCATCCTCTTCAAGCATAGCTGCAAGATAGTTGAACATAGCTATAGCAGAAGTGAAACCGGCAATGAACAGGAGGAAGAACCACATGGCTCCCCACAGCTGACCACCAGGAAGATCTCTAAAGACATTAGGCAGAGAAATAAATGACAGACCTACACCAGCACCTACGCCCTTAGGACCAAGATATGCATAGGCTATAGGAATAGCAATAGAACCACCAAGAATAACCTCTGCAAACTCGTTAAGAGATACTGTTGCAAGACCAGACAACACAATGTCATCATCGGGTTTCAAATAAGATGCATAGTTCTGAATAATACCCATACCGACGGACAATGTGAAGAATATCTGACCTGCAGCGGCAAGTGCAGATTTCCATGTCAGATCAGCCCATCTGGGTTCCCACAAGTAATCAAGTCCTTTAATAGCAGACCACTCTGGCTTCACAGGTGCTCCAAGGGTAATAGCCCTGATAGCCAAGATAACACCAAATACATACAGAATTGGCATCATAACAGATGCCCACTTTTCAATACCGCCCTGAACACCTCCGGAAACGGTATATGCCATAAGAACAAGGGCAATACCCCAGAAAACAAAGACATACACAGGATTCTGAATGTAATTAACGAAGAACTGTCCTGTATTAACGGCCTTATCCATATAGGCACCAGTAAGGGAGAGATAAGAATAACCAAGTGTCCAACCAATAATCTGAGAATAGTAAGAGGTCAGAAGTGCCATAACGGAGAATGCAAACATACCACCAAGAGCACCGATAATAGCAGCTGCTGATGGACTAACAGCTTCTCTTGCGTGGAGATACAGCATTGGTGCAACAGTACCATGTCCATACTTACCACCTGTACGACCCTGGGTCCACTCAACAAGCATTAGTGGGATACCCAAAAGGAACAGGGCAAAGAAATAAGGAATCATAAAACTACCGCCACCATTAGAAGCGGCCTGATACGGGAAACGCCAGAAGTTACCAAGACCTACAGCATTACCGGCCATGGCAAGAATAAGACCAATCTTCGTTCCCCAAGTGTCACGGGTTTCTGCCATATACTTCACCCCCTCAAAATATTTTCATGCTACGGCGTAGGGCTAGGTCTTATTAACATTATATATTAAGCAGCATATTTATGCAACCAGATAGCTAAAAGATGGATTTTATGAGCATTATATATTGCTCAAACACTTTAAATATCCCTCTTTTAACAAATCCGATTTAGATAGTTTTTACCTTCATATACATCTTGTCTATGTACTCTTTGAACATACGAACAGTATTAAACTGCGGTGCCAGTGTCAAGAACGAATGCTCTACCATCTCCCACCAGAACTGTTTATGCTTTCTGTATATGAGATATGCCTGTTCCATGAGTGTGATAAGTGCCTCTGCATCTCTGTCATCACCGGTACCTTCCCATCCCCATCCGTTCATGCCATCATATCCCTCTATCCACCAACCATCAAGAATAGATATATTAAGACCGGCATTGTAAATAATCTTCTGACCAGATGTACCACTGGCCTCCTTAGGAGGAATAGGGTTATTCAGCCAGAGATCTACACCGCCAACAAGATAGCTGGCAACATCCATATTGTAGTTAGGCACATAGACAATCTTATCTTGCCAACCATAACGCTCAATAGTGGCATGTAGGTTTTCTATAATCTCATGTCCTTTAGCATCTGCAGGATGTGCTTTACCAGAGTAGATAATACGAAGGCCTTGGTCAAGGAGTTTACCTAGTCTATCAGGATCTCTGGCTATGAGGTCAGCCCTCTTATAGGGAGCTACTCTCCTGGCAAAGCCTACTATGAGATCATCTTCATTCCACCTCACACCCATACGTCTCAGGTAAAGAAGCAGCCTCTTTTTCTGAAGAGATTTAGCCAGCTTTATATGGTTCTTACGAAGAATCACCGAGCTCCAGAAGTCGATGTTATCAACTTCTGTTTCCCAACCTTCACCACCTACATCACTCATAATCTCACGCATCTGATCTCCAGCCCATGTAGGCACATGTACACCATTGGTAATGTGGAATATAGGCACATCGTCGGCCCTAGGAACATCAAAGATGTGCTTCCACATATTCCTGGAAACCTCACCGTGCTTTTTACTAACAGCATTGGTCAAACCGGCAAGTCTTATGGCTATAACTGTCATACTAAGTCCACCTTCAGTCTGAACACTGGCAAGATCAAGAACTTTATCCCATGGCTGACCAGACTCTTCCCACCACTTTCTTAAATACCTCTCAGCAAGGGAAACATCAAAGACCTCATTACCTGCTGGAACAGGGGTATGAGTTGTAAAGACGAGGTGTCTTCTCACACGCTGAAGTGCCTCTTCCCAATCCATACCTGCTATGAGAAACTCTCGCAGCAGTGCAAGTCCTGAAAAGGCAGAATGACCTTCATTGAGGTGCCATACATCATAACCGGGATACACCTCTCTAAGGAACTGAGCTCCACCAATACCTAATAGAATTTCTTGTCTAATACGCTCCGGTCTATCAGCTGTATAAAGCTTATAGGTTGTTGTCTTCCATTCAGGTGTATTTTCATGAAGCTCACTGTCAATAAGATACAGGGGCACCCTTCCTACCATGGCACGCCATACAATATAATGTACGGTCTCATCGCCAAGGGTAAATTCTCCTTTGTACACCTCTGTCATGCCGAAGTCTCTTGGATGATAATACGGATACTCTTCTCTCTGCTTACCATCTTCTATAATTTGGGTGAAGTAACCATTATGATAGAAAAGTCCCAGTCCAATAAGCGGATAATGCAAATCACTGGCAGTTTTTAAAATATCGCCTGCAAGCACACCAAGGCCTCCTGCATAAATAGGCCAATCAGGATGTGCTCCAAACTCAACACTAAGATATGCAACACGTGGTTGTTTCATACATCCCCACCTCCAAGTAGTTATCCTTACAGTTTTGTTATACAGCAAACAGTGGGGATATAGAACAAAAGAAAGACGCTTAAATATATTTATGCTGTGAAAATATGCATAAATTACTTAGGCTTGCATACCTTTAGAGGCAAATAATACGCTGTAGACCCTTTAGGAGGATTAAGAACAACATCTACCTGTCCCAATACCTGATGAAAATCAATATCAAGTCCTGAAGACATAAACGAATGAATAAAATCAAACGATACACTACTGCACTGGAAATCTTCTAAAGGAGATAATACTATATACAATACGCCCCAGTCGGCATACCACATATCGGTATTGACAAGATAATTACCCCACCAGATAGCCTGTCTCTTTAAAAACCGCTCATAAAACTTTGTATAGTAGGCAGTAGCTGGAAGACCTACAGAGGGGATAGGTTGGTCAAAGTATCCTCTTGGCACTGTGCTTGTACCCATAACATACTTCATATGAATGTAACCTGTTGCCCTATCTACGGCAAAGAAAGAATCCCACCATCTAAAACCCATGTAGTCTGGACTGTCATCCATATCCGGGATACCAGAATACCGAAAGATGGCAACAAGATGAAGCTTGCCATCTATCCACTTACCAAACACAGCAAGGCGAAGTGTGGGATTGCCAGAGTAGGTCTTGGCAAGGGTATCATATCCTATATCTCTGAATATCGAAGCGGCAAAGTCAAGTGTACGTATCTGACCATACTGTACCGGTTGCCCTCCGTGCATCTTTCCCCATCTGGTAAGAATTTTCATAAACTCATCGTAAGAAACATCATAGCCTTTCATAGATGAAATGGCATCATATAAACTATCAAATCCCTTAAAATCTTCAGCAGTTTTCACATAGCCTCTTAGAGGAGGATTCATTACAACATGTTCTACCCGTGTGCGGTAGTATATCAAAACAGCGGCGGCGCTTACAATAAGCACCGCCACCAGCAAGAATTTCCATTTGCCCTTACGTGATACCTTAGTATTCAAAAAGACTACCTCCCACAAACTCTCTAAGAAGTGAGGTGCGAGGTACAAATGTCGTAGACAATGGCTCAAAGTGTCTGATGAACTTAAGAAGTCTCTCTGCCTCAGCATACTCGGGATACAGTTTGGGCACAGCTTGTAAAAGTGGCTCTACCAGTGGTCTAAGAACACTAAGCTCATATGGTAGTGCCGAGTTAAAGAATACATCGGCCTCTTCTTGATATGGGAAGATATATCTATCTTCTCCCCTCCTCACCAGTGGCCACTGTCTGAGAGTATCTATAACACCATATCCCCTAAACAGACTATCTCTCACCATACGGCGAATGAGACGGGCATCTGTAGTAGGTATGCGATTATGGTCATCTATATTGAGCTGTGTCAGAGCACTAACATATATCTTAAACTTCGTATATCCGGGCACCTGAGCTGTGGTAATAGGATTAAGAGCATGAATACCTTCTACAACAATGACACTATTCTTGTCAAGCTTCACAAATTTACCAGAGGGCTCTCTAACACCTCGTATAAAGTTGTATCTTGGTAGTTCTATCTCCTCACCCTTCAGAAGTGCCATAAGCTGCTGGTTAAAGAACTCCACATCCATAGCCTCAATGCTATCAAAATCTGGTCTACCCTCTTCATCTCTGGGTGTCTTGTCTCTGGGCACAAAGTAGTCATCGGTAGATATGACAATCGGATTGATACCATTGACCCTTAGCTGGATACCCAGCCTCTTAGAGAAAGTTGTCTTGCCAGAAGAAGAGGGTCCGGCAATAAGCACAAGTCTGACATCACTGATATTCTCAGCTATCTTATCGGCAATCTCGGCTATCTTCTTCTCCTGTAGAGCTTCTGCCACCATTATTATCTCCTTAGCCTTACCGGAAACGATCATCTTATTGAGAGCACCAACATCGGGAAGTCCCATAAGAGAAAGCCAGTTTCTATGTTCCTGAAATGCCTTATAGAGCATAACAATCTCTTCAAACTTAGCAGGTTTACGGTAGTTCTTAGGCTCGGGAAGAACAAGTACAAAGCCCGGTGGATATATGATCAGGTCAAATGCATTAAGATAGCTGGTATCTGGAACAAGTGGCAGGAACACATAATCATAGTAATCAGTACCTTCGGCCTTGTATAAAGTGACCGTCTTGGTATACATCGTTTCAAAGAGTCTAACCTTATCATCACGATTTTCCTTCTTAAACAGCTCTATAGCCTCTTTTCTGTCCATCTCCACAAACTCAAACTTGATAGCCTTCTTGACATATTCCCACATCTTCTCTTTAATCTGTTCAATTTCACTATATGTGATCTCTCTGTCACGAAGTCTGCCATAAAGTCCCTGGTTATAAGAATGCTCCACAAGAACATTTTCATTGCCCAGCACATCACGAGCGGCAAGGGTTAGAAGAAACACATAGCTTCTTTCAATGATACGACGTCCTGTTACGGTGTGTGCATCTATAAAATCAAGCTTAACATCCCTTATCAGTTTATAGTGAAGGTCTACAAGGTGACCATCTACCCTTGCAGCAACAACATTATCAAGAGAACCATACTTTTCCTCAATGAGGTCTTTAACCTGGGGAAGAACATCTAAAATCTTGGTGCCCTCTGGTACTTCTACACGCATACCCTTCTCTACTGTTACAAACACCTTTCCATCCATCACTGCTTCACCTCCTAAGACTGCGATAAACTTTCTTTATAAGCGTATAGATATTCTACCACCACATGGTGTTAGGTATAAAACAGATATAATTAGAAAAAAGGCACGGAGGTGTGACATATGCAGAAATACAGGGTTGCAGACTTAGGAAAATATGTTGGCCAAGAGGTAGAACTGAAAGGCTGGCTTTACAACAAGAGAGATATTGGTAAGGTAAGGTTTATTCTCGTTAGAGATGGTAGTGGCATTGTTCAGGGTGTTATGGTGAAAAACAATCTACCTGAAGAGGTATGGGATAAATTTGATGACCTCACACTAGAAACCTCTCTGATCGTTAGAGGCACAGTTAGAGAGGAAAAAAGAGCACCCGGAGGATACGAGCTTGATGTTACAGACATTGAAATCTTCCAGATAGCCGATGGCTACCCCATTACAAAGAAATCTCACGGTGTCGAGTTCCTTATGGACCACAGACATCTATGGCTACGCTCCAAAAAGCAGTGGGCTATTATGCGTATTAGAGATGAGATACAAAGTGCCATTATGGACTTTCTCAGAGAGCAGGGCTTTGTGAGAATTGATGCCCCTATTCTCACATCATCCGCTGCTGAGGGAACAACAACGCTGTTTGAGGTAGATTACCACGGCGATAAGGCATATCTGTCTCAAAGTGGTCAGCTATACATGGAAGCTGCTGCTATGGCACACGGCAAAGTCTATTGCTTTGGTCCTGCCTTTAGAGCAGAAAAATCTAAGACGAGAAGACACTTACTTGAGTTTTGGATGGTAGAACCTGAAATGGCATGGGTAACCTTTGAAGAAAACCTTGAGATACAGGAAAACATGGTTTCATACATTGTTGAAAGAGTGCTGAAAAACCGCAGAAACGAACTTGAAATACTCGAAAGACCTATTGAGCCACTGGAAAAGGTTAAACCACCATTCCCCCGTGTTACATATGATGAAGCTATAGAAATGCTGAAGAAGTCTGGCGACCCAGAGCTTGAAAAGATAGAGTGGGGAGAAGACTTTGGAGCACCACATGAAACATATATCTCCAATAAGTTTGACAAACCCGTATTTATTACCCACTTCCCCACCAAGATGAAGGCTTTTTATATGCAACCTGATCCGAATAGGCCTGAAGTAGTACTTGCAGCAGACCTTCTTGCACCAGAGGGCTACGGTGAAATTATAGGTGGTAGTGAACGTATATATGATTATGACCTTCTCAAGCAGCGTATACAGGAGTGGGGACTTCCCGAAGAAGATTATCAGTGGTATCTTGACCTGAGAAAGTATGGAACAGTACCTCACTCTGGTTTTGGACTGGGTCTTGAAAGAACAGTAGCCTGGATAGCCAAACTACCACACATTAGAGAGACCATTCCATTCCCAAGAATGCTTCACAGGATGGTGCCGTAAAGTGAAGATAGGAATACTGGGAACGGGCAGCTTGGGCACAGCCCTCGCTGCCCATTTTTACAAGCTGGGCTATGATGTGCTGTGGTGGGGAAGAGACCCTGAGCTTGTAGAACATATCAATGCACATCATCGCAACCCCAAACACATGAGCGAGTTTCTACTGCCATATGACCTCAAAGCTACCAATGATATGAGTCTTGTTGCTAACGCTCCACATATCATTTCAGCTGTACCCACACCATATCTGAGAAATGTTTGGGGCAAACTAAAAGAGCACATAGAAAACCCCATTATCATCAATACCTCAAAGGGTATTGAGGTAGACACGGGCATGTTTGCCCATGAGATATTTAGAGAGATATTCCCCCTAGGCACTTTCTTAGCCTTGTCTGGGCCATCATTTGCTAGAGAAATACTCAAGGGTTTCCCCACAGCTGTTGTACTAGTGGGTCCAGAAAAACACACATGTCAGCTGATAAAGGATTGGTCGACTCCAGCACTAAGAATATATAGTGCCGAAGACCTTGTTGGAGTAGAACTGGCAGGTGCATATAAAAATGTACTTGCTATTGCTAGTGGTGCCGTTGCTGGGTTAGGACTGGGAGAAAACACAAGGGCAGCACTTATAACACGAGGGGTAGCCGAATTGACAAGACTTGGTATAGCACTAGGAGCTCAAATGAAAACTTTTATGGGACTGGCCGGTGTAGGAGATATTATTCTGACATGCTCATCTAAAGAATCGAGAAACTATTCATTGGGTTGGAACATAGGCAGAGGCCTGAGTGTAGATGACGCCCTCTCAAGACTCAAAGGATATCCTGAAGGATACAAAACCTCACTGGCAATGAAAAAACTTTCTCACGAGCTGAGTGTAGAAACACCCATTGTTGATGCCGTAGCCTCTGTTTTACACGAGGGAAAACCGATACGCAGGGTACTCGCCGACCTACTATCTCGTCCACCAAAGAAGGAATTTTGGGGTATTGAAGAAAACTAAGGCTTGCAATATATAACCACAGGTGGACTATAACCATCTGGAGACAAATAGTATATGAGATGGGCATACCCTTTGTCGCAGGATTTTATACCGGGAATATCATATACACAGTCTGTAAAGGCATAAGGCTTTCCATTTAAGGGACAGATTGGAGGATGATCAAATGCCAAAGGATTCGCTTTGTCTCCCCAGCCTGTCAGGCCCAAAGCAAGTGTCCACTCCCACAGATTAGATTCCCCGCAAGAGGTAGGTGTGGTAGCAAAGTATGGATACGGACGTTTACCTTCCATCTCTCGAATAAGAGCATATTCTTCGGCTTTCATCAATATGTTGTGAACATTTTCCATATGCGCCTTTATCTTGGCCACTTGTATGGCATTTTCATAGCGAGGTAAAGCAATGGCCAGAAGTATACCCAATATAATAATGACAACAAGAAGCTCTACCAGGGTAAATCCACTATCGTCTAAAGGACTCTGCAATATTTTCTGCCGATACAAATGCCTCTTTAACATCACTTGCCCCCATAATGGCACTACCCATAACAATAAGGTCTGCTCCCTTCTCAAGAACATTTTCAAGATTATGATGCTTAACCCCTCCATCAACCTCAATAAGGTAGTTATATTCAGGCTCCCTTCTAATCTCAGACAACACCCTTACCTTATCAAGGGCATAGGGTATAAGTTTCTGACCACCGAAACCGGGGTTGACTGTCATGACAAGTATCACATCAACAAAGGGCATTACCATCTGGATAGCAGATATAGGTGTCGCAGGGTTAAGGGAGACCCCAGCAAGAAGTCCTTTATCTTTAATATAATTAAGCGTTCTGTCAAGATGATTCTCGGCTTCTACATGAACGGTAACAATATCTGCACCGGCATCGGCAAAAACATCGATGTACTGGGCTGGATGCTCTATCATTAGGTGAACAGAGTAGATAATATCCGGAAAATGTTTCTTGAGAGACCCCAGTATCTGGGGACCTATAGCAAGGTTAGGCACAAAGTGACCATCCATGACATCTATATGGAGCATCTTTAGACCATTATCGATTAGTGTCTGAATAGCATTTCCTAAAGTAACAAAATCTGCTGAAAGTATAGAAGGTTCTATAACAGGGGCAAGATTTCTTATCTCCTCTTTTTTCTGCGACGCCATTTTCTCTCTTCCTCCTTTTCCTTTACAGCCTCAAGAATCTTGAGATAGCTTTCATATCTATGTAGTGCTATTTCTCCCTTTTCCACAGCCTCTCTAACAGCACACCCCGGCTCATCAACATGGAGACAACCGGGGTAAGCACATAGATGCTCTCTCTCTGCAATTTCCGGAAAACCACTGGATACCTCTTTCACCTCTATATCGTCTGGCACTTCAAGAAGGGAAAAACCGGGGGTATCAACAACATAGGTCTTTTCACCAACCCTTATAAGCTTAGTATATGTTGTCGTATGTCTTCCCCTACCAATCTTCTCCGACACCGCACCAACAGATAGATTTAAGCCGTACATAGTATTGATAAGAGAACTCTTACCCACACCAGACATACCGGCAAATACAATAGTTCCTTTGTCAAGTAGGGCCTTAAGCTCTTCTATACCCTCTTTTTTTTCAACCGATGTCCATATCACAGGATAGCCTAAATTCTCATATGTCTTCATAACCTCCTTAGCATACTGAAGTTCCTCATCGGAAAGGAGGTCTACCTTATTGACGACAATATAAGGTTTGATATGTTCGTGTATAACATTCATGAGAAACAGGTCAAGATAAAAGAGGTAACCCTCAGGCTGTTTGAAGGTGTGAACATATATAGCCTTGGATACATTGGCCACAGTAGGTCTTTTCAAAATATTTTTACGGGGCACAATCTTTTCAACAGCGTATTCTCTACCTCTGATAACCTCAGATACCCATGCATAATCACCGGGATATATGCCCGTATCTCTAAGTACTCTTTTTCTTACATGGGCATACTTTTCCTCTCCATCTATTTCAACCCAAGCATTATATCTATCAATTTTGATCACTCTGGACAGTCTTCTGATAGTCACCAGTCCACACCTCCAAATCTACTGTTTCACCTTTCCATCTGTATATACCTGAACGGGGGAATTGTGCCTTTACCGTCTCAAGTTTGATACCCTCAACATACTTATATGTAATCTTGCCAACCTTTAACCCTACATCTGTAATCTTCTTTTCAGCTATAGGTAGTGGTAATCCTACAACATAAGGGACTCTTACCTCTTCAGGAATAGATACGGTAAGAACAACACCCTCACCCAAGGCCAGTTTGGAACCCGGTCCCGGAGTTATGGATTTCACAACAAAATTACCACCATCGGGCACCTCAATAACATCTTTAACCCGAAGACCTGCATCTCTGATTTTCTTGATAGCATCAGCTGCATCCATACCCACTACAGCTGGTACCGTAGCCGTATTCAGCCCTGTGCTGACAATAAGTGTGACCTTCTCACCGCTACCCATCAAAGTACCGGGAACAGGTATTTGGGCCACAACATAGCCGACACTAATATCTGCCTGTATAGGTTTAATGTCAAAGGATAAATCGCTTTCCCACAGCTTGGTAATGGCATCAGAAATATACATATCTGAAACATCAGGAGCCCTACGACCTACAGAAACTCTTTCTCTATCTGTTAACCAGTAATACATACCAAGCCCAATAACACCCCATATAAGCGTGGCTAGGAGTAGAACATGAACAAGATATCTCAAAACTTTTCTCATAGGTTTCGCCTCCTAAGCATGCCACAGGCTGCATCTACATCTTTACCCACAGATTTTCTCACTGTAACAATAAAACCCTTATCTTTAAGGTGGTTTTGAAAGGCTAATATTCTTTCCTCAGGTGGCCTACGAAAACCGGCAAATGTATCATTGTAGGGAATAAGATTAATGCGTTTGACTTTCCCTCTCAGAAGCCTTGCCAATGCTTCTGCATGCTCTAAGGAATCATTAATACCATCGAGCATGACATATTCAGCTGTTAGTCTAACACCTCTATCTTTAGCATACTGATGAGCCATATCAAGCACCTTATCTATGGGATTAGAATCCTCTACTGGAACAAGTGACATTCTCAAATCATGCAATGGAGCATGCACTGAAACAGCCAAATGCACCTTTAAATCGCTATCAAGAAGCTTTTTCATACCCTCAATAATACCAACAGTAGAGAGAGTAATTCTACGGGGAGACATACCAAATGCCCTTTTATCGGTAAAAACTTTGATAGACTTATACACATTATCAAAGTTCAAAAGAGGTTCTCCCATTCCCATAAATACAATGCGGTCAACCTCTTTTTTCATGTGCTCAAAAATCCATATCTGCCCTATAATTTCACCAGCTGTAAGGTTACGTGAAAAACCACTGAGTCCTGTCTGGCAAAACTTACAACCCACAGGACATCCCACCTGCACGGAAATGCATGCTGTATGCCAAGTATCATCTTTACCTTCAAAATTCATATACACGGCTTCTATCAGTTCTCCATCTATCTTCGAACGGAGAAGATACTTAGTGCTATCTGTGCCCTCAGACGCTTCTACAATATCATACGGCGACAAATAGAAATGTTCTTTCAAATATTCTCTGAGTGTCTTGGGAATATTGGCCATTTCATCAAAAGAACCTACAAACTTACCATACATCCAATCCCATATCTGCTTAGCCCTATATCCTTGAAAGCCCGCCTCTTGCAAAATGGTCTTGAGTTCATCGAGACTATAATCCATAATTAATTTCTTATCCACTTTTATTTCTCCCTCCCACAACGGCAATAATATCAAGAGGAGTTCGGAGTACAAGGAACAAAGAAAACGGATAAAAGCGTAAAGAGTGAAGGTAATCTTGTATCTCCTCTGAAAGATCTGCTTGTTGTGTATACATAATGAGAGCTCTAATATATCCGTCTGTATCCCAGTATGCAACAAACAACAGTAGCACAACGATAATAAACAAATCCCATGCTAACGCTGGTTTACCACCTATCCACCATAAAACAGGCGAGAATATAAACAGCCACTTAGCAATAATCTCAAACCATCTACGAATAGGTACAAACCATTCACCAGATAGAGACTGTAATACCCTACCAATGATAAATAGCAGACATACTTGTTTGCCTAATTTAATATCTCCCATAAAGAACTTAGGGATAATAAGCACCCTTCCCTTATCTTCATAGTAAAACATTGTAGGAAACCTTCTCTTGACAACAACCGTTACAAATGGAAACAAAAATTCCTTCGCAATATGGGAAGGAGAAACAGGCAAAACACCTTTAGCACCAATAGCACCAATATGCCAACCATACCAAACAACATTCCACAGCAGATAAAGCCCCGTTATTAGCAGTAATGTACTATAAAAATCTAAGACCAAATGTCACCAACCTCCGGCTTATACCCCCTAATAAAGTCTTCTACAGACATGGCCTTCTTACCCTCGGGCTTAAGTTCAAGGGGAATATAAACACCCCTCCCCGTCTGTATACCAAATCTGTCTTTATCGGCCCATATAACGCTACCGACCTCTCCATGAGACCCTATACTTTCGCATTCACCATATAGTATCTTTACCCTCTTCCCTTTAAAGATACCATATGCACCGGGAACATCGGCAAGCGAGCGGACAAGTC
Organism: Dictyoglomota bacterium; assembly: GCA_013153035.1. Classification (GTDB taxonomy): domain Bacteria; phylum Coprothermobacterota; class Coprothermobacteria; order Coprothermobacterales; family JAADFF01; genus JAADFF01. The sequence continues at coordinate 17,710 of JAADFF010000018.1, read as the reverse complement.
TATCAATTTCATCACATGGTTTTCTAAAATCTATATGAAACATAGACTTTTCGAACATAGGTGCATATGTATAATTTTCCCCTTGAGGTATAGGCTCTATCTTTCCCTTTTTATACAAATCTATAAACGTCTCCCACACCGCGGGAACCTTATTGGCAAGCATTTCTTCGAGTTGGGTAGCCTTTTCTCTTCCTGTAAGGGGATACTCTATCTGATACAAAATATCACCTGCATCTATTTCCTTGGCCACTTTGTGGAAGGTAATACCTGTCTTCGTATCACCACTATATATTGTCCACTGGATAGGTGCCGGTCCTCTCCAACGTGGGAGCAGAGACGGGTGAACATTAACCATAAATGGTGCCTTTTCACCGTAAAAGTACGATGGAATATATATACCATAATCTATAACGACGGCCACATCAACATCATATGTGAGATATTGTTGAAACAGGTCTCTGTTTAACTTGTCTGCTTTAATCACTTCCACATCGCCATCAACAAGCTCTGCCACAGGCGTAGGTTTCAGTTTCATTCCCCTACCCTTGGGCTTGTCCGTCTTGGTAAACACTAATGCGAGCTCTCCCTTATCTTTAAGGTGCTGAGTAATAGGTAATGCAAACTCTCCGCTGGCAAAAATAGCAACTTTCACCTCAGAACCCCCTTATCTTCAAGCAACTTTACAACTGTAGGATACTTAAAGGCAAAAGGTCTTACATCAACAAGAGACCAATCTGTAATTTTATCGATAAACAAGATACCCTGAAGGTGGTCCATTTCATGCTGGACAACCCTTGCATCAAAGTCTACAAACTTCTCTTTTTTCTTTTTTCCTGCTACATCTTGATACTCAACCACAACCCATTTATATCTCTCAACAGGACCATATACACCGGGCACACTGAGGCACCCTTCTTCTCCCACCTCTGTTTCTTTCGAATGAGAAACAATCTTGGGATTAATCATTACACCACTTTTACCACCAATATCGTAGACAAATAAAGACTTGGATATCCCTATCTGCGGTGCTGCAAGGCCCACACCACCAGTCTCGCCACCTTCATACATAGCTTTGAACATACGGGCTACAAGACGTCTAAGATCCTCATCAAAACGAATAACCTTCTCTGCCTTCTTTCTCAAGACAGGTTCACCGAGAACAACTATCTCCATATGTATCACCCCACTAGAAGTTTAATTGAGAGGAAACCGAGGGTAAATCCTAATAGACCACCGGCAAATACTTGGGCCCAAGTATGCACACCTTTGTATACACGGGACCAGCCAATAACAACAGTAAGAAAGAGGAAAATCAATCCTGCCACGAAGTTATAATGAAAGACAAACGAAGAGAATAAGCCCATAGAGAAACCATGAAATGATATTTTCCACTTAAGATTGACCAAGCCACATATAAGCACACCTAACATCACCGACATAACAACAGCATGTAACATAGGATACTCGGGTAATCTCGCAGGAGCAATAAGCCATAGTATAAGATATCCAACAAACGATGCGAGATATGGGAGATATCTATCTTCTCTCTCGATAATATCCATATTAGGGAGGTTTCTTCTAATCTTCACCCATAAAGCAGATGCCACAAGCATAGAACCAACTATTAATGTGGTCCAAAGTAAAAATAACATAACATCTTTAGCAGGGTATCTTTCTATATAGGCAACGAAAAAATACAACATGGTAATCACAATAAGAGGATTACCTATATCAGATAATATTCTTGCCCATTTGCTCTTCATATTTTCTCCCATTATCATTTCCTTCACCATAGCATTAGAGATTATACTATTATAGTGTACAAAAGGGAGGGTATATTGTGGCAGGTAAAAAAGGTAAAGGTTCTATCAAAACTCGCTTTCTTATGCTGGCTATACTTATCATTATTGCCAACTCTGTTTTAGGCATTTATGTCATTAAAACCCAAGTAGAAAACATACTGCTCAATGAAAGAAGTAAAACATTAGAAGGCATAGCTGGTATTATCACTGTAAAACTAAAAGAAATATATAATAACCAGATACTAAAGATGAATACAAGTGATATATATACCCTTCCCCTGCCTCAACAAGAAGCATTCTTTGAGGAAATACGAAACGAAACAGAACCATACCTAAAAACCATTAATGAAACTTTCCCATCTGTGGGTATAACGATATCCAGCAAAAATGGTATCCCCATTATCGAGCTAAAACCTGCAACGGGCTCAGGAAATCCAGATTTTACATACACTATTGTCAAAGACATCGAAATAGACGGCATGCCTGTTTTTAAGGTTGTGGTCTGGGAAGATAAAAGCAGTATTCAGAGGTACACATCTGAGATATCGTCCAAACTCATTAATGCCATAGGAATACTTCTTATCATGTCAATTATCCTTACATTAGCCCTTGTATCACAGATGACGAGGGACATTGAAAAACTGGTAAATGATATAGAAGAAATAGCTCAGAGTCCTAAGCACAAGATAGATACAGGACTTCCCAAAGAGCTTGCCACCATAGCTGAAACAGTTAATGATATCTCCGAGAGGTTATGGAAAAACACAGAACTACTAAAAGATATCATAGAGGCCAGTCCAATGGCCTTAATACTCCTCGATAAGGAGGGACATATACGATATAAACATCAAATGTCAGAACATGTCTTTGGCGGCCTCTTTCCTATATCCGAGTGGTTGGAAGTTATTATGCCGGAGATAAAAGAGTATATCCGATACAAGGAGTACCACATCCTTAATCGTGTCAGATTGGGCGATAGAATTGTCAATATACATGTCATACCTGTTAGAGAGGGAACACTGCTTGCCCTTGAAGATATTACCGATATATCGAAGATGGAAGAACAGATGAGACAGAAAGAGAGGCTGGCAGCACTGGGTACACTGTCTGCAGGTATAGCCCATGAAGTGAGAAACCCATTAACGGCTATCAAGGGCTTTGCCCAAATGATAGCCAAGAGGCCAACCTCGGAAAAAAATGCCAAATACATAAAGTTCATAATAGATGAGGTTTCAAAGCTGGAAAACCTTGTTAGGGAAATACTGGACTTTGCGAAGGAGAAGAAACCATCAAAATCTTACATAAGCCTAGACAACATATTGCAAAGTATCAGGGCTATTATTAGTGACATAGACATACAGCTAGAAAATAATACCCCCATATGTGCCGATGAAAATCTTATGAGTAGCGTATTTCTCAATATCATTAAAAACGCCAGAGACGCAGGTGCAACAAAAGTGCTTATAAAAGCCAATAAAAAGGATAGAGAAACAGAAATCAAGATAATCAACAACGGCCCACCTATACCAGAGGATATATTGCCCCACATATTTGAACCATTTAGCACCAAGAAATCAAAGGGAACCGGTCTGGGACTTGCTATAGTACATAACATCATCACAAGTCATGGAGGAACCATTAAGGCATACAACGACATTGATGGCGTTGTGTTTTCCATAACACTACCTGATGATTGCCAAGGTGATAACTCATGAAAAAAGTAGGCTATATATTGGCATTCATACTCGCTATGATTATTGCTTTGGCAGGGGGTATTATGTGGTATCACAACTACCCAAGCACTTCACTATGCAATATCATAACACCTTCCATGGGAACCCGTGACTTGCCACTAATATACCCTACCAAAACCGGTGTTTTGGGCTCACTATCTCTCAGTTTCCACTACTCAAGCAACATCCCTACAGAAGCATTATGCAGTCCTATAGAGCCATTCACCCCAACAACCAAGCTCGTTGGAGACGTTCTCAGTGGGGCCCCATCCTTCATTCACGGACTTATATGTCCTAACTCTGCTTACAACTACAGTGCATTTGCACACCTTGTTAGCGGACCTTATACCGAGAAAAGGGCATATACAGATCCAAATCTATCACTTCTATATCGACTCATTGGTCATATCGGAGACGGAAGATTATACGTTACAGAAAATAAACCCGCAGATATCAATGTGTATATTACCTCGAACAACATATGTGTCTCAGGCAAGGTAAAAACATCCCCTAGAAAACTCTTGCCTACAATATCGGCACTTATTGGTATCCCATATCCTATATGGGGAGAAGAACCCGACTGGAATATCTTATCGGGTTACTACCCAGATGATGAAATAACTTTAATGAAAATCCGATACCTAGAACTATTGGCATACAGGGTAGAATACCTATCACTTCTTGACGGCAAACCAACAGACTATAGGCAGATGTATATTGTCCCATATCTCTATCAAATTGAAGGATTTTACCAGAAATCAGCAAGCATTACCCAGCACAACATCACAACACTAAAAGAGCAAAATATGAAACTCATATCCCAATACGAATCTCATATGAGAAAAAGGCGTGTTTTTTCCCTCCTGATCGGACTATTGCTTGTTGTCATTATTATATTAGGATATTTCTGGGAGTCTGTTGTGGGCATTGCTGCTGGCCTTGCCATTATAGCAATCTCACCGGGCATGCAAATAGGATATCTCATGCTAACCCTCTTTATCATGTACCTTGTTGTCATATTTTTCTGTCTATGGGCTATCAAAAAAAATGTGGCCATAACGCTGAGCGTTATGGCCATCACATTGTTTGCCCCCACAATTGTTGTCATTACATGGCTAGGGGTACTTCCTTTGCTAAAAGAGCCCTCTCCATTTATGGCTCACCTTATGAGTCTCACCATACCATCGGCAACAATAACCTCAATTACAACTTTATTAGCATTCTTTATTCAAGAACTCGTCACTTCTATCAGAGCTCAACATACTCACCGGGAGCAACAACCAGAGCGTTAATACCCAGTCTTTTAGCTTCTTTGACAAATTCTTCCGGATTTGCATCTATAACAGGAAATGTCTTATAGTGCATGGGAATAGCCAACTTAGGTTTCACAAATGAAGCTGCCTTGGCAGCATCTTTAACATCCATGGTATAGTTACCACCTATAGGCAGAAGAGCCACATCAATTAGCTCATCGGCCAACAGCTTCATATCCAATGTCAGCCCTGTATCTCCTGCATGATATATAGCCTTATCATCCATAAACACAACAACACCAGCAGGATTACCACCATATATAACATCTTTACCATCGATAATGGCACTACCATGCAAAGCAGGTGTCAGTTTAAAACCTACCCCATCGGGAAAGACATATTTACCCCCTATATGCATGCTATGCACATTCTGTATTCCCTTAGAAGAAAGATAAAGGCTAATTTCATAGTTAGCTACTACCGTGGCACCACTATGACGTGCTATATCGTAGGTATCACCAAGATGGTCACCATGTCCATGTGTTACAACAATATAATCAACATCATATAAATCTTCTGCCTTTACCTTTGCCTGCGGATTCCCTGTAATAAACGGGTCGATAACAACTTTTTTACTTCCCTCAATAAGCCATGCTGAATGTCCTAAAAATTTCAGCTTCATACACATTCCCCCCTTCCTTTTAATCCGTTTTAATTATAACCTGTATGTTAAAATTGTAGAGAGAGGAGATAAGGGGAGTGTGAAAACTGTGGAAAAACTGCTAATAAAAAATTTGCAACGATATGTTGAACATATAGGTGGTCCGGGTATCTGGAACGACATATGGTCTGAATATGGAAAAGAAGATGTAGAAGCCCCAGAAGACATGATTAAGCTCTTGCGACTGTCGGCATCAACCCTCAATCGTGAATATCAGTTTTTCCTATTTACATTCGGAAAATGGTTTATCACCATAGGTGAACCTATTATGTTTAAACAATATACTAGCAACTACCACAAATTCTGCAAATTCATGGAAAGTGAAGAAGCAATCAACTTTATTACAGATAATGTACCATGGCATGAAAACACCATAGAAATACGCAAAAATAGCGACACCCATTTTACCGTATATTATCGTTCAAAGCTCAGGTTGTTTTCTCTCATAAAAGGCATGTATGCAGGCATAGCTGAACTCATGGGGGTCTCTGTGCTTGTCAGACATAGGGCTAAAGGTGCAGAGCTAACCCTTATTGACATCATTGTTGGATAAGGGGGGATACTATGAAAGAGGAAATTATCCCCACAGGCAACGGTCAGATAAAAATTACTTATGGTGATATCACTAAGATAAAAGCCGATGCCATTGTCAATGCCGCCAATAAATATCTCTCACATGGGGGTGGAGTTGCCCTTGCTATTGCACGAGCTGCCGCAGGAGATCCAGAATTATACACAAGAATATCCCAAGAAGAATGTTTAAAACAAATAGGTAGAAACTATATCAATCATGGTGAAGTTGTCGTTACCCCGGCAATGAACTTAGAAAAATTTGGCATCAAATACGTCATACATACTGTAGGTCCTATATGCCGTGGTACATGGGATGATGATAAAGCAGATAAACTCTACAAAGCCTATATAGGAGCTATGAAAAAAGCTGATGAATTAGGGTTAAAAAGCGTAGCCTTCCCACTCATCAGTGCAGGTATATATGGTTGCCCCAAGGAAAAATCTCTTGAGACATTCAAGAAAGCTGCAGAAGATTTTCTTAAAAACTCCAAACATGTCAAAGAGGTCATCATGGTGCTAAGGGGCTGATGATATGCCCAAAGAACCTTTATGTATCGTCGGCACCGGAAAAGTTGCTCAGGCACTAATAAAAAATCTCAAAGACCACTATCTTATTCATATATCATCACCATCAGAAGATAGGGCAAAAGAGCTGGCAGAAAAATATGCCATAAACTATATACCCTATAGGGGCCCACTACCCTGTCATAGAGTTATTATTGTAAGAAGAGATTCAGATATAGAGAAAACCTCTGAAGAGCTGATAAGATTTGCCCCGTTTACCAGCCACATACACATGAGCGGCATGCTATCTTCACAGGTACTGAAAAGTGAAAAAAAGTGTAGCATGCACCCCATTATGAGCATTACACCAGATACATCTTTCAAAGGGGTATTATTTGCCGTTGAAGGCAATATAGATATTTGCACCGATATTATAGAGACACTCGGTGGTAAGTACTTTGAAATAGAAACAGAGAAAAAAGCACTTTATCATACAGCACTTGTCTTTATATCCAACTTTACAGCACTAAACACATTAATGGGGCTTGCCCTACTGAGAGAGGTAGGAAAACTCCCCCCAGAGATCATAGAGAGTGTTAGAAATCTTGCATACAGAAGTATTGACAATGTGTTAAAGCACGGCAAGGACGGGCTAACAGGTCCAGCTGCTCGAGGAGACTTGGAGACAATAGACATTGAATCCTCACTACTTGAGGGTTTTCTAAGAGAGTTATACATTCTCCAAAGTGATGTAATATATAAACTGCATAGTGGCGGAGGCGATAATAGTGAAAAGGATGACAGTTCCAAGATTTAAAAGGCTCAAAGGCAAACGCAAACTGGTAATGGTAACAGTATATGACTATACATTTGCCAAACTCATAGAAGCATGTCAGTGTATAGATGCCGTGCTTGTTGGTGATTCATTGGGTAATGTTATACAGGGACTTGACACCACACTACCCGTAGAGGTACAGCATATTGCCTACCACACAAAAGCCGTTAGCAGGGCATTGGGTACACCTCTTATTGTGGCAGATATGCCATTTATGTCATACTACAACAAAGATACTGCAGCTAAGACCGCCGAAGTACTTATGAAATCAGGTGCCCATGCTGTAAAGCTAGAAGGTGGAGTAGAAAAGGCAGATATAGTGAAGTTTCTCACCCAGCAAGGCATTCCCGTTATGGGACATATTGGCATGACACCACAATCTGTAAATATGCTCGGCGGCTATAAGATACAGGGAAAGAGACCCGAGCTGGCAGAATACCTTATAGAGTCTGCAAAGGCACTACAGGAGGCAGGTGCATTTTCCATCGTTATAGAGACAACCAAGAAAGAGGTGGCAAAGGCCATAACAGAGGCCATTTCCATACCCACCATAGGCATAGGAGCAGGCAAACACACAGATGGACAAGTACTCGTTCTTTACGATATGCTGGGCATGGATCCAGACATCAACTTCACATTCCTGAAAAAATATGCCAACTTGGCAGATACTATAACAAATGCACTACAAACATACTCTAAAGAGGTGAGGGAAGAGATATTCCCAGACGATGAGCATTCATTTTGAGGGAGGGGGATATATGGAAATCATAAAGAGCATAGAAAAGCTAAGAAAGGTGTTGTGGGAACATAGGAAAGCCGGTAAATCCATAGGCTTTGTTCCCACAATGGGCTATCTTCATGAAGGACACCTTAACCTTGTCAGACAGGCACGAAAAGACAATGATATCGTCGTTGTCAGCATTTTTGTTAATCCAACCCAGTTTGGAGAGGGAGAAGACTTTGATTCTTATCCCAGAGACCTTGAGAGAGACGCAAGCCTGTGTGAAAAAGAGGGTGTAGACTACATCTTTGCACCAGATACCCATGAGATGTATCCCGATGGTGCACCACTGGTGTATGTTGATGTGCTGAAGCTATCTGACCATCTATGTGGCAGGTTCAGACCTGGGCACTTTAGAGGGGTGCTTACCGTTGTCGCCAAACTCTTCAACATCGTTATGCCAGACAGGGCATATTTTGGCAAAAAAGACATACAACAACTAAGAATCATTATGCAGATGGTAAAAGACCTCAACTTTCCTATAGAAATTGTGCCTGTGGAGACAACCAGAGAACCAGATGGGCTGGCCATGTCCTCACGCAACACATATCTATCACCAGAGGAAAGGGCTGTGGCCCCACGCATCTATGAATCACTAAAAGAAGGTTTCCAGATAATAAAAGATGGCGAAAGAGATGCCACCAAAGTTGTAGAACATATCCTTGAAAAACTGGAGGCCATCCCCGGAGCAAGGCCACAATATGTGCAGATTGTATCGTGGGACGACATGCAGCCTGTAAAAGAGCTGAAAGATGGTATATATGTCTTAGCAACAGCAGTATTCTTAGGCCCAGCAAGGCTCATTGACAATATCAGATTTAAGATAGAAGGCGGTGATGTAGATGTATATTAAGGTGCTTGCAGGTAAAATTCACAGGGCACGCATAACCGATAAACATATATCTTATATGGGCTCTATTACCATAGATCCAGACCTTTATGAGGCAGCAGGTCTTCACCCATGGCAAGAGGTTCTTGTTGTCAATGAAAATAACGGATCACGACTGTATACATACATCATTCCCGGCAAAAGGGGTAGCGGTGAAATCATACTCAATGGTCCCTCTGCAAGGCTGGGAGAAGTAGGAGATATTGTCGTTATTATGGCATTTGCCTATATTACTCCAGATGAAGATGTCCCTCCACCAAAGGCCGTATTTGTCGATGAAAATAATAAGCTCAAAGAAGTTATGGACTATACACTACCAGAAGAATGAAAATCATCTTATCAAAACAACATAAGGGGAGCAAAAGCTTGCTCCCCTTTTTATATTAGTTGACATACATTTTAATTAAAGTAGACAATAGTTACCCCATCGCCACCCTCGTCGGAATTGGCAGCGCGGAAAGATTTTACAAAGGGATAACTACGAAGCTTTCTACGAATAGCACTCTTTAGTGCCCCAGAACCCACTCCATGCACAATATACACAAATGAATAACCTGACGCATGGGCTTTAGACAGATAACTATCAAGCATTTCCAGAGCGTCTTCTACCCTCTGACCATGAAGGTCAAGTTTCATAGGCACAGCAGACATAGTTGTTTCAACATTGACATTCTTCTTCAAAGCCTCAGGATTAATATCTACCACCCTTATCTCAGATATTGGAACGGTAATTGTCATAGTCTTGAGGAGAACCTCTGCCTTCTTACCTCTAATAGTAATAACAACACCAAGTTGTCCCCCCATGGCCTCAACAAGAACATTGTCCCCTGGCTCGGGCTTCTTATCAACAAAGATATAAGGAGATACCTTTTTCTTCTGGGTTATCTCTTTACGCTTCTTCTCTATATTCTTAACCTCTTCGTGAGAAGATAGCTTATGCTTCTGTACTGCCTCACGAAGTTTTTTAAGACGAGTACGAGCCTCGTATGCCTCCTTATCGGCAACAGACTTATCTTTTAAAACCCTGATAAGTCGCTTAGCCTCTTCATCAACGGCCTTGATAATCTCTTCGGCCTCCTGCCAAGCCCTTGTCATAACCCTTTCCTCTTTCTGCTTGAGCCTAAGTCCTAGCTCCTGAAGTTCCTTCTCTTTCTCTATCAGTTCCAGCTCTTTTTCTTTTATCTCTTTCGTCAGTTTTTCGAGCTCTTGCCTCTTCCCCTCAAGCTCTTTGATAAGCACTTCTGCCTCTTTGCGACCTTCGGGAATATAACTCGATGCCTTCTTCAGCACATCCTCTGGCATCCCCAATCTTTTGGCTATCTCTATGGCAAACGACTTACCGGGTATCCCAACAATGAGCCTATATGTAGGGGTTAGCGATTCTTGGTCAAATTCCATAGACGCATTAATAGCCCTTTTTGTCTGTGCAACAAACGATTTCAGCTCACCATGATGGGTTGTAACCAGAGACAATGCTCCTATTTCAAGAAGCCTCTCAAGTACAGCTCTTGCAATGGCAATTCCCTCAATAGGGTCAGTGCCTGCACCAAGCTCGTCTATAAGTACAAGACTATTCTTTGTAGCCTCTTTAAGAATTTTAATAATCTGCACCATATGAGCAGAGAAGGTAGATAGAGACTGCTCTATACTCTGCTCATCACCAATATCGGCAAATATGTTGTCCATAATGGGTATAGTTGTATCAGGATCAGCCGGGATAGGAACACCTGTCTGAGCAAGAGCTACCATAAGGCCAACAGTTTTCAATGTCACGGTCTTACCACCAGTATTAGGCCCAGTGATAAGCATAAGGCGATTCTCTCCACCTAGCTCTAGAGACAGAGGTACTACCCTTTCCCGCGGAATAAGGGGATGCCTCGCTCGGCGAATTTTCAGCTTTCGCTCTTTTGTGATAGTAGGAATGGCACCATCAACAGACATAGCCCAAGATGCACGGGCAAATGCAAAGTCTATCTCACCAAGACTATCAAGGGCTACATCTATAGATATGCCACTATCTTCCATTTGTTCCCTCAGCTCATCGGAGAGTTTTCTCAGTATCCAGGCAATTTCTTTCTGCTCTTTCTCGTAAAGTTCTTCAAGCTCGTTATTCATAGAAACGAGTTCCATAGGTTCTATGTAAATGGTCTTTCCACTCTCCGAATGTCCATGAACAATACCCTTTACACGGGAGGCATGTGTAGAAAGCACAGGTATGACATACCTTCCCTGAATAATACGATAAGGTGGATTCTCGGCAATAGCACCACGAAAGCGTCTACGCAGTTGTTCGATTTTCTTTTTAATAGCAGCTATCTGCTCAGATTGCCTTTTTCTAATCTCAGCAAGCCGTGGTGTTGCCCTATCGTCAACTTGACCATTATCTTTAATCTTACCCTCAACCTCAAGCACCCAGTGTTTAAAATCCCACAGGTCTTTAACAAGCCTATGTAGATAAGGATACTTCTCTCTGTTTACCTTGCTTTTCAGTCTCCACATGAGGTCAAGGAGATCTTTAACGGCAAGCACTCCCTCAATAGAAAGGGCTCCACCACGCTTAACCTCAGAAAGATATCCTCTAACCTCTTCAGAAACAGCGCGAAGAAATGGGGTGCCATGGGCACCAAGAAACTCAGTGGCATCTTTGGCCTGACCAAGCAGCTCCTTTACTACATCATAGTAAGGAGAAGGTTTTACAGAAGAGACAAGTGCCCTACCCCAAGGGGTAGAGCACCCTCTCTCTATCTTCTTCATTATTTTGTCATATTCTATAGCCGTAAGGGACCTATCGTCCATTGACTACCTCCTGATGGTAAAAATACTATCTGTAACTTATAAGCTACAGATAATTATAAAATTATATCCTCATCAGACTCCACAGGCTCACAATCACAACGTACTTCTTTATCAAATGTAAATGTATTAATAGCAATCTTACAAGGTTTCTGTGAAGAACAACAACAGCAATCACAAACCAAAGATTCCAATAAACGTAAAATTTTTCCTTTTATTTTTTGACTACTATATGCATTTTGTGGAACTTCCATTAAGATAATATATCTATCAGTAGGTGAGTAGTTATGAGATAAAGATAAGTTACTACCAGGATAAGTTATATGTGCGGGTATACCATGCCCTTTTAGCAACTTTTCTAATTGGCATAATCTCATATCCAAACACTTGATACAGCGTGAATTGAATGCACCTTTTTCTCTTTTAATAGTAATGATGCACTTCATTCTTTTTCTATCTCCTTTCCTTTCCTTTCCTGATGGTAATATTCATAGATTCAAGTCTATTATAAATGTTTTCCATGTATTTATCGGCCTCTTCAGACTCTATAGCACCATCTGGTTTCCTAAACACAAGTCTCACGGCAATAGACCTGAGGTCTTTTCCTATCTTCTTTTCATCTTCGAAGACATCAAATATATCTATACTCTCAAGATATTGACCAGCCGAGTCTTTTATAGCCTTTATTATCTCTTCCATTGGAAGACCTTTAGGAACAATCATAGAGATATCGCGCCACAAGGCAGGAGACTTCACGGGTACCTGTGCCTTAGGTATTCTATTCATGTACTTCTCAAACAGTTCAAAGTCTATAAATGCCACCACTGGGCGCTTCCGGAGATCAAAGGCATCTACAATATCAGGATGTAGGTCTCCTATAACACCTACTTCTTCCCCATCGACAACAATAGCCGCTGCCCTTGCAGGGTGTAAATATGGTTTCTCCGTAGGTCTGTACTCAGCCTGTATACCCCATCTTCTAAAGATGTCTTCAAGAATACCTTTAAGGAAGAAAAAGTCTGCAGGTACACTAAGATGTCTCCAATCAGACAAGACAAAGTTTCCTGACACCAGTATACCAACCTGTCTCTGTTCTTTCAGCTCGGGGAATATTTTACCTATCTCAAACAAAAACACATCTTCTATACCATATGCCTCATTGGATTTCTGTGCAATAAGCAGAGATGGAAGAAGATGTGGCCTCATAACGCTATACAGTTTACTGACAGGGTTGAGCAGTGGTACACCTTCACCCACACGGGCCTTTTTCACATCATCTGGATCCATAAGACTTAGTGTCCACACTTCCATAAGCCCATGTGCAGCAAGTTCGTGGGCGAGTCTTTCATCAACTCTTACAACTTCATCATCTGGTTCCCATGTCACGGCATATGTGGGAAGCTCCTCCTCCACTGCTTCATATCCCCACTTCTTGACAACTTCATCAACAATATCTTCTGTGATATTAAGGTCATGCCTAAAAGACGGCACAATAACCTTATCATCTTTATACTCAAACCCAAGGTCTACAACCTCTTTTTTCCAATCAAGCTCTTTACCAACAAGGATATTGGCCTTCTTCTCGTTCAGCTCTACTTCTTTGCTGTCCCACTCAGCGCCAACCTTCTCAAAAGATATAATCTGGCCACCTGCCATCTTCACAATATCTTCTGCAGCCATCTTGGCATACGCAGAAATCTTGGATGGATCTATACCACGCTCAAAGCGATAAGATGCATCTGTACGGAGTGCCAGTTTACGGGAAGAGCGGGCAACAACAATAGGTGTAAAGTAGGCAACCTCAAGGAAAATATTTTCCGTATCCTCAGAAACCTCTGTATTCTCACCGCCCATAACACCGGCAATGGCAATAGGTTTTTCGGCATCGGCTATAACAAGTATATCTTCATCAAGCTTCCTCTCTACACCATCAAGTGTGGTGATAACCTCACCGTCTCTAGCCCTTCTGACAATAACCTTGCCACCTTTGACCTTATCCCAGTCAAAGGCATGCATGGGCTGGCCATATACGGCAAGGTAATAGTTGGTAATATCAACGACATTGTATATAGGTCTGATACCAAGATATGCCAGTGTACGCTGAAGCTCCCAAGGAGACTCTTCTATACGAACACCCTTTATCAGCACACCAGCATATATAGGGGTATCGTCTAAAGATTCTATAGACACAATATCCCCCTCGGAAATATCCACCTTGGGAAACTCTGGTATCTTTATCTCTACCCCAAACACCCTACCAAGCTCTCTGACAAAGCCCCACACAGAACCAAGGTCGCCACGGGGAGGAGCAATGTAAATATCAAATATTTTATCGGGTAGTCCTAAAGCCTCTTCAAGTGGAGTCCCAACCTCTACATCGTATGGAAATACAGACACACCACCCTCTGATGGTAGCATTGCCACCTCAGGAATACCAAGCATAGACAGCGTAGGAATGATACCCTCATACTGCCCACGTTTTTCAACGGTGGTGTCACCTATCACAGCACCAACAGGTGCAACGGCAACCTGCATATAACGGGGCAAGTCCACTGTGCCAAACGATGATACCAATATTTGTTTGTCTCCTATATCAACAACATAACCTTTGTCTTTTTTATCTATAATTCTTCCAACAACAACATCGTAAAAATTCTGCACAAGGTCGTATGTCTCTTCAACCTCCACCTCAAGGTGGTGCTCAAGCCTGTGCATTATGTCGTCTATATTGACATCATCACCTAAAAACTTCTTCATCATGCTAAGAGAAACTATCACCTGAGCCCACCCCCTTAAACGCTTCTAAGAAACTTCTGATTGCCATCAAACAGTAGCCTGATATCGTTGATACCATACTTCAGCATGACCATTCTATCTACACCCATACCAAAGGCAAATCCTGTATATTCTTCTGGATCGTAGCCAACAGCCCTAAGCACATTGGGATGCACCATACCTGCACCAAGTATTTCAAGCCAACCACTATACTGGCAAACTTTACAACCTTTACCACCGCAGAACACACACTCTACATCGACTTCCATACCCGGCTCCACAAATGGAAAGTAGCTGGGACGGAAACGAAGCTTATATCCAGGACCAAAGAAACCCTTGATAAACTCGGCCAGCACACCCTTGAGGTGACCTATAGAGACCTTCTTATCTATCCATAGACCTTCTGCCTGATGGAAGGCAAGGAACTTTCTTGCCGTTACCTCTTCTCTGCGGTACACTCTACCCACGGTAAAAATTCTTACTGGTGGCTTTTTTCTCTGCAGTGCCCTTATCTGCACGGCACTGGTGTGTGTTCTCAGAAGCAAACCACCGGGCAGAAACAGGGTATCTTGCATATCACGAGACGGATGGTACGGAGGAAAATTTAGTGCCTCAAAGTTGTGAAAGTCGTCTTCAACCTCTGGCCCATCAACAATGGTAAAACCGAGCTTACGTGCAATGTACTGAAGTTCTTCCTTAGCTTTACGAAGGATATGTGTGCTCCCCCACGCAAGCTCGGTTCCCGGCATCGTTACATCTATACGCTCACGCTCTACTTGCTGTTTCCTTTCCTCTTCAAGGAGTCTTTCCCTAACAGAGGCTAGCCTTTCCTCTACCTCTTTCCTGAGATCATTCAGGAGCTTACCCATAGCCTTTTTCTCTTCTGGAGGTAGCTCCTTTAGCTTCTTAAAACCCTGCTGAATAACGCCCTTTTTACCTAAAAAGCGCACCCTTAGAGCCTCAAGCTCTTCAAGGGTGCGCACATTTTCAAAACTCTTTAGTAGCTCCTCACGGATGGAGCGAACATCCATGATTATAAGGCCTCCTTGACTCTCTCCACGATAGCCTTGAATGCCTCAGGATCGGTCACGGCAAGCTCTGCAAGGGCCTTTCTATTAAGCTGGATACCGGCCTTTTTCAGACCGTGTATAAACTGACTATAAGACAGGTCATACTGTCTAACTGCTGCATTGATACGAGAAATCCACAGTCTGCGGAAGTTTCTCTTCTTCAGCTTTCTATCTCTATATGCATGCTCTCCAGCTTTCAGAAGAGCCTCGTTTGCCCTTCTAAAGCTGCGGGAGTGGGCTCCATAGAAGCCCCTTGCCATCTTCATTATCTTCTTATGTCTTTTTCTGCGCTGAACGCTGTATTTTACTCTCACCCTTCATCCCTCCTTACTTCTTCTTCATACCATTGAGAAGGTCTGCAAGTAGAAATCTCTTCTCATGGGGTACAACAGACATCTTAGACAGTCTGCGAAGTCTCTTCTTGCTCTTCTTCCTGTTCAGATGGTCCTTACCACTGTGTTTATACATGATCTTACCCTTTCCTGTAATCTTGAAACGCTTGGCTGCTGTTCTGCTAACCTTTGCCTTACCCATCGTTTACTCCTCCTTTCCTTCCTCTTCTCGTCTCTCTTTACGATGTCTTGAACGAGCTCTTTCCTTTTGACGCTGCCCCCTGTCTTTTTGTTTGACAGGGTGAAGTACCATAGTATACCTCTTACCCTCCATAGAGGGCTTTTTCTCCACATAGCCCACATCTTTCATCTCTTCAGCAATCTCATTGAGAATCTCTTCTGCTCTATCCAGGTGAACCATCTCACGACCTCTTATAAAGATACCCACCTTTACCTTGTCACCATCTTCAAGAAACTCTCTGATCTTCTTCTTCTTGACATTGAGGTCGTGTGTGTCTATGTTGTATGTCATACGAATCTCTTTAATTTTCATTACAACCTGTTTCTTTCTTGCCTCTTTCTCTTTCTTTGCCAGCTCATATCTGTACTTGTCATAGTTAATGAACTTGCAAACTGGTGGATTGGCATTTGGAGCAACCTCAACAAGATCATAACCTCTACTACGGGCCATTCTAATAGCCTCTTCAAGCACCATAACCCCAATCTGCTTACCATTCTCATCAACTACTCTAACCTTGTCTGCCCTAATCTGCTCATTAACCCTGATACCATTGTCTTTGTTTTTCTTCAAAGAAGAAACACCTCCTTATATAATAAAACATGCAGGCATATACATACAACATAAAGCCTGCAACGGCAGATTCACAAACCTCCTAAGCCTTTGGCCGGAGGTGGAGGGCCTGCCATCCCTCACTTCATGTTCGCACATGTATTATATCACAGGAAATTTGGTATATAAAAGGATGAAAAGGCTTGATATCGCAACATAGATTCTTTAGAAGCATTAAAAAAGTTCTTGTGTCTTTCATAAGTGGTATAATAATAGTGTCGCAGGGAAATGTTAACCTGCAGTTCTTAACAATTCACGGAGGTGAAGAATTATGAGAAGAAGAGAAAGAGGTTTCACACTAGTTGAACTCATGGTAGTTATTGCTATCATTGCCCTTTTGGCAGCTATTCTATTCCCTAATCTTACTAAGGCTGTACAGAAAGGCAGAGTAAGCACTGTTATTTCCAGTGCAAACAACTTCTACAAAGAGATGACCATTTACTACACAGACAATGGTTACTATCCAGTAACAGTCTCAACTGGTTCCACTGGTGCATGGTCCACAGACTTCAATATTGATGCTGCCTGGCCATGGGATAAGAATACTACGATGAAGGCTACCGCAAGTATAGTTGTAATGACTGCTGAAGGCGGCTACATGCAGTCTGGTTATGTTTACTGGGCTATGCCAGAACCAGCTAAGGGAGTAGCCGAGGACATGGCCAAAGTCACTTGTCCAACACCCGTTGCAAATAAGCCAGCTGTAGTCATCGATCTTATGCCCAATGCAACACAGTCCGTTTATGTATGTAAGTAATCAAGTATAACCCGTAGCTATTTTACAAAGCCGCCGCTCCTT